>VGXL01000068.1 GCA_016873315.1 Phycisphaerae bacterium | reverse complement strand
TGCCAGCGCTCGTCGGCACATTGCCGGGGCTCGCGGGGTGGGCGAGCACGCCGAGCTCGTTCACACACGCCGCGGCGGTGTACTGCGCAATCATCAGGCCGCTGTCGAATCCAGCATCGACGGCCAAGTGCGGGCGCACGCGGCTTTCGCGATCGTGTCCCGAGAGCGCCCAGTAGACCCGGCGTTCGCTGATGCCCGCAATGTGGCAAAGCGCGATCTTGAGCGTGTCGAGCGCGATCGCGAGTGGCATGCCGTGGAAGTTGCCACCGCTCACGATGGCCGTGCCACCAAGCGTGAAGACGAGCGGGTTGTCCGTGACCGCGCCGAGTTCGCGCGTGACAACGCCCTCGGCCCAGGCGACCGCATCGAGCGCAGCGCCAAGGACCTGCGGCGCGCATCGCAGCCCATACGGATCCTGAACCCGCGGATCGTTTTCCTTGTGGCTGGGCAGAATCTGGCTTCCCTTGAGCAGCGACCGCAGCCGCTGCGCGACGAGTTCCTGTCCCGGTTGGCAGCGCGCCACATGAATGCGTGCATCAAGGCCACTCTCGCTGGCCCGACAACCATCGATCGCCATCGCGGTGGCGGCGATCGCCGCGCCCGCGAGCCGGCGCGTGTCGTCGATCGCCAGCGCCGCCGTGGCAGCCATCACATGCGTGCCGTTGAGGAGCGACAGGCCCTCTTTCATTTCAAGAACGAGCGGCGCGATTCCCGCGGCGCGCTGAGCTTCTGCGGCGGGCATGATCCGATCGCCGACCCGCACATTTCCCTCGCCAATCAAGGCCAGCGCGATGTGCGACAGCGGTGCCAGGTCGCCGCTTGCACCCACGCTGCCCACTTCTGGCACGATGGGGACGATGCCAGCGTTGAGGTGCGCGACGATTGACTCGATGACGGCCGAACGAACGCCGCTGATGCCGCGCGCCAAACTCGCAGCGGTCAGAAGCATCGCGCCGCGCACGACTTCGGTCGGCAGGGGATCGCCCACGCCAGCAGCGTGGCTGCGCACGATGTTGCGCTGCAGGTCAGCGAGCTTGTGGTCATCAACACGCACTTGCGCGAAGTTCCCGAATCCGGTGTTGATGCCGTAGATCGGCTTGCCCTGCGAGACCTGCGCGATGACAGCGGCGCGTGCGGCGTCAACGCGCGCTCGCGCGGCCTGATCGAATCGCACGCGGACACCACGACGCGCGACCGCGGTCACCGAGGCGATCGAGAGCGCGGTTCCATCGAGCACGATGTCCTGGCTGGCCATGCCCCGAAGGATAGTGTCGACCACCACACGATCCCGGGCCGCTTGCGCCCTCCGTCGCTAGCGCGTACCACACGAGCCATGAAGGACGCGGTCATTCGCTTAGGGAGCATCGGCATCGCCGTGGTGTTGGCGGTCGTGGCGGGGTTGGCGTGCGCGTCGCTGGCCACCGATGCGCGCGGCGTCGTGCCGGTGATTCCGCAAGCGTCGGTGAGCATGTCGGGTTGGGTGGCCGTGGCCGCGCTGTGGCTCGTCGCGTGGTTCGTGGCGCTCGGCGTGGGCAAGGCCGTCAACACGGCGGTCGGCCTCTTCGCGGCTGGCTGCGTGCTTGGCGTCTACGCGATGCGTTCGGGCGCGGTGCTCGATGCTGCGTTCGACGCCGCATCGCCCACGAGCATCGCCATCGTGTCCGTCGTCTACGCGCTGCTCGCGGGTGTGCTCTCGTGGTCGACCTTCGTCTTCGCGGGACCGCTGCCGGACATGCCCGCGGACCCAGAGGAACTTCCGGAGCACGGCTACGGCGCGTTCAGGCCGCAACAGCTCGTGGCGGCGTTGGCGTCGATCGCGGCCGTCGTCGTGGTCGTCTTCGTGGCGCGCACCGACAGCAAGGGCCAAGCCATCGGCGCGATGACGCTGGGTGCGATGCTCGCCGCCATGATCGCGCGCAGCATCCGTTCGCGAACGCAGCCCGTCGTCGTCTTCGCCGCGCCGGCTCTCACCGTGGGGTTGGCACAGTTCGTGTTCTCGCTCTCCTCGGGCGCGGGCTTTGATGATGAGATCGTGCGGGGCACCGTCGCCCCGGTCCTGCGGCTGATGCCGATCGACCTTGCCGCGGGAAGCCTGTGCGGTGTGGCGCTCGGCTACGGCATGACCAAGTCGGGCGGCTCCGAAGAGCCGACCGAGGAGTGACGCAGTCGATTGGCCATCGGCCGTATGCTCGGCCGCATGAGCCTTGCCGTCACCGGAACCATTGGAATCGACACCGTCTACACGCCCCGTGAACGCCGCGAAGGCGTGCTCGGTGGCAGCGCCGCCTACTTCGCTGCTGGCGCGAGCTTTCTCTCGCCCGTGCGACTGGTCGCGGTCGTCGGTGATGACTGGCCGACCACGCACCGCGACACGCTCGGCCGCTTCAAGGGCATTTGCACCGAAGGGCTCGAGACGCGTCGGGGCAGCCGCACCTTTTCATGGGGCGGTCGCTATTTCGAAGATGTGAACCAGCGCGAGACGCTCTTCACTGAAGTCGGCGTCCTGCAGGAAGCACCGCCGCGCGTTCCCGATGCCTACCGCGACACGCAGTTCGTGTTCTTGGGCAACACGCATCCTGCCGTGCAGGCTGACTTCATCGATCAATTCCCGCAGCGCAAGCTCGTCGTCTGCGACACGATGGATTTGTGGATCAAGACCGCGCACAGTGAACTGCTCGCGCTCCTCAAGCGCGTCGACGGCGTCGTGCTCAACGACACGGAAGCGCTTGAACTGACGGGAATCCGCAACGCGGTCAGCGCGGCGCAGCACATCACGACGCTCGGTCCATCGTTCGCCGTCGTCAAGAAGGGCGAGCATGGAGCGGTGCTCGTGCATCGAGATGGCGTCGCCGTCCTTCCGGCATTCCCTGCGCCAGAAGATCGCGTGATTGACCCGACCGGCGCTGGCGACAGCTTCGCCGGTGGCATGATGGGCCACTTGGCGCGCGTGGGACGCACGGATTTCAAGAGCATCCGCGATGCACTCCCCTGGGGCACCGTGGTCGCCAGCTTCACGATCGAGTCCTTCGGACCCGAACGATTGCTCTCGCTCACGCAGGCGGACTTGACGGAGCGACACGAACAGTTCCGTCGCGCGCTCGGAGTGGGCTCGTGATGCTTCGGCGCCTGCTGCTCGGCGTTGCGCTCTGGGCGAGCGTGGCGGCGTCCGCGAGCGCCGACTGGATCCCGTTTGACCGCCTGCCCAACGCCGACCGCGTGCAGAAGGCGCGACAGCAGTGGGGCAATGCGCGTGGCGCCACGCCCGACGAGATCCGATGGACGCCGACCACGGCGTACATGCTGCGCGACGGCGCGTGGAGCGCGATCGATCGATCCACCGGCAAGCGCGAGACGATTCGCGACAAGGATGTGCCTGAATCCGCCGTGCGCGGTGGACGAAGCACCGCCAACGACGGACCCGGCGTCGCGCGCGGGCGCCAACGCGCCAGCGATCCATCACCCGATGGCGAGCGCGTGGCCATCCACGAGGGCGGGCATGTCTTCATCACGCATGGTGCGCAGCGTGATCGCATCACGCCCGATGCGCCGCCGGGCGTGAAGTTCGGCGTGGCGTGTTGGGTCTACGGCGAAGAGCTCGACCAGAAGTCGGCCATGTGGTGGCACCCGCAGTCGTCCTCGCTCGCCTACTACTCCTTCGATGAATCGAAGGTGCCCGAGTTTCTGCTCTCCACGGAACTGACGAAGCAGCGTCCGGGGCTCGACCGCGAGCGGTATCCCAAGCCAGGCGAACCCAACCCCATCGCTGGTCTGTCGATCTTCAGCATCGTCACCGGTCGCACGACGCAGGTCAAGGTCGGCGATGCCGACCAGTACATCTATGGCGTGCAGTGGACGCCAGATGGGAAGGAACTGCTCTTCCATCGGCTCAATCGATTGCAGAACCGGTTGGAGCTCTGCGCGGCGGATCCCGCAACCGGCGCCGTTCGCGTGGTGCTCGTCGAGGAGCAGCGCTGCTACCAGAATCACCTTCCGAAGCTGCGGTTCCTGACCAAGCGTCCGCGCAGTTTCATCTGGGAATCCGAGCGCACGGGCTACTCCCACTTCGAAGTGCGCTCGCTCGATGGTGGCGATCCGGTGGCCTTGACCAAGGGCGACTTCGCCATGCGCGAGATCCACTGGATCGACGAAGACGCCGGCACGCTCTGGTGCATCGGGTACAGCGGCCCGGTCGCGATCAATCCGCACCTGTGGCGCGTCGCGCTTGATGGTTCGGGCGGCAACGAGGTGACGACATCGGACATGCACTGGAGCTCGTTCAGCGTCGCGCCAGACGGCGGACACGCCATCGCCGTCGAGCAGTCGATCGACACTGCGCCGCGCACGGTGCTCGTCGCGAAGGATGGCGCGCGCGTGGCCGTGATCGCCCAGCGCAATGGCGACGCGGTCGTCGAGAAGGGCTGGCCGCGCCCCGAACTCTTGCAGTTGAAGGCGGCCGATGGCACGACCACGCTGTACGGCACGCTGCACAAGCCAAAGGATTGGAAGGAGGGAACGCCTCGTCCCGCAGTCGTGCAGGTCTACGGCGGGCCGTTCTTCCGCACCGTCGAGAACACCTACGACCCGGTCGAACCACTCTGCGAGTTCGGCGTGCTCGTCGTGAAGGTCGACAATCGCGGCACACCCGGTCGCGGCAAAGCGTTCGAGGACGCGACCTACATGCAACTTGGCATCGCTGACATGGACGACCAAGCCGCGGCGATCCGTCAACTCGTGGCGCGGGGTCTGGTCGACCCCAAGCGCGTGGGCATCACAGGGTTCTCGTATGGCGGCACCATGAGCGCGTTGGCGCTGCTGCGCTATCCCGACGACTTCGCGGTTGGCGTCGCAGGCGGTGCCGTCACGGATTGGAACAACTACGACTCGATCTACACCGAGCGCTACATGCGCACGCCAGCTGAGAATCCCAAGGGTTACGAGCAGTCCAGTTGCGTGCGCTTGGCCGGCAACCTGAAGGGGCGGCTCCTGATCGTGCACGGCATGGTCGATGACAATGTGCATCCGGCGAATGCTTGGCAACTCGCCGATGCGCTGCAGTCCAAGGGCAAGCCCTTCGACATGATGCTCTTTCCCAACAGCGGACACGGCATCTGGAGTCCTTCATACGAGTCAGTCACCTGGAGCCACCTGCTGCGCGGGTTGGGCCTGGCGAACTGATGCGCGCCGCTTCCATGCGCCGATGAAGCAGCCCATGGCCCGAGCGCTACCACCAGACCGAAGCCATGTCGGCACTGAGCAGCGACACCCGGGCTCGATGGAGTTCGACGCGCGGTCCGTGCAGGAGTGCATCGAAGTCTTGGCCGGCGACCAGCAGCGCGCGATCGACGCGGTGCTTGCCGCGGCGCCATCGATCGCGGCATTCGTCACCGCGCTGCTTCCTCGGATGCTGGCGGGCGGGCGGTTGCTCTATGCCGGAGCTGGCACGAGCGGCCGACTCGGCGTGCTCGATGCGAGCGAGTGCCCGCCGACCTTTCGTTCGCGGGCAGATCAGATCATCGGCGTGATCGCTGGTGGTGATGCGGCGCTGCGGACGTCGAGCGAGCGCATGGAAGACGATCCGCGCGGGATCGCCGCAGAGTTCGATCGACTCGGCATCGGCGCCAACGATGCGGTGGTCGGCATCGCGGCGGGTGGCACCACGCCGTA
Source organism: Phycisphaerae bacterium (assembly GCA_016873315.1). Classification (GTDB taxonomy): domain Bacteria; phylum Planctomycetota; class Phycisphaerae; order Phycisphaerales; family SM1A02; genus SYIB01. The sequence goes on along the minus strand of VGXL01000068.1, from coordinate 8,633 downwards.
CCCGCGTGGCGCGGTGACCATGGCCAAAGAGCGCGGAGCGCTGACCGCATTCCTCGTCTGTGCGCCGTGTGATGCGCCCGCGGGCTGCGACCATCTGCTGCTCATCGACACGGGGCCAGAGGTCATCACCGGATCAACGCGGCTCAAGGCCGGGACCGCGACCAAACTCGCGCTCAACTGCATCACGACCACGCTCTTCACCAAGCTCGGCAAGGTGCATGGAAATCTGATGGTGGATCTGGCGGCCACGAACGACAAGCTCGTCGACCGTGCGGTTCGGATCATGCGCACGTTCCACCCAGAACTCTCGCGCGAGCAGGGCGCAGTTCTGCTCGAAGCTGCTGGCGGAAGCTTGAAAATCGCGCTCGTCATGCATGCGAACGGACTGGACCGGGCTGCTGCGCAAGCGCGTCTGGATGCAGCTCATGGCGTCCTTCGCGCAGCGATCGAGCGCTAAGTCGAATTCAATCGAGGAAGTGCGAGTGGTGAAACGGCGGCTCGCGCAAGATCGCCGCGCTCAAGATCGCAACGCTCCATCGTGACTCCTGCAAAAGCGACGGACCCCGCGTTCATCACGCGGGGTCCGATCGGTTCGCTTGCTCACAGGCGTTGCCGCCTGACATCACTCCGCGGCCGCGCAAGCACGGCAGCAGATGCGTGCCTTCATCAGACGATGTGCTGCGTGAAGGTCTTCAGCGCGCGGACGCGCACCTTGCGCGAAGCGGGCTTCGACTTGGTGATGTACTCCTTGCCAGTCAGCGGGTTGATCTTCTTCTCGCCGCCGCGCTTGGCCGGAGTGGTCTTGGCGACCATCTTGAAGCCGAGGAACTTGAAGGTGCCGCAGCCCTTCTTGCCGAGGTCGGCAACCATGACCTGGGTCAGGGTGTCGAACACGCCGACAACCTGCTTGCGGGTCAGGCCGGTCGCGGTCACGCACTCGGCGATGACCTGCGACTTGCTGCGGGTGGTGCTGGCGGGGGTGGCCTTGTAGGCCTTCTTCTTGGTGGCAGTAGCCATTTCTCAATCCGTTTCTGACCCGTTTATTGGGCCTTGAGTGCGAACCGGGCGTCGTCCAAATCTCCGCTCCGGGATAATCACTAGGATAATCGTCGGAATCGAGCACTTCAAGGGGTGGAAGGGCTCAAAACAGCGGGAATCCCAAAGTTTTTGCGCTCAGGCTGTCATGTCCGACCAAGGTCCCCCAACTTGGGGTGGCCTTGGTCCGCCAGCCTCACGGTCGGGCGGTCTCGCGCCCGACGCTGGCGTACACGAAGCCAGCTTCCGTGGCCTGCGCCGAGCGATACAGATTGCGCCCGTCAAAGATCGTGCGGCCCTTCATGCGTCGCGCCATCTCGCCAAAGTCCGGGCTGCGGAAGTCATTCCACTCGGTGCAGATGACGAGCGCATCGGCGCCATCGAGCGCGTGATACATGTCACTCGCGGCTTCGGCCTGCGGGAACTCGTGAGCCATGTTCTCCATGGCCACGGGGTCGAACGCTCGCACGACCGCACCGGCGGCGACCGCGCGCGTCATCAACGCGATCGACGGCGCTTCGCGAATGTCATCGGTGCGCGGCTTGAACGCCACGCCCCAGAACGCCAAGCGCTTGCCCTTCACGCCGCCGAGCTCCTGCTCGATCTTGCCCCAGAAGTGCGAGCGCTGGTCCTGGTTCACTTCATGGACCGACGCATTGAGCTTGCACTCGAAACCGACCGCGCGGCCCATGCCCACGACAGCCTGCGTGTCCTTGGGGAAGCACGATCCGCCGTAGCCCAGTCCCGGATAGAGGAACTGATTGCCGATGCGCTTGTCGGCGCACATGCCTTCGCGCACGCTGGTGATGTTTGCGCCGTAGAGCTCGGCCAAGTTGGCGATCTCGTTGATGAAGCTGATCTTGCAGGCCAGCATGGCGTTGCTCGCGTACTTCACCATCTCCGCGCTGCGGACATCCATGAAGTAGATGGGATTCCCTTGTCGCACGAACGGGTCGTAGAGCGCGCGCAGCACGTCTTCGGCCTTCTGGCTCTCGATGCCGCAGACCACACGGTCAGGCCGCATGAAGTCGTTGATCGCGTCGCCTTCCTTGAGGAACTCGGGATTGTCGGCGATGTGGAAGGGGACCTTGGTCTTCGCGCGGATCGCGTCACGCACCTTGTGGCTGGTGCCGACGGGCACGGTGCTCTTGACGATGACCAGCTTGTCGGCGCCCTTCGAGCCGAGCGCCTCGAGCGCGTCTCCGATGTCGTTCGCCACGCTCAGCACATACTGCAGATCGGCGCTTCCATCCTTGTCGCTGGGCGTGCCGACGCAGATGAAGATCGCCTTGGCATCGCGGTACGCCGCCGCCTTGTCGAGCGTGAAGTGCAGTCGACCGGACTTGATGTTGCGCTCGAGCATCTCGCTCAGGCCGGGTTCGTAGATCGGGCTTTCGCCGCGCTTGAGAGTCTCGATCTTGCGGGGATCCACGTCGAGGCAGGTCACATCGTTGCCCATGTCGGCAAAGCACGCACCTGTGACCAAACCGACGTAACCCGTACCGACCATCGTGACCTTCATGCTGGATCTCCTTTGGGGGGAGCGGAGTCTACGCCGCAGGTCATCGATCGTTCGGGGCACCTTCGTCCAAAGCAACTCAACCGACGACGGGAGCGCCCTCGCGCGCCAAGAGCCATCGCTTCAATCGAAGCGCCCACGCAGCATGCCCGGCCGATGCGCCCTTTCCCATGAATCCGCCAAGTCCCGTCGAAGCCACGACGCGGTGGCAAGGAACCAAGGGTGCGATCCGATTTCGCGCCATCGCCTGCGCGGCCGCTCGCGCGGCGGCCGGCCGTCCGGCCATCACCGCCAAGTCCCGGTAGGTCGCCGTCGTGCCTGGCGCGATCAGACACGCCGCTGCCCAACACGCTCGGTGAAACGGCGGCCCCGCAGGCAGTTGTGCAGGCGGCACGCGAGGATCGACGAGCCACTGGTCGATCCTGTCGATCTCGTCCGCGAGCATCGCACGATGCTCGGCAGCCGACTTCGCATCCACCGTCTCTGGTGCCTTCATCATGTCGCGCGGCGCCCGACCGCCGGGCTCGACCCACGCAGTGCAGGGACCGCGCGCATCGAATCCGGCCAGCAGGTCAGCGGGGCCAAGTCGCCATCGTTTCACGCGCCGAGCATACGAGCGACCGCGCTACGATCAGGTCATGACGCCCGCCACCGCCGTGCCAGCCGTTTCCGACTCCGCCGATCCCATGGGTGCAGCCCTGTTGGACATGCTCCGGGGCCACGACCCCGAGGTCGCGCAGATCCTGTCTGGCGAACGCGATCGGCAGGAGACGACGCTCGAACTCATTGCGAGCGAGAACCATGTCAGCACCGTCGTGATGCACACGGCCGGCAGTTGGATGACCAACAAGTACGCCGAGGGCTACCCCGGCAAGCGCTACTACGGTGGCTGCGAGTGGCACGATCAGGTCGAGGACCTTGCGCGCGAGCGCGCCAAGCGGCTCTTCGGATGCGGCTTCGCGAATGTGCAGCCTCACTGCGGCGCCAACGCCAACGTCGCGGCCTTCATGGCGCTGATGAACCCCGGCGACACCGTGCTCAGTCTGCCGATCAAGTCGGGCGGCCACCTGTCGCACGGTCTGAAGCCCAACTTCAGCGGGACCTTCTACTCGATCGTTGAATACAACCTGGACGAGCGGACCGAGCTGCTCGACTACGACCAGATCGAGCGTCTGGCCAAGGAACACAAGCCCAAGGTCATCATCTGCGGCTACTCGGCGTACCCGCGCACGATCGACTTCGCGCGCTTCCGCGCCATCGCCGACTCGGTGGGGGCGTACCTCATGGCCGATGTCGCCCACATTGCGGGCCTGTGCGCGACGGGCGTGCACCCGTCGCCGTTCCCGCACGCGCATCTCGTCACGACCACCACGCACAAGACGCTGCGCGGCCCGCGCGGCGGCCTGATCATGACCAACGACGCGGAGCTGGCGACGAAGGTCGATCGCAAGGTCTTCCCGGGAAGCCAAGGCGGCCCGCTCATGCACATCATCGCGGCCAAGGCGGTGGCGTTCGGCGAAGCGCTGAAGCCCGAGTTCAAGGGGTATTGCCGACAAGTCGTCGCCAACGCGCAGGCGCTGGCGAAGGCTCTCACCGAGCGCAGCTATCGCCTGTGCACCGGCGGCACCGACAACCATCTCATGCTCGTCGACCTGCGTCAGCGCAGCGCCGACCTGACTGGTGCCGATGCCGAGAAGTGGCTTGAGTCAGCGGGCATCATCTGCAACAAGAACGGCATCCCGTTCGATCCGCGCCCACCGATGGTGACCAGCGGTCTGCGACTCGGTACGCCAGCGCTGACCACGCGCGGACTCAAGGAGCGCGAGATGGTGCAGGTTGCGGATTGGCTCGATCGCGTGATGGGTGCGAAGGGCGATGCGTCCGAGTGCGCGCGCGTGCGCGACGAGATCCGCAACTTCTGCGCTCAGTTCCCGCTCGCCGGGCACTGACCCGATCCGCATCGCGCCGCATTCGGCCGTGTCAACGACAACGCCCACGGCGCGGGCCGTGGGCGCTGGTGATGTTCTGGATCCGCCGCCCGCTCAGGCGCGGCTGGCGTACGAGCCGTCGGTCGTGTTGATGCGCACCTTCTCGCCGTTGGTGATGAAGGGGGGAACGCGCGTCTTCAGGCCCGTCTCCATGGTCGCTTCCTTCAGCTGATTCGTGGCCGTCGCGCCCTTGATGCCGGGCGGCGTGTCGGTGACCAGCAGTTCAACCACGTTGGGCATTTCGATGCTCACGGGTCGGCCGTCGCACCAGAGCACGAGGACCTCGGTGTCGGGCAGCATGTACAGCGGCATGTCGCCGACCACGTCTTCGGGCAGTTCATGCTGCTCGTAGTTCTGGTTGTCCATGACGACGTGCGTCTTGCCCTGCGCGTACAGGTACTGCATCGGGCGTCGATCGAGCTCGACCTGCTCGACTTCTTCGCCCGAGCGCAGGCGCTTCTCGATGATCGTGCCCTTCTCGATGTCGCGGATCTTGACCTGCACGAAGGCGCGCAGGTTGCCGGGGGTGACGTGGGTGTACTGGGTGATCACGTACAGCTTGCCATCCATCTTGATGGCCATGCCAGGGCGTAGGTCGGTGCTCTTCATGGTGGAGGATCCCCTTGGGGAGGGGCAACGATAGCAAACGGCCACGATGCTCCGCGGGGCGGGGAACGAGCGCTACGAACCCTGGAAAAGAAAACCCCCGAGCACGAGGCTCGGGGGCGGAGGGAGGGAAAAGGGCTCGGTTGACATCGCAGCCGTTTGGCCGTGCCGTTGGGTCTTTCTCACCTTGGGCAGGTTGAACCGGGTTACGCGGCCGACTGGGTTGCCCCGGTCGACACCAAGACAATAGCCCGGTTCCATGAACATCCAAATCGTCGGCGAGATATTTTGGCGAAATCCACCCCAGCGACTGCAACCTTCCGTCAACCGCGCCGTACCGCCACGCCGAACCGCAGTTCCAGCGCAAAAACGGGGTCGGCGGTTACGCTCCCCTCCATGCTTCAGAGCAACGCAACGCGTCGATCGTGGATCGCCACCCTCATGGCTGCGGTTGCAGCGTTCGGCGCGGTCGCGGGCGCGCGCGCGACACCACAGACTGCCCCACCGGAACCACCAGCTCAGGCGCCAGCGCCCAGTGGACAAGCGACCGATGAGCCGGCAACTGCGCCAGCAGTGCCAAAGCAGAAGGGGCAGGGCGAGGACCCTCGGCTCGATCGCACCCGCTCGCGCACGCCGCGCCCCGACGCACGCGAGGCAGCAGACGCACCGGCGACGCGCGAACCATCCGATCCGGTTCAGGATGGCGCGATCGATGCACCTCCGCCGCTGACCATCACGCCGGCGCGGCTCGACTTCGGCTTCATGATGCCCAACACGAACGCGCGCGGCACGGTCACGCTGACCAACGGTGGTTCCACTCCTGTCACGCTGCTCAGCGTCACCGCGTCATGCAAGTGCACCACGATCAATGACGCAGCCGGCGTGACGATCGAGCCAGGCAAGAGTTTCGTCATCGAGACCGAACTCAGCGGCGCGCCGATGCAGGGTGTCAGGCGTTCTCAGCTCAAGATCATCGCCAAGGGTTACGCACGACCGGTCAATGTGGCCGTGCAGGGCGAGGTGGCCTTGCCAGTTCGCGCGGTGCCCGCCTACATCAACTTGGTTGGCGAGCGCGCGCGCGCAGGCGAGACGATCGTCGAGAGCACCGACGGCACGCCGTTCCGTGTCCTCTCAGTGAATGGCAAGCCCGCCACGATTGTCCCGCAGGACGCGCCCGGCGATGTGCACGCTCGTCACAAGCTCGCGTGGTCGTTTCCAGAGAACGAGCCCACGGGCGACTTCTGGATCGTCGAGACCGATCACCCCAATTGCGCGCTCGTCGATGTGCGGATCCGCAACGCGAATCCGATCAAGCGCCCCGTCCTGCGCATGCGCGAGTACCGCATCAACGCCGGCCGCATCGACCCAGTCGACGGCGTGCGGATCGAGGTGCGCTCGAAGGATGCGACCGCCCCATTTGAGTTTGTGTCGGTCAAAGGCGGCGTGGCGTGCCCGGTGACGGCCGAACTCATCGAGTCGCACGCGGAAGACGATGGCATGGTCGCCGTCATCCAGCTCAAGCCGCTGCCAGATGCGCGTGGCTACTTCGCAGACACGCTCATCGTGGGCAGCGAGGGGAAGCTCCAGGAACTCGATCTCTTCGGCACGATCAGGCCGAAGCCCGAGGGATCGGTTGCGCCACAGCCCGCACCCGCAGCGTCATCGCCAGCACCAGGTGCGCCCGCAGCCCCACCAACACCGCCCGTCACAGCGCCTTGATGCGCTCAGCGATGTCGGCTGCGCGGAGCGCGCCGACCAGTGGCTCGAGTTCGCCCACCAGCAGTCCATGCAGTGCGAACGACCGCTCGATGCGGTGATCGACCGCCACGTTTTCCTTCCAGCGATAGGTGCGAATCTTTTCCGCGCGGCCGCCGCTGCCGATCATCGCGATGCGTTGGTCGCTGCGTCGCGCTGCGGCCTCGGCTTCGCGACGCTCAAAAACGCGCGCGCGCAAGAGCTTCCACGCCTTCTCGCGATTCTGTCCCTGGCTTCGAGTTTCTTGCATGCGCACTTCGATGCCGGTCGGCAGGTGGATCAGGTGCACGGCGGTGGCGACCTTGTTCACGTTCTGCCCACCGGGACCTTGTGCCGTGGTGACCATCTCCTTCACCTCGGAGGGATCGACGGCTGATTCAACATCCTCGGGTTCGGGGAGCACCGCGACCGTGGCGGTGCTCGTGTGCACGCGCCCCTGCGCCTCGGTTGCGGGAACGCGCTTCACCTGGTGCGTGCCGCCCTCGTAGCCAAGGTCACTCCAGCAACTCGTGCCGCTGATCGCGAAGATCGCCTGCGACACGCCGCCTGCATCGCCGGCCTTCTGTTCCAGTTCCTCCACGCGCCAGCCGCGCCGCTGCGCGAACTTCAGGTACATCGCGCACAGGTCGCCCGCCCACAGACTTGCTTCGTCGCCACCAACTCCGGCGCGCACTTCCAGGATCAGGTTCCCGACAGCGCGGTCGCTGGCAGTGACCAATGCCTCTTGCAACGTGTCCGCGAGGCGGGCGCGCTCGATGGCCAGCGCCGCAAGGTCGGCCTTGGCCATCGAGACCAACTCCGGATCGCCGGACTCGACGAGTTCCCGCAGGCTCGCAGCTTCGGTCGGCAGGGCGCGCCAACGCGTGAACGCGGTCGCGATCGGCTCGATGGCCGAGCGCCGCATCGCAATCGCGCGCGTGCGACGATGATCGACGGCCACGAGCGGATCCTCGAGTTCGCGGCCGAGCGAGGTCCACTCCGCGCTCAGTTCATCGAGCTTGCGCACGAGGTTGTCGGGGAGCTGGTCCATCGGAACGGGCAGGAGTTCAAGGCGCACGCGTGACGAGGTACGCAAAACGACACACGCCGCACCAGATCATGGTGCGGCGTGCGGTGTTGGATTCGTTTGGATCTACTTGGCGGCCTTCTTGTCCTTGCCGAAGTAGCCGCCAGCGAACTTGCGCTGGAAGCGTTCGACGCGGCCGGCGGTGTCGACGAAGGTCTTCTGGCCGGTGAAGAAGGGGTGCGAGCCAGACCACACTTCAACGTGCATCTCGGGCACCGTGGCGCCGACGGTCATGACGACCTGGCCACGGAAGTGGACCTTGCATTCGGGGAAGTACTGGGGGTGAGTCTTGTCCTTCATGGGTGGCTCCCTTGGGGGAGGGGGAATATACCCAAACTGGACGTGAAGGCAACCCAGCGAATCGCCGATCTTGAACCTCACGACGGCAACGGCTATTCTTCCCACCCCATTCCCCTATAGCTCAATCGGTAGAGCGGGCGGCTGTTAACCGCCAGGTTACTGGTTCAAGTCCAGTTGGGGGAGTTCAAGGCCCGCCTCGAAGTCGAGGCGGGTCTTTTCGTTGACTCGCAGCGTGGGCGAATCGGCCCGCGTGGGGCGTCGTGGCTGGCGAGATTGCGGGATGCCTTGCCTCGTTGAGCGGGCCAACGGGCCAACGCTCATCAGTGGTGGCCCGATGAGGACGATCTGGTCCGTCGATCGGCCA
>VGXL01000067.1 GCA_016873315.1 Phycisphaerae bacterium | reverse complement strand
GCGCAACCGATCCCGGCCCAGTGGCCGCGCGGCGTCCCCTGCCCGGCCATCATCGATCCGCGGCGCAGCTCCCCCGCGCTCGCCGCGCACCTCCTGACCCGCACGCCGCTTTGGCAGCGACTTCCTCCCCTTGATGTGCGACTCGGCACGACGCGCGGCACCAATGCGCTCCTCGAAGGTGCCGTCACCCGCGTGCTCTTCCTCACGAACGAGGGACACGAAGACCTGCTCCGCATCGGCGATCAGCGCCGGCCCGATCTCTTCGCGCTTCGCATCGAGCGCGATCCTCCGCCGCATGCCTTTGTCATGGGCGTGCGCGGCCGCATGGACGCCGCTGGCAACGAACTCGAACCGATCGACCATGACCAGATCCGGGACTGCGCTCGACTCGCGCGAGAGACTGGCGTCGGCGCAGTGGCCGTGTGCCTGCTGCACGCCTGGCGCAATCCGATCCACGAGTTGCGCATTCGCAAACTCCTCGTCGAAGAAGGCATCGAAGCGATCAGCCTTGGGCACGAACTCAGTCGCACCATTGGCTTCGAAGCCCGCGCTCGCGTGACGTGCGTCAACGCACAGCTCTCGCGGCCGATCGCCGAGTACCTCCACCAGGTCCGCGATGAACTCCACGGAGCACCACTGCACGTGATGACGAGTGCCGGTGCGCTCGCGCCCGCCGATCTCTTCACGCCGAAGGACAGCCTCTTTAGTGGTCCCGCGGGCGGCGTGGCCGGCGCTCGCGCCGCCGCTCGCGAGGTGGGGCTCCTTCCCGCGATCGCCTTCGACATGGGCGGCACGAGCACGGATGTCGCGCGGCTCACCGAAGACCTTGAGCTCAACGCCACGACTCGGCTCGGCGCCGCAACGCTCGCCAGCCCGAGCGTGGCCGTCGAGAGCGTGGCCGCGGGCGGCGGCAGTGTGCTCGATCTGATCGATGGTCAGGTCTGCGTCGGACCGCGCAGTGCCGGCAGCACTCCGGGGCCAGCGTGCTATGGCATGGGCGGTCCGCTCACGATCACCGACGCACACCTCGTGCTGAGTCATCTCGACGGCGCGCGCTTTCCGTTCCCGCTTGACCTCAGCGCAGCGCGTGCGCGCGCGGACGAACTCTGCGACCGATGGCGCCGCGAACGCGAGGAAACCATCGATGTGCCCGCGATGCTCCGCGCGTTCCTCGCGGTCGCCGACGCGCGCATGGCCGAGGCGATCCGCCGCGTGAGCGCCCGGCGCGGACTTGATCCGTCGACCCACACGCTCGTCGCGTTCGGTGGCGCTGGCGGCATGCACGCCTGCGCACTCGCGGATCTTCTTGGCATGCGCCGTGTGCTCGTGCCCGCGCGTGCGGGACTGTTGAGTGCGCAAGGAATTGGGTCGAGCCGGACGGGTTCGATCGAAGTGCGCTCGCTGCGCATGGGCCTTGCTGAGTGGGCGGCGACCGCCGAACAAGTCCCCGGCGACTCGCTGGGCGTGCGACCTGCGAACCAAGAGGCGATCATCGAGATCGCGGCGTCCACGACCAGCCTTCCAGAACTTCGCGCGACCTTCCGCTCGCAGTACCGCGCGATCTTCGGCTTCGATCCACCGCACGGGAACGAGACGATCGAATGGGTGCGCCATCAGGATCTTGCAGCCGATGCCTGGTCGCTGCCCAACGATGCCGCCGTGTCCATGACCGCGACGGAACACGGTCTTGCGCTCGACCACTGCACCGTGGTCGTGCCCGATGGTTGGTCCACTCGAACGATCGAGGGAGCCGTCGTTCTTGAGCGAACCGCTCCACTGGTCAATGCCGCACCACCCATTGCGCTTGAAGCGCTGGTCGCCGCCGCACTGCACGGCGCTGCGGAGTCAATGGGTGAAGCGCTCCGCGCGACAGCGGTCAGCGTGAACGTGCGCGACCGTCTCGACTACTCGTGCGGACTCCTCGATGCCGAGGGCGCACTGATCGTGAATGCCCCCCATCTGCCGGTCCATCTGGGTGCACTCGGAGCATGCGTTCGTGCGGTCGCCGCGAGCCTTGAGCTTGCGCCCGGAGATGTCGCCGTCACGAATCATCCGGCTTTCGGCGGGAGTCATCTACCCGACGTCACCGTCGTCACGCCGATCTTCGAGCGCCAGGACGGCGGCGCGTTGCTGGGCTATGCCGCAACGCGCGCCCATCATGCAGAGCTCGGCGGTATCGCACCAGGCAGCATGCCACCTTTCGCTCGGCACCTCGCTGAGGAAGCCGTGGTGCTGCCCCCGACGCTCGTCGTCCATCGCGGGGTCGAGTGCTTGGACACCGTGACCGCGCTCTTGCGCGATGCGACGCACCCCACGCGTGCGCTCCAACAGAATCTGGATGATCTTCGTGCACAGATCGCCGCGAACCACACCGGTGGCGAACGCATGCGCGCCACCTCGCAGCGATTCGGGCAGGGCTTCGCGCCCGCGCTGGCTGCTCTGCGAGCACGGTCGCGTCAGGCGGCCATGGCCGCGCTCGCTGCTGTTCCAGAAGGCGCCGTCACGGAGCGGCTCGACGATGGCACGCCGATCAGCGTGAGTCTCTCGCGCGACGCGTGTGTCGTGCCGGGTGGACCGCTCGCGTTCGATCGGTCCCAACAGCGCGTGCGGATCGACTTCACGGGTTCGGGAGGCGTGCATCACGGCAACTTCAACGCGCCGATCGCGGTGATCCGCAGTGCCACGCTCTACGCGCTTCGGGTCATGGCAGGCGCGCACGATCCAGTCCGCGCTGGCGTGCTGCCTCTGAACGAGGGATTCCTCGACGCGGTCGAACTCATCGTGCCCGAGGGGTTCCTCAATCCACACTTCGACGCCGATCCCACGGCGTGCCCTGCGGTCGGTGCGGGCAACACGGAGACGAGCCAACGCGTGGTCGATGCGCTCCTCCGCGTCTTCGGCGTTGCAGCCTGCAGCCAAGGCACGATGAACAATCTCATCTTCGGCTCCGCGCGCTTTGGCTTCTACGAGACGATCGCTGGTGGTTCAGGCGCAAGCTCGATCGGTCCCGGCGAAAGCGGCGTGCACACTCACATGACGAACACACGCATCACCGATGCCGAAGTGCTCGAGTCGCGCTATCCCGTGCGGCTCATGCGATTCGAACTGCGTCGCGGAAGCGGCGGCGCGGGGCAGCATGACGGCGGCGAGGGCATCGAACGAGAACTCCTGTTCCTTGAGCCCGTGACGTGCAGCATCATCGGACAACATCGAGCGAGCGGTCCATATGGACTGGCTGGCGGCCGAGCCGGCGCCGTCGGCGAGCAGTGGTTGCTGCGTGGTCCCGTGCGCATGCCGATCGCGGGCGTGGGCACCATCGAACTTGAAGCGGGTGATCGCGTGCAGATCTCGACGCCTGGCGGCGGCGGATGGGGATCTCTCGATGACGAGGCCGGCGCTGATCAGGCGGACAATTCGTAGCGCTCAATCGAACGCGCGAGCCCGGTGTCCTCGCTGACTTCGATCACAGCACCGCACGCAAGCGTGCCGCCTTCGGCAACATCGAACTGCGTCGGCAATCCGGTGGTCAGGTGCCGCAGCACCGCCTCGGACGAGCGCCCGATGATCGAGTCATAGGGACCGCACATACCCAGGTCGGTCATGAACGCAGTCCCGCCCTTCAGGACCCGAGCATCGGCCGTCGGCACATGCGTATGCGTGCCGACGACGGCAGCCACGCGTCCATCAAGGAACCGGGCGAGCGCGATCTTCTCGCTCGTGGCCTCCATGTGCGCTTCAACGATGACGATGTCGTCGGCGTGCGTGCGCTCCGCGAGCATGCGTTCGCAGCACTCAAACGGATCGCTGCCTGGCGTCGGCATGAACGTGCGACCGAGCACCGTGAAGACGGTCACGCCGCGACGCCCCGCGCCCCGATCGACACGGACCGACCGCTTGCCCGGCGCGCGGAAGGGCATGTTGGCGGGTCGACAAATCGGCTCACTCGCGCGTTCCAGCGCTGGCACAATCTTGAGCTCACGAAGCGCGTGATCGCCGAGCGTCACGGCGTCGATGCCCCCCTGCACGAGATGGCCAAGCAATTCAGGCGTAATGCCCGAGCCATTGCGGAGGTTTTCGCCGTTGGCCACGATCACTCCGCCGCCCTCGCCCCATGCCGAGCGCAGCGCCTTCGCGGCCGCGATCGCCGCACGCTTGCCCGGCTGCCCGACGACATCTCCCAAGAAGGCGATTCGCATCGGGCTCGACATGGGCTACACTCTAGCCGTACCGCTTTCGTCCCTGTGGGATGACAGGCCCGGCCCCGCCGGGTGCTGTGCGGCGATGGTCCTTCCATGACGTGTGTATCCACCAAGACCGGCGACAAGGTTCGCCATCCGGCCCGCCCTGAATGGGGCGTTGGCGTCATCACTCGCACCGAAGTCTTCACCGGCGAGGCTGGCTCCGATCAGCGCTTGTGGGTCAAGTTTCCTTCGATCGGGCTCCGCACGCTGATTGCGAGCGTTGCCAAACTTGAAATGGTCGAGGCCGCGGCTGAGAGCACGGCGTCGGTCTACGCGCGACCGACCATCGCGCAAGTCGATGCAGCCAAGGGCGGCCTCGCGGCCGACACCGCCTTCCGCAAGCCGGAAGATCTGATGACGAGCCTTCCGCTCGATGCGACCGATCCGTTCGCGACCATCGCGATCCGACTCGATCGCACGCTCAAGCTCTATCGGTTTGACGGTTCTGCTGCGCGGCTCGTGGATTGGGCCGTTGCGCAGAGCGGTCTTGATGATCCGCTGTCGCGCTTCAATCGACAGGAACTCGAGGTCTTTTACAAGCGTTGGCTCTTCAACTTGGATGCGCACTTGGTGCGTTTGATGCAGGAAGCCCGTCACGAGGGCTCGCTCATCGAAACGGTGTCGAAGGGCGCCCCGCCCCTTGGCCAGCAGACGGTGCAGCGACTGCGGTCACGCATGCGCTGAGTTGCGTGCACGGCTCCGCCCGCGACAGGCCATGCCTTCGGCACGCCGGCGTTGAAAAGTCACGACCCGGGTGCAGACGGCGGCGCCGCTACGGCTGATCGCTTGGCCTTGCGCCGCCGAATCAGGATGAGCACCACCACAATCGTCATCGGGAGCGCCATGATCAAGCAGCACGGGGGCAGTGCGATCGCCACGACCGTTGCGACCACTGATGCGAACGACTCGACCGCTGCGTAGATTGGATTCGCCAGACCACCCGTCGTGACGGTCGTGCCAACGCGCCCTGCTGCCGCGACCGCATGCGTGCCCAGCGCCAAGCCGCCACCCACGATGATCGCGATCGACCACAGGACGAGCGGACTGAGCTCGCGCGCGCCCTCGATGCCCGCCAACTGCTCGCTCACGCCAAAGCCCAGTTGGTCGCCCATCTGCACGGCCATCAGAATGCTCCCCGCGGTGGCCGACATCGGCGCCGCGACGGCATCGATCAGATGATCGACGGCCGGGATCAGGGTTCCGGCAAGCTCGACGAGACACGCCAAGCCAAACGTCACAAGGGCTGGCGTGCTGCCCACCCACTCCAACGATTCGCCCGGCTCGAGCCAGCCCAGACGGACGGCGATCCCGGCGCCCAGAAGCGGAACAAACACTCGGAATCCTGCAGCGGCGCTCAGACCCACGCCAAGGACGACCGCGAGGACGATGGACAGGACGCCGATGGTGTCCGATTGCACAAGATGAATGTACGGTGCAACGGTCCGGTCACGGTCCAGATTCAGACGCGTTCGGGAGATTCCAGGGTTCCCCATGCCACGACTCGTCACACCTCTGCCGGCCGACCCGTCGCTCACGCGCGCGTTGTCCCGCCATTTGATCGCGAGCGCGCCGACCGGCGCGTTCATCGACCTCACCGACACGATCGTCATCGTTCCGGCTTCGCGCGCGCAGTCGTCCCTTGCCCATCACCTTCAAGAGATGGCTGGTCGACCGGTGCTCTTGCCCACGATCCTCACGCCGGGGCGATCACTCTCACAGCTCATCGTGCCCGATCGAACTGCAGCGAGCGATGCCGCGATCACGCTTGCGTGCCTGCGGGCGCTGACTGAATTCGCGGAACAGTCGCCACCAGTCGTGGCGGCGATCTTGGGTCACACCGCGACTTCGGCAGAACTCTTGTCCTTGGCTTCACGCATCGGCCAGTTGGCGCAGGAGCTCTCGCGCGCTGGCCTCACCGTCGCCGCCGTTTGTGATCGCGGTGCAGCGTGTGAGTTCGGTGAGTTCTTCCCGTCATCAGTGTGGTCCGCGCTGGCCAGTGTGATCGACCGCGCCACCGCTGAACTCGCGCTTCACGGCCTCGACCTGCCGCATGCCATCTCCGCGCGCGCCATCGATGCCGGTCGCTTGGCAACGACGGGCCTTCGCCGCGTCGTCGTCTTGCTCGCTGATCCGGATCCGATGGAGCGCCGATTGCTCGACGCGCTCGCCGAACGGGGCATCACGGTCGAGGTCGTCGTGCACGACCAGGACTTGCCGGATCTTGAGGGCGGTTTCCCTGCTCACGCGGCGTGGAGCGCAACTCGCCCGCCGATCAGTTTGGACCGAATCGTGCGCGTTGCGGGGCTTGACGACCAACCCGCGGTCGTGCTGCACGCGCTCGATGCGCTGGAGCAACCGATTTCGGCGGACTCGATCGCGATCGCTGCGCTCGCACCGACGGATCCAGCCATCCTGTCTCGCACGCTTTCACCAGCGGGGATTCCCGTCGCCCTGCCGCCAACGCGCACGGGCGATCAGGGTTCGGCGGCGTTGCTTCTTCGTGCCGTCAGCGCGTGGCTCGCCGAACCGACCGCCTTCAATCTGGGCACGCTCATCCGTCACCCCTGGATGGAGCGACATCTGCACACGCTGGGACTGCACGCTGCGTTACGGCAACTCACGCTGTTCGTCGCATCGACTGGCGTTCGGCGGCTCGATGAGGCGCTCGTCACGCTCCCCAAGCCATCTCACGATGGCGCCGTCGAACCGGTGCTTGCCGTCGTGGGTCCCCTGCTGAACTCGATCGCTGCGGCGTCAACTGGGCACGAGCGTCTGCTGGCGCTTCACGCCCTGCTGAACACGCTGCATCCCTCGCACGCGCCGTTGGGTGATGCCACGGCTTCTGGTGCGGTGGCGCGGGCGATCCTCGCGCTGTCAGAACTTCCTTCCTCACTCCTTGCAGGCTGCACGCTGAGCCAGCTCGTGGAGCTGATCGTGACGGGTGCTGCGAGCACTGACCTGCCCAGCGACGAACGAGTTGGAATCGAGTGCATGGGTTGGCTCGAAGCGGGCGTGTGTGATGCCCCCCATGTCATCGTGCTCTCGGCCAACGACGGTCTGCTCCCCGAAGCCGCCGCCGTCGATCCTTGGTTGCCCGATTCACTTCGTCAGACACTCGGTCTCCCCTGTGCCCGAGCTCGTCGCGCGCGCGATGCGTGGATGCTCGATGGTCTCGTGAAGCGCAAGGCATCGGTGTGGTTCGGCGTTCCGGCAACGAACAGCGATGGCGAGCCGCTGCGACCGTCGCGGTTCCTGATCGGCTCGACCAACCAAGCCGAGCGCACGCTCGCCCTGACCGGCGACCACAACAGGTCGTCGCTCGCGGATTGGGCGCTCGAAACCAAAGCTGTCTCTGGGCTGACCATGTATCCAGCCGTTCCTGAACTGCCACACATCACGCGCATGTCCGTGACGCAGTTTGAGACGTACATCCGATGCCCGTACGAGTATCTGCGCGCTGGGGTCCTGAAGGCCGATCGGCGCGATGATCTGCAACTTGAGCTCAATCCCATGGCGTTCGGCAACCTCGTGCATGCCGCGCTCCAGGAGTGGGGAAAGCGCGAGCTCGGTCGCACTGAACCCACGACCGATCCCAAGGTGATCGCTCAGGAACTCGATGAGGCGCTCAACGGCGTGCTCAAGCAACGGCTGCCCGCCTCCCTGCAAGGCACCGTGGTCGTGCAGGTGCGCATGGCCCGCGAGCGGCTCGCGGCATTCGCGCGCGTTCAGGCCAAGTGGGCGCAAGACGGCTGGACCATCAAACATGTCGAGCTTGCCTTCGAAGCCCCGCGCGCTGATCGCCCGGATCGGCAAGCGACGACGGCGGAGGATTTCAACAGCGCCGTCAACGCGTCCGACCTCGTGGATGACGATGGAGCTCCACCGCTCGATTCGCGTCAGCACGCAGCGCCGATGTTTCCTGACGAAAACGGGCTCTACATTTCGGGCCGTATCGACCGTGTCGACTTCAACGGGCGCACTGGGCAGTGGGCCGCGCTCGACTACAAGACCAGTTCTGAACCGTCTGACCCGAAGGACCATCGGACCAGGTCAGGCTGGGTCAATCTTCAGTTGCCGCTCTATCGCGAGCTTCTGGCCACCATCGACATCCCGCGCGATGGGATGCAACTTGGGCTGATCGCCCTGCCAGCGCAGCCGGATCTTGCCCAGATCAAGGTGGCGGATTGGTCGACCGATCAGCTGGACGAAGCGATCGAGGTGGCCCGCAGCATCGTCGCGCTCGTGAAGGCTGCTCGAACGCCAGCCGACTTTGCACCAAGTGGCAAGCCACCGCTGAGCGACGATCCACTTGTTCAAGCGATGCACGGCATCGGCATTCGTGGGATCGCACCGCTCTCACCACGCGAAGCCGATGCAGCGAGCGTTCCCGCAACGGTCGGGGGTGCAGCATGAACGACGGCATGAACGACGGCATTGACAGCGGCACGAGCACGACGCACCGTTCAATCGTCACGGCCAACGCTGGCTCCGGCAAGACATACCTTCTCGCCAACCGCCTCATCCGATGGATGATCGAGAGCTACCGGCGAACCGCACGCGGTTCTTGCGGCGCAGATTCCATCCTGGCGATCACATTTACGCGTAAGGCGGCTGGCGAAATCCTCGATCGCGTGCTGCGGCATCTTGCCCTTGGCGCAACATGTGCGCGCAGCCGTGAGCAGTTTGAGGCGGACGGCATGATTGGTCCCGCGTCTGCCGAGGAGTACGCAGCGGTGCTCGCGCAGGTCCTCGATCAGCTCGACCGTCTCTCGATCGGCACGATCGATGGGTTCTTTTCGCGACTGGGCAAGGCCTTCGCGCCAGAACTCGGCCTGCCCACCGAGTGGACGATCGCGAGCGAAGACCAGGACCACGCTCAACGCGCGCTCGCGCTTTCGCGCCTGCTTGAAACCAAGCCCGATGCCGTGTGGGAACTCGTGCGCATGGTCACGGACGGTGCGCCGAAAGCCCGCCTGCACGACGCGTTGCTCAAGTCGATTCGAACACCCCTGGCGCTGCTCGATCTCGCGGAGCGGCATGGAGTGGGCGACTCACCGTGGCGCGCGCTCACTGCGGACCACATCGAGTTCTTCAAGGGCGCCAAACTCTTGAGCGCGACCGAGCTCGAAGCGATGCTGCGCGACCTCGCAGCCGCACCGCTCCCGATGACGAACCGCGGCACCCCCAACGGTCATTGGGTCAAGGGCCGGGACTCCGTGCTCGCGACCGCCACGCGGGGCCATTGGCGCGCCGTGCCCGAGATCGGCTTCGCGGCGTCCATCGCCGCCGGCGAGCCGTATCAAAGGCACGATCCCGATCCCGAACTCCTGCGATGCGTGCGCGGACTCATGAACCACGCGCTGGCCATCGAGACCAAGCTCATCAAGCAACGCATCGCGGGATGCATCGAACTCGCTCGCGGGTTCAACGAGCACGCGGCAGCCATCCGCCACGCCGAGGGGCGCTACTCGTTCGCCGAAATCAGCTCGGCAATCGCTCGCGCGCATCGGCTTGGCGACAAGGGCAGTGACGGCCTGAACGAGATGCGCTACCGCCTGGACTGCGCGATCCAGGATCTGGCCATCGATGAGTGCCAGGACACGAGCCCTGACCAGTACAGCGTGCTCGCGCCGTTCATGGACGAGATCTTCGCGAGTGAGAGCGAGCGACGGTTCATCATGGTCGGCGACCCCAAGCAGTCGATCTATGGCTGGCGTGGTGGTACGCCGGCACTCATTGGCGGGATCCGCGAACAGCGCGCGAGCGGACTTGATCTCGATGTGCAACTCGCCGTGAGCCAGCGTTCGCATCCGGCGGTCATGGAATTCGTCAACGCGGTCTTCGGTGAGTCGGACACGCTCACGCTCGCGGATCGCTTGCAGTCGATCGACCGAGCATCCATTGATCCTGGGGAGCACACTGCCGCGTTGCAGTCCGCCGGCATCAACGCCCCGAGCGCCGTCGCGAGCTATCCGATCGATCGCGTCGTGGCGGACTGGACCTTTGTGCCCCACCAGAGCGCGGACCGCCTGCACGGTAAGCCCTCAACGATCCAGGCCGTCGGCACGCTTCCCGAGGAATCGTGGTCAGCAGCAACGGCCCGCATCGCACTCGCTGCAAGCCAGCAGCGACCGAGCGCCACGATCGCCATCCTCGTGAACACGAACAAGCAGATCGGCGATGTTGTGCAGGCGCTCCGCGATGTGGATGTGGGCGCAAGCGACGAGGGTCGCGGCACGCTCATGGACTCGATGGTCGTTGTGGTCATGATGGCGCTGCTGCGGGTCGCCGAGCAACCGCTCGACAAGACGGCCATGCTGTTCGTCGCTCAGGACGACATTCGCAAGGCACTCGATCGCGTCGTCAAGGTCCCCGACTACACGCAGGCCTTCGGATGCGAGCAGCTCGGTGCGTCCATTCGGCAGGCGCTGCATGAGCACGGGCTGGCGCCGTGGTTGGAAGACGTCGCGCAGGCCCTGACGCCGCTCTCGAGCGCGCGCGATCGCGTGCGGGTCAAGCAGGTTCTGGCGCTTGCGGCCACGGCCCCCGCTGACATGGTCAGCCGTCCTGAGCAGTTCGTTCGACTGGTCCGCTCAACAGGCTCGCGCACCGTCAGTGGGGATCGCATTCGTGTCATGACAGTGCACGCGAGCAAGGGACTCGAATTCGATGAGGTCGTGCTGCCAGCACTCGACGATGAACTCGACGAGGTCAAGGCATCCAACGGCGCTTGGGCTTCGATCAACGATGGTCCCGCCGGTGCGCCGCTCGCGATCGGCCCTGTCGTGCGCAAGGATCTTGCCGAGCGCAGCCCGCTTCTGTCAGCGCTCAACACCGAAGCTCGCGTGATCGAACTCTTCGACGGCCTGTCAGCGTTCTATGTCGCGCTCACACGCGCGAAGTCCGGTGTGCATCTGGTCTGCACCGCTCCGACGAAGTCCGACGAGCCGAAGCTCACGCCGCTGTGGCTGCTTCGAGTGTCGCTCAATGGATTCGGCGATGCGTACAAGCGTGCGTTCGCGGATGGTGCAGATCGCACAGTGCCCTTCTGGGGAAACGGCACGACATCGGCCCAGGTCGGCGCCGCACTGGGCGAGACCGCGGTCGCGAACTCCACGCCTGGCAAGGCCGCTGCGCGGGTGGTCGCGGCCTCTGCGAGTGTCCGCGACTCATCTGGCGCGACGGTCAAGGTCGAGCTTCCTGAAGCGGGCAGCGATCCTGCAGCGCTACGACGCGGCACAATCGTGCACGCGCTGCTCCGGCAGGTCACATGGACCGACCACGACGGCGAGCCGACGCGCGGGGGCGGACTCGACGCCGAAGGCATCGCACGCGCACACGAGCTCGTCCAAGCGGAACTGCGATCGCCGATCCCCGCCGAGGAACTCAACGCCGCCGTCGACCTCGCGCGCCACGCGCTCGCCGGGCCCGTCGGCGTAGCGCTCGCCAAGCCGGCCGGACCAACACAATGGTCAGTCCACGGCGAACTGCCGTTTCAACGTGCCCGGTCGGGTCGCGAAGGCGGCCGCGCGAAGGGTCGAATGGACCGCGTCGTACTCGGCGTCGATGGCTCGCGCATCACGCACGCCCAGGTGATCGACTTCAAGACCGGCTCGATGGGGCAATCCCAAGCCGAGGTGCTCAGTCACTATCAAGAACAAATGAACGACTACCGCGCGGCGATGGCCGAGCTCACCGGATTGGCTCCCTCAAACATCGTGGTCTCGCTCCTCATGATCGACCGCGGCGACGTCATCGCTGCGTGACGACTGGCCCGACCCGTGACGACTGGCCCGTCGGATGACGATTGGCTCGCCGGCTGACGACTGGCCCGACGCGGCGTGCCCCTCCGCACGCCGCGCCGGACCTGATCGCGTCAATCTCACCACAAGGCCAATCTCCCCCCAAGTTCGGAGGGGCTGCCGGCTCCGACCCCGGCAGCCCCCGTGCGATGCCGCCCGCGCGCTCACCTTCGCGCGGCGTTGATCGCGATGTTCAGTCACTCCACGGCGTACTCGAGCGTGACGACGACGCGCGCCTCCTTGTTGATGCACGATGTGTCATACGACCCGTTGCCGTCGTACTCAGCGCTGCCCGCACAGACGATGTCGAACGCCCCCTGCGTTGCGCTGACGAGGCGTCCAAGCCGACCACCCGAGCCATCGACGAGCAGATTCGCCCGTTCGCGCGCATTGGCGGTGCCCTGGTCGATCAACTCGAGTTTGAGCGATTCGATGGTGCTGACCAGGTAACGCGGGCTGCCGCTGCCCACTTCGTGGCCCTCGCGGATCAGGTCCGTCGATCGCATGGCGATTCGTTCGACCAGGCGAACATCCTTCGACCAGATCGTGACTGAACGCCGCAGGGTGTAGACCTCGATCTCGTTGGTCAGGTTGCCCTCGGCATCACGCCGATTCTCGGTGCTCGTGCGCACGCTCTCAAGTTCGATGTCCGCGGGTGCGATGCCCTGCTCGACCACGAAGCCCTTGAGCGCCACGGTGCTGGCATCGAGCTTCTGAAACGCTTCAGGCAACGATCCGGCCCGCGCCGAGACGGTGCCAGTCCACCACGCTTGGTCCGCGCTGACTGGCGCCATGCCGACGCCCTTCACTCGAATCACATTGGCCTGGCGCATGCTTCGGACCGCGCTTGAGATCTCGCCGCTCGCAGCGATGACGCCAAAGGCCAGTGCTGCTCCGAGCAGGAACATGCCGGCGCCCGGAGTGCGCGACCAACCCGACCATGATGCCCAACGCGCAGACCATGCGTCTGGTCGCCGACCCGGCCCGGTGCCGGTCGCGTCGCCGACACCACACTTGGTCGTTCCCGTGCGGCCGTCACTCGACGACGAGTGGGCGTGCTCGCTGCGATGCGCATCCTGCGCATCACCATGCGGATGGTGATCCATGCTGGCCTCCGTGCCATGCGGCAGGCAAGCCGCGCGATCCGGGCAGCGATCGCACGCGCGATGCTGTCCGAAAAGCCCTTGCCAAACCGTTGTTTTTGTGCGTGTTCGACCGTTGCCGATCGAACCCCCGCAGGCTAGGACGGCCCGACAACCTGTCAATGGCAAATCGCGTGATTTTCGATCAGGGCGCGGGAGCTGGTGCCAGCATGGCTTCAAGGTCGTCCGCAGCACCCGCCTTCGCCGCGAGCTCGCGAGCGCGGGCGAGCACCGTCGTGCGTTCGTCGCTCGGATCGGGAAGGCGCATCGCCAACTGTCCGGCCAATCGCCACGCCACGCCGGGCACCACCGTGCCGAACTCAGGATGGGCGATGGTCGCTCGGAGGAGCTCGATCGACTCGTCGACCCGGCCGAGTTTGGCCAGTGCGCGGGCCTCGCTGTCGATCGCCGCCATCGTCGCCTTGCTCGCGAACCCGTACTTCGTCTGAAGCACGGGGCGCGCAGCGGCGATCAACGGAACCGCCTCGTCGGGCCTTCCCATCTCCAACAAGAGCTTGCCCAGATTGAGTCGGCTGATGGCGGCCGTCGGCGAATCCACCCCTGCCGCTGCCTCGCGCCGTCGAAGGCCGTCCCGGTGCAGGACGAGGGCCTCCTCGAGCCGGTCCTGCTCCTCGAGCGCAAGCGCCAGGTTGTTGATCACAACCAGTGTCGCCGAGTGCTGCGGGCCACAGACCCGCTCGTACCGGGTCAGCAGGTCGCGGAACAGACCCTCTGCCCGGGCGCCCTCCCCCTGCTCCCGCAGCGTGCACGCCAGATTGTTCTTCATCCGAAGCGCGTAGGGATGGTCCTCGCCCAAGATCTTTCCCGCCCGAACGACGGCGGGGTCGAGGACCGCGATCGCTTCGGTCCGGCCGTCGGCTGTTCGAAGGGCAAGCAAGCACACCGAGAGGTTGTTTGAGCTGACGAGCGTGTCCGGATGGTCGGCTCCTAGGATCCGAGTTCGGTCGGCGACCAGCGCGCGGCCTCGGTCGATCGCCTCGGCAATGCGCCCGGCCAACCGATCGATCTCGCACAGGTTGGAACGCACCTGAAGAACGATCGGATCATCTGGTCCAAGCTGTGCGGTGCGTCGTTCGAGCGCCTCGGTCAGTGCCGTGCGTGCCTCGTCGAGCTTGCCTTGTTCCGCCAACGCCCAACCGAGC
>VGXL01000066.1 GCA_016873315.1 Phycisphaerae bacterium | reverse complement strand
CCCGCGTCGAGCGATGCGCTCTCGAAGGAACTGCGCTCGCTCTGCGAAGCGGCGTTCGAAGTGCGGATCGATCGGCTCGGCGCTGCGGGGCTCGCGGCAAAGTTGTTGGATGCTGAGGGGCGCGGCGGCGAGCTCGAGGACATCCGGCCCGATGCCTTCACGGCGCGGCCGAGCGGGCAGGCGCGCGATGATGGCGAGCAGGCCGAGAAGCCCATGGGCGATGGCCGCCCCGAGGTACCGTGGTGTGCGCACGAACCGCTGGATTTCCTGGGCAATCTCTTCCTGCTCTGGCTGTGGTGGCGCTCGAGCGAGCACCGCGGCGAGATCGAGACCGCCGGCGAGACCGTGCACGTGATGATCGATCGCGTGCTCGACATGACCTGCGCGTGGGGGATCGGCGGCAGCCAGAACCTGCGCGGCGATGGCCCCGCATCGAGCGCCGAAGCACGCAAGGCCCTGCAGGCCGGCAAGTGGCCGCGCCGCTGCGGGTTGGTCGTCGTCGCAAGTGGGCAGCAGTGGATGCTCTCGCTGCAGGGCGAGTCGCTGGCCGTCAGCGGACTCGTGATCCCGCAGCCCGAGGAACCCGATGAACACGAACGCGCCGCGATCGAGCGCCGCGTGGACAGCATGCTGACCTTCGATCGCACGCTGGTGGCGATGTACCGCGCGTTCCTGGAGGAGCGCTTGGGCCGCCGCTGGTCCGCCACGAGCAACGCCATGCGCGACTGGATCGCTCGCGCAGGTGCTGCACCGCGCACCGCCGCCATGGCCGGTGCAGCGGGGGCGTAACGATCACGCTCACTTCACCGGCACGCCGTCAGGGCCCAGGATCGTGTCGCGCTCGCTCTGTGCTTCCTTCTCGGCGGCGGCTTCCATGGCTGCCGCTTGCTTCTCGTTGGCTGGCAGCGTGGAGAAGGCCTCGACCACGCCGTTGAAGACGCCCAGGAGCGCCCAACCAGCAATGATCCCCGCGCAGACGGCCTCCTTGCCGTCGACCCAGAGCTTGTAGCCAAACGTGCCCAGGCGCTTGTGGTAGCGGCCTTCCATGAAGGCGAAGAACGCCGAGCCGATCCACATCATGATCGTGTACTCAGGCGGCAGCACGATGCCCAGCCCGATGCCCACGCCGCTGAGCGGGAACTTGTTTTTGGTCACGATGCGGAGGACTTCAATCACCAGCGCTGCGATCGCGCCCCACATCATGCCCCAGGCTGCGCTCACGGGCATGACGCCCCAGAGCTTGTCGATGCCATCCACGCGGCGAATCGTCTCGCCGTCGCTGGCCATGCCGCGGATCACTTCGGCGATCGCCGACCACTGCACCGCGCCAATCATTGCGAACTTCTCCGTCGCAGCGTCGCGCAGCGTTTGGCCGGTTTCGGGGTGCCACTGACTCAGGAACAGAATGAAGAAGAGCGGCGTGCTCGCCAGCGCGCCGGCGACGATGCCGATGATGTGGCCCCAGGCCTGCTGCCGCGGCTTTGCGCCGAGCATGTAGCCGGGCTTGATGTCCATGAGCAGGTTGCTGGCGTTGCTCGCGACCTCGGTCGTCATGCCTGCGGTGATCAGGTTCGTGCCGGCGTGCGTGGGGTTCGCGGCGCCGAAGGTGAACTGCGTGATCTTCGAGAGCGAGCCCGTGGGCGTGATGCTCGTGAGCGCCGTGGCGTTGGCCGCGATCAGCGTGAGGATGATGATCAGCGGGATCGAGAGCAGGCCCAGCCACGGATCGACGCCGAACCAGGCCCAGTTCATCCAGACGGTGATGCCAACCATGACCGGCACGCCGACCAGCGTGATCCACAGCGGAAACTCGACCTCGCGCAGGCAATCGTTGCCGGCCGCGCGCTTGGAGAACATGCCCGTGAACGCGCTGATGAGAATCTTGGGCTTGGCGAAAAGCCCGACCATGCTCGCCGTAACCATCATGGACACGCCCA
This sequence comes from Phycisphaerae bacterium, assembly GCA_016873315.1. GTDB lineage: Bacteria > Planctomycetota > Phycisphaerae > Phycisphaerales > SM1A02 > SYIB01. The sequence goes on along the minus strand of VGXL01000066.1, from coordinate 12,642 downwards.
GCCAAAGGGTCCAGTTGTTCATGATGTGGCGTTCGTCGTAGATCGCCTTCGTGGGATCGAACGCGCCGGCGGCATCGACGATCGCCTTGTAGTTCTTGGGATTGATTTCGCCTGCGCCGATCATGATGGGCGCGAGCACGCCAAAGCCCATCGTCATGCCGATCATCAGACTGTTGGTCAGGCGCAGCCCCATCAGGCCGCCCGCACCGAACATCGTGAGTTCAAGCCCAAGCCGCAGTCCAAGATGCTCGGCGGGGATCCCACCCAGTCGCGGCATGATGTCGAAGCCACGCGTGGCCATCCACTCCCAGAAGGTCGTCGTGAGCCGCTCAGGCAGGTGCAAAACTTCGCCCATGTGGCGAGCCATGCCGGTCTTGATCTGCAGCAGGCCCATGATGCCCGTTGCCAGCATGGCGTGGATCAACGCTGCGCCACCCGCGGCGATCGCGAGTGCCTTCGCCTTGAACATGCCCGCCTGCGTGCCCTCGCTGTCGGCGGCACTCGCTGGCCGTTCGACCGGCATGCCATCAACCATGTTCTTCGTGCCGCCGGCAGGAGCATCGGGGTAGAGCGAGTCCATCACGACCGCGGCCGCGCGGCCTTCGGGGAAGGGCTGCTGCTCATCGTTGATGAAGCGGCGCTTCATCGGGAACGCGACCAGCACGCCGAGGATGCTCGCCAGGATGTTCCAGACCATCATCTGGAAGGCGGGCATCGCCTTGTTCTCGATGAACATGTACGCCATGAGCGCGCTGATGAGCGGCCCGGTCATGTAGCCGGCCGCCGTCGCGATCGACTGCACCGCGTTGTTCTCGAGGATCGTCAGGTCCTTGAACCCAATGCGCGCAAAGGTGCGGAAGATGACGAAGCTCAGGATGACGCTCGTCACGCCCACGCCGAGCGTCCAGCCGGTCTTGGCACCCACATAGAGATTCGTCGCGCTCAGCACGCCGCCGAGCAAAAAGCCGGTGAGCGCAGCACGCAGCGTGAGCTGCGGCATGTTGCCGCGGAAGACATTCTCCAGCCACCAGCGGTCCTTCTCCTCGCGGGACATTGTGCGGACCTGCTCGTCGTTCAGCTGGGGAAGCGCCATGCGTCATGTCTCCGAGGATGGGTCGCGCCGTCGTCGACGCGGCGCGGCGCGGCGGTGCAGCGGAGAAGTCTAGGGTCGAGCCGCTTGGTGCAGGGGCCGCGTCTAGGGTCGAGCCGCTTGGTGCGCGGCGGAGATGAACGCCTCGATGAGGTGGATGTCCTTGACGCCGCGTTCGCGCTCGACGCCGCTCGAGACATCCACGCACCACGGTCGCACGGTGCGAATCGCGCTGCCGACGCTGGCCGGGGTGAGTCCGCCAGCGAGCACCAAGTGCGGCGCGATCAATCCACGCATCAGGGCAAGTGCTTCGTGGTCGAAGCTGATGCCGCTGCCAGCCTTTGGTCCGTCGACGACGATCGCCTCGGGTTCGATGGCGCCGGACCAGATGCGCACGCGTTCCTCGTCCCACGGAATCGCCTTCCAGGTTCGCACGCCACGATCGGTCAGCGAGCGCACCTCGTCGAGCCGTTCGCTGCCGTGCAGTTGCACGATGCCCGGCCACCACGCAAGCGCCGGGTGGCGCGGTTGGTCGACGAAGAGTGCAACCGGCGTGCACTCGGGCGCACCGCGCTCGAGCGCGGCGACAATCGATCGCGCGACGGCCTCGTCGACCATGCGCGGGCTCGCGGCCGCGAAAACCACGCCGACGAACTCGGCGCCCGCGCGCGCAGCCGCCAGTGCGGTGGCCGCATCACGCACGCCGCAGATCTTGACCTTGCAGCCCTTCATCCTTCGACTTCCAGTTCGAGCTGCGTGAGCAGTTCGGCGGTTGGCACCGAGATCGGGCTCGCACGGAGCAGGGCGATGGTCGCCCGCGCCCGATCGAGATCACGCAGATAGCGCACGCAGATCGTGGCCAGCATGAGCTGCACGACTTCGCGCTGCACTGACCTGGGATGCACGCGCAGCAGGTTGGCGTAGGCATCGGCGGCAAGGCCGTGCTGCCCGTGTTCATGCAGGCCATTGGCGAGTTGCACCTGTGCAGGTTCCGCGAGCGACCAGTGCGGCGTGAGTGCCGTGAGCGCGTGCACGCGCTCGACGACCTTGGTCCAGTCGCCAGCCTGCATCGCCGCGCTCAACTCCGCCCGCGCGCGCGGGATGCGGTCATCCGTCGGCTTCGCGGCAGGAGCGACGCGATCGATTGATCCGCGGCTGGCGCTCTCGAACGCACCGCCCGGTCGGCCAGCGAGCGCAGACCGCATCTCGGTGCGGCGTTTCCACTGCCTGAGGATGAAGAAGAGATCGAAGTCATCGCGTGGCAGGACCTTCAGCCAGAGCATGACGAAGGCCGAGAGTCCACCAAGCGCGAAGCCGAGCAGATGGGCCTCGTACGCCACGCCGTCGCCGCGCCCGCGCGTGAAGCCGATGAAGTCGAGAGCGGCGAAGATCGCCACGAACCAGAGCGCGGGCACCCGCCAGAACCCCCAGAAGAGCAGAAGCACCCTGGCGCGCGGGTAGAAGACCGCGAACGCCGCAGCGCACGCACAGACCGTGCCGCTGGCGCCGACGAGCATGCCGAATGGTCCCGAAACCATGGAGTACAGCGCACCGACGGCCGTACCGAGCGCCAGGTAGACGGTGGCAAAGAGCAGGGACCCGAACCGGCGCTCGAGGGCGGAGCCGAAGGCCCAGAAGAAGACCGCATTGCCCAGAAGATGCCAGACACTGCTGCGATCGTGGACGAACTGGTAGGTCGCGTACTGCCACCAGTGGGGATCGATCCCAGACAGGGCGAGGGTGCGGTACACCTCATCGGCCCAGGGCGAACGGATGCAGGCGATCCACACGAAGGTGTTGATCGCCAAGATCCCGACGGTCACGCGTGGGACGACGGCGGATGGGCGGTCAGTGCCGAGCGGAATCATGGGGAAGGCCCCGTGTACGGAGTGTTTGGGGGCCCGAACGCACTATAGTACGGGACTCACAACACCGATCCACAGAGGAAGACCGAACCATGGCCACCGCAATTGCACCGTCGTTTGACAAGGGCCTCGCCAACACCGTCGCCGCCGAGACGCAGATGTCGTTCATCGATGGCGGCAAGGGGGTGCTCGAGTATGTGGGCATCGACATCGACTCCTTGGCGCGCAACAGCACCTTCGAGGAGACGGTCTACCTGCTGTGGAACTTGAAGCTGCCGACCAAGGCAGAGCTCGATGCGTTCTGCGCCGAACTGCGCGCGGAGTCCATGCTGCCGGCCGAGATGGACGCGCTGATCCGTCAGTTCCCTCGCTCGACGCCTCCGATGCACGCGCTGCGCACGATGATCAGCGCGCTCTCGATGTTCGATCGCGAAGCCGATGTCAACACGCCCGAGGCCAACCGACGCAAGGCGTTGCGGATCGTCGCCAAGACGCCCGCGCTCATCGCACGATTCGACCGTCACCGCAAGGGCAAGCCCTTCGTCGATCCGCAGCCGGACCTGAGCATCGCGCAGAACTTCTTGCTCATGCTCAACGGCGAACTGCCGACCGACGCGATGGCTCGGGCGCTCGATGTGTGCCTGATCCTGCATGCTGACCACGGCCTGAACGCCAGCACCTTTGCGGCGCGTGTCACGATCGCCACGCTGAGCGACATGTACAGCGCGATCACCACGGCGGTCGGCACCCTCAAGGGCCCGCTCCACGGCGGCGCCAACGAGGAAGTGATGCACATGCTCAACGAGATCGGCACGATCGACAAGGTCGATGCCTACATGGCTGGCAAGCTCGAGCGCAAGGAGCTCATCATGGGCTTCGGTCACCGCGTCTACAAGGCGTACGACCCGCGCGCGACCTACCTGAAGACCTTCGCCAAGCAGGTCGCCACCGACACGGGCAACCTGAATCTGTACGAGATGAGCCGCCGCATCGAAGAGATCATGGACCAGGCGGTCGCGGCAAAGGGGATCTTCCCCAATGTCGACTTCTACAGCGCGACGACCTACTACTCGCTCGGTTTGGATCTTGACCTGTTCACGTGCATGTTCGCGCTCAGCCGCAACAGCGGTTGGTGCGGCCACTGCATCGAGCAGCTCAAGGGCAACCGTCTCATTCGACCGATGGCCGACTACATCGGGCCGCACGGCGTCGCCTACACGCCGATGGCCGAGCGACGCTGATCGCGTGCGTCGCCCGGCGCCGCCCGTGGTGTTCAGCCGACGCAACTTGGCACGAACTTCAGCGCGCCGTCGCTAATCTCCATCGCCATGCCTTCCTGCATGACGCGGATGTCCGTCGAGGATGGATCGAACGAGTCCGTCAGGTGCATCAACACCATCTTGCGTCGGATCGCCTCGGGAAGGGCGTTCAACTCCTCGATCGAGGTGTGGTAGGGCGGTGGCGTGGTCTCGTGCGCGAACGCGTCGCACTCGGCGAGCCAGTCGATGAGCGTGCGATCGAACCCCGTATCGCTGGACCAGCCGAAACTGGCGTCCTTCACGCGGAACCGGAATGCCCAAGTCGGGATCATGTGCGTCGTTCGGCGCCACTCGATCGTGATGCCACCGACGATGCGCTGCCCAGATTCCGGAAGGGTGCAAAGATCAAGGTAGTCGCTGATCCCCGCGCGGCCATCTTGGTCCATGGCGGGGGCCAACTTCGTCCAGAGCCGCTCGGCGACCTCTTTGCCGCAGTGAATCCGTGGCCGCGGCGTACCGTGCTGTTGCCGCTGGAGCCAATGCAGGAAGCCGAGCACCTCGATGCCGTTGCAGTGGTCGCCGTGCAGATGAGTCAGGACCACCTCGCTCAGGTCTTCGGCCCGAACGCTCCACCCACTGCGCTCGTTCGCCTCGCGGATCACCTTGCGGATCGGATCCGGGCAATCGAGCAGGATCGTGCCGCCGGTCCCCTGGATCACGCAGGAGCTGCCGTAGTACCGGCTTGAGAAGGCGCTGCCCACGCCGAGTGGCAGGATCCGGAGGCTCATAAGCGCAAGAGTAGACAAAAGCGGAAGTGAGTGGTCCGATTGCCCGATCCCCTGTGGACGGACTCAGTGATGCACGCCAGCACCAACATCCTCGCGCTTGCGCCGCTCGGCGCTGTCGTGGCCAACTCGGCGTTCGCGCAGGTTCCGCCGGCGTCGCGGCCTGATCCAACCCAAGCGCTGGTGGAACTCTTCAACCAGCAGGACGCGATCCAGCGTCAGGAGTTCCTGGCGGGCACGCCGATTTCCGAACGCTTGTTGCTGGATGTGGGCGGTTCGTTCCGGTTTGGCTTCAACTACATCGATGACGCGTTCGGCAACACATCGCAGTTGCAGCAGCTCGACTCGCGTTGGTACGCACGCGCCGAACTGGACGGCGTGCACCGGTTCTATGGACGCATTCGGCTCTGGTTCAACGAGTGGGATTCGAACACCATGGCTGCGCCCCCCAACGAAGACGGTTGGACGGTGCCCATCGGCGAGCTCTACTGGTACGAACTCGATCTCGGTGGCGCCATGGCCAACGGCGGCGGCAAGCGCAGCGATCTCGACTTGAAGTTGCGAGGCGGACGCCAGTACATCGTGTGGGGACAGGGGCTCACTCTGTCGACCTACATGTATGCCGGCACCTTCGACTGGACGATCGGGCAAGTGAACATCCAGGGCCTTGCCGGTGTGACCAGCGGCAACGACACAGTCGACTTCGATACCTCGCGGCCGGGCTTCGATACTGACACGGATCGCACCTACTACGGCCTCAAGGCCGAGTGGCGACGCGGCCAGGACATGGTGCCATACGGATTCGCGCTGGTGCAGCAGGACGGCAATGCTGGTCAGACCGATGTGCTGCTCGATGGCTTCGCGCCTGGTGGCGGTGGCTATCCGACCGAATTCAACTACGAAAGTCAGTACTACGGCGTCGGGGCCACCGGCTCACTCGGTCGCACCTGGCAGTGGCGCGTCGAGGGTGTCTACGAGACGGGCACCACGCTGAGCAGTTCGATCAGCCCAACGGGCACCGTGCTTCCCCAAGTCGAAGACGACATCAGCGCGTGGGCCGGCGTGGTCGGCCTGCAGCGTGCGTTCGATGACCGGGCGCAGACGCGCTTCGACATGCAGTCCATCGTGGGTTCGGGCGATGCAGGTCGCTTGGACTCTGGCAACACCTTCGGCGGTCCGCAACCTGGGCAGATCGACAAGGAATACAACAGCAACGGCTTCCTCTACACGGGCTATGTCTTCGCGCCCGCGCCAGCGAACCTTTGGACGAACAGTCTCGGACTGAGCGGCAACTGGCTTGGCCAGTGGCGTGCCTTCCGCGACATGCGCTTGGGCGTGACCGGATTCACCTACATGCGACTGGACTCGGAAGCGCCCATCACCGCGTTCGTCGACAAGGGTGGTTCCAGTTTCGTCGGATGGGAAGTCGATGCGTCCATCGATTGGCGGCTCATGAGCGACGTCAATGTGCAGTTCCTCTACGGCGCCTTCTTCCCCAATGAGGACATCTTCCCGGACAATCAAGAGGGCCTTCGCCAGTTCATCTACGGAGGCGTGACCTATGCGTTCTGAGCGCCCCGACCACGGGCTCACCGTTCGGCCCATCGCGTGCATGCTCATGATCGGACTGGGCGCCTTGTGCGGCTGCGCGAGCCGACACATGGCCGAGTCGAGCGCGGTTGACCAGTTCCCGGGTGCGGATCAGGACATCGAGTTCATGGAGAAGGTCGAGTCCATGAACGCCGTGACGAACAATGACATGCTGCATGGACTGCTCCTGGTCAGCAGCGGGGTGGATCCTGCGCGGGACTACGAGGAACGCGTGCTGCTGGCCCGGCAGAAGGGATGGGTGCCCAAGGACTGGGACAAGCCCGCCAACGAGAGCGCTGCATCGGGCGACCTAGCCATGGCGGGCTGCCGGCTCGGCGGCATCGAGGGCGGTTTGACGATGAAGGTCTTCGGTCCAAGCGGCCGGTACTGCCTTCGGGAACTCGAATCGCGCGGCATCATGCCCACCCGGACCGACTACCAGTCCATTTCTGGACCTGAGTTCAGGGATTTCTTGAATCGGCTGGACCAGAACCTACTTTCTCAGCGTCCTCGGTTTGCGGACCCGACCAAGCAGGAGGACGGGCCCGACCCCACGATGCCGTTGCCGCCCACGCCTGCGCGTGGCGGCTAGGAGAGTTGCCATGCGAATCCTGACCCTCCTCGCGGCCCCGATCTTGGCCTTGGGCTTGGCATGCGCCGCGCGCGCGGACGAAGCCCCCGCGCATGTGAAAGCCGCCGCCCAAGCCGCGCCGAATGGCGATGTCCACGCGCTCTTCATCGATGTCAAGGGCAAGGTCAAGTGGCGCGCCAATGCTCAAGCGGCCTGGCAGGATGCGAAAGTCGACGATCGGCTTCCGGTCGGCGGTGAAGTGCGCACTGGCCTGAACGGAAGTCGGACCACGCTCCGCATCGGACTGAATGCCACCGTGCTCATCGACTCTGGATCGGCCTTCTCGATTCCCATGAGCGTGAAGGATGGAGACCAGCTGCGCACGCTCGCGGGGCTCAAGAGTGGCCGCGCTGATTTCAAGATCGAAAACACCGGGCTTGGTGCTGACTTCAAGGTGGCCACGCCATCAAGCGTGCTCGCCGTGCGTGGGACCGGATTCTCTGTGAGCTACAGCACGCTCAAGGGAGCCGAGATCGCCGGAGCGCGCACCAACGCCATGCGTGCGATCGAGCTCAGGTACGCGCTCAGCAACATGCCGTACTTCCTGTCAGGTCAGGCGCGATCGAGCTTGGCCGTGCAGAACCCAGTCAAGCATGCTCTGCTCACCGCGATCGGTCCGCCGCCCTTGGGCGGTGGTCAGTCCGAGGCCGAGCGCGAGCAGACCCTGACCCAGCAGCAGACCGGTTCGTCCGGCAGCAGCCCGGATTCGCTGCAGGCGCAGCAAACGGCGCAGGTCACGCAGTCCGGACGCGGCGATGCCTCCAGCGCCCGGCAGCAGTACTTCATCGCACTCGAGCAGTCGCGGTTGGTGCAGTTGGAACTCGCGCAGATCAGTCAGGAGTTTGATCAATGTTCCAACGAGTTCGCCGCAGTTGAACAAGCGGATGACGACATGGAAGCGGCGATGGTTGATCTTGGCGCCGCCCGGGATCGCGCCGTGAATGGCGCGGCTGAAGGTGTGACGGTCTCGGGTGAAATCACGACCACGCGCACGGACATGCTCGCCAAACGGGACGCCGCATTCGTGGGCTTCGCGCAGGTCACCGATGTGGCGAACGGGACCCGGGAACTCACCGATGCCGAAATTGATGCGCTGGTGGTTGCGGTGCAGTCCTCCACGAACTTGTTCGGGGATCGCGCGGCCCGATTGATCGAGCTTCGAGCGACTGTGTCCCAGGCCGCCGCAGACACCCAGGCGCCAGTCACTGCTGCTGGGGCTGCGATCGATGACTACACCGCTGCCGTGGCGCTTCTTGAGTCGATCGTGCCCGGCATCGCGACGCGGGATGGAACGATTGGCGAGTACCGGCAGATCGCGCAGGCAGCGCTCGCGGCAGTTCAGGCGCTGTACGCCAGCACACCCTCGGGCGAAATCAACGCGACCTTGGGCGAGACGCTGCTTGAGTTGGCTGCGATCGCGGAGCGCGCGGCGCAGTCGGCCGAGTTCCTTGAGCAGGCTGAAGAACACTTGGCGACCTCGCAGTCCTATGCCGAGCGCTTGGCCATCAGCCGCGCGGTCGAGCTGCAACAGCAGGCGATGGACGCCGATGCGCAGATGCAACTTCTGCTTGCCGCGGCAGGCGATTTGGTCGCCGAGAGTGCACTGGCTCAACAGGCCTTCCTGCACCTTGACGAGGCGATCGACGCGATGGTGCTGTCGCGTGCCAATGCGTTGGCGTCGCGAACCGCCGCGGCCGACGCGCATGGTGCGATCGGAACCTTGTTCGGGAACCACGCCTTGGCGGTCGAGGTGGCCCGCGACTACATCTCGTGGAGGGACAATGTCGCTGCGGCAGATGTGAGCCGGATCGCCGCTGAAGGATTCCGCGACACGGCCGTCTTCAATCGCGATCAGGCGCAAACGAGCTACGAGTCTGTGCTGAGTCTGGCTGCGCAGAGCCAATGGGACGCGGCGTATCAAGAGTCGTTGGCAACGACGGGATACGCATCCGCTGCCGGGACCGCCGCGGCGGGAGCGGTTCAGGCTGCGGCCGATGCGAACAGTTTCGCGCTCGGTGCGGCCGCGGCGGGTGGCGAGGTGGTGCTCGCCCTGAACACACCCGAGGGCCTTGCTGCGTACGAGGCAGACGCTGCTGCTGCACTCGCTGCGGCAGGCACCGAGCCCACGACGCTCGATCCGGCCGGGTCAGGCGTGTTGGGTTCTGCAGGAGTTGCCATTGAGGACGCCGCCACGGCGCTCGCTCACGCACACTCCGCGCAGCTCGATGCGATCGATCACGTCGGCGAGTACGAGACGGCCGGCGGCGACGGCGTGCAGCCCAACAACGCACTCGCCGTGCTTGCCGGACAGATCCAGAACGCGATCCAGGATCTTGAGGCGGCGTCGGCCCAGTACACGCAGCTCCAGTCGTACGCGCAGACCTGGGCGATCCACATCGCGATCGACAACATCCAGATGGGTCTTGCTCAGGCGCTGTCCAACGCAGGGTCGGCAGCTGTCGCCGCAGAGGAGGCCGTTGCCGCTGCAGCGCAGGCTCAGCAATACGCCGACGATGCCGCCACCGCCGCGGTGCCACCCGGTGGCAGCCAACCCTGAGTGAGTGGATGACGCCCCGCGCGGGGCCTGTCACAATGCCCGCATGGCCTTCTCGCGAGTGACGTTCCTTGCCGCCGTGGCGGGCGCCGCCGTGACGGTGGGGCTTGGTGCGATGGGGGTGTTTTCTTCGCTCGAAAACCAGACGATCGACTGGCGGTACCGCAACGCACGCTCGAAGGCCGAGCCGATGGGCGACCGCATCGCGTTGGTTGCGATCGATGACAAGTCCAACGATTACGCACGCTGGCCATGGACCCGTGGCGAGATGGCCGCGGCGTTCCGCGAGATCGCGCTGTGCGGGCCAAAGGTCATCGCGCTCGATGTCTTCCAGAGCAACCCCGAGCGAGGCACGGACGGCGATGCTCGCTTGGCGGCGGTCATCGAGGAAGCGCGCGCTGCCGGAACGCAGTTCGTGCTCGCCGCCGAGATCGGTGGCGCCGGGGAGGACTCCGCCGCGAGGTGGGCACGCGATCCCCAGGCGTCGCTCGCGCTGCTGCAGCGCGTGGCCGCTGCGCCTGATGCATCGCCGTTTTCCGCTGAGGACGGGATTGGCACGACGAATCTCGACGCTTCGCTGCTCAGGGCCGGTGAACAGAGCCCGGAAGCATCGGTCCGCGCTGCGACCTGGGCAGTGCTCAACTCGTCCTTCACGGGCCGCTCGATCGCGCCGTCGACCACGCCAGCGGAGTTCCTGGCCATGCTGTCACCTGATCGCGCGAAGCCAGTCGACGACGCCTTCGCGCAGGGGCGCGTGGATCCTGCCGTCCGTCAAGGCATGGCCGCGGCGCTTGCCGAGCGAGCGTCGTGGGATCTGCTTGTTCTGAAGGATGTCGCGAGTGCCCATGCGCGCGGATCGTTTACGGATCGTCCGCCGCTCCTCGCGCTCGCGGAGTCTGGTCGCTACTGCGGCTCGGTCACGGCTGGTCAGACGGACGTAGGTGAGATGAAGCGCAGGGCGCAGCTTCGGTTCGAGGCCCACGGCGGCCACATGCTCTCGCTCGGCCTGACCGGCGCGTCGCTCATGCTTGGCGTGCCGCCGGGGCGCGTGCAGGTCAACGACGATGCGCTTGTCGTCGGCGACCGGTCGCTGCCGCTCGAGCACGGCTTGCTGCGATTGGATTGGCCGACGAGCACCTTTGTCGGGGCGGTGCGGCTTGCGGGTGCTGGCGCAGAGGACGGATGCGTGCAGCTCAGTTTGGCTGGTTTCGCTGAAGCTGCACGGATTCGGCAGGCCCGCGACCGGATTGATGCGCGACTGCGGGAACTTGCAGGTCCGGGTGTCGCGCTCTCTGATGAGGCGGCACTCGCTGCGTGGTCGGCGACGATCGAGGATGCGTTCATGCTCGCGGATGAGCCCGACGCGCGGTTGCGCGAGATTGCTGCGCTGCTTCCCGAACGGGCCCGTGCGACGGAGGGGCTCGAACGCATTCGCCGTGAGGTCGCCCCGCAACTCAAGGACAAGTTGGTGTTCGTGGGATGGAACGCCACTGGGCAGTTGGCGGACATCCTTCCCACGATCTACGGCGCGCGAACGCCAGGTGTCTTCACGCACGCCGTGGCTGCGGACATGGTCCTGCAGGTCCGATCGCGCGTGGTTTGGCCGTCGTGGACGGGTCCTGCCGTTGGATTGGGCTTGGCGCTCATCGCTGCGTGGCTCGTCGCGAGCACGAGCGCGCTGGTCACGGCTGGCACCGTGCTGGCGATCGCCGGCGTGTGGCTTTGGGCAGCGGGGGTCGTGGCGTTCGACGACGCCCGCGCGATTCTGCCGATCTTCGTGCCCGTGAACGCACCGATGTGTGCGTGGGTCAGCGGCACCGTCGTGAGTGCGTTCCTGTCCGCGCGTGATCGTGCGCGGATCCAGCGCCAGTTCGGCGCACGCGTTGCACCGGAACTGGTCGAGCGTCTGACGAAGGACCCGCGATCGCTCAGCATGGGCGGCGAGGAGCGTGTGATCGCGGTGATGTTCTGCGACCTGGCGGGGTTCACCACGATCGCAGAGCGCCTTGGTGGTGTCGGTGCGGTGTCAACTCTGAATCAGGTCATGGGTGCGATGACGGATGAGGTGATCGCGACCGGTGGCTACGTCAACAAGTTCCTTGGCGATGGGCTCATGGCCTTCTGGAGCGCCTTCGAGCCGCAGCCGGATCAGGCTGAGCGTGCTGCGCGCGCCGCGATGCGCTGTCAAGAGCGGATGGAATCGATCCGACGCCAGCCAGGCATGGAAGCGCTGTCGTTGCGCATCGGGCTCTCGATGGGCAAGGCGATCGTGGGGGACTGCGGCGCGCCGCCCCGGTTGAACGACTACACCGCGATCGGTGATGTCGTGAACTTGGCTGCACGGCTCGAGAGCGCCAACAAGCAATTCGGGACGGGCGTGCTGATGGACGCAACGATCGCCATGGGTGCTCGCGCTGCCGGGCTGCCGGGCATGGTCCGGCTCGGCCGCGTGATCGTCGTGGGGCAGTCGATTCCGGTCGAGTTGTGGAGCTCCGTGCCGGAACTCGCCGCTGCAGATCGCGCGACGCTCGACGCTGCGATCGAAGCGTTCGCCGCCGGGCACGGTGCAGTTGCGCTTGAAGCCTGGTCGCAAGCGGCCGGCAACTCACGAACAGAGCACATCGCCCAGCCATTTCTGGCCGGGCTCCACGCCGGTGATGCCGACGGTGTGCTCAGGCTCCGAGCAAAATGAGGGGTCTCAGCTTGTCCGCCGCACCAGGATCGCTGTTCGGTCGTCGGGCGTGAAGTCGGAGCCGTGGTGGGCCAGCACCGCGCGGTCGAGCTCGGCGACGATCGCCTCCAGCGGCTCGGTGCGCATGGCGCGAATGATGGCGAAGACGCGCTCCTCGCCGAACAAGCCAGTCTCGC
>VGXL01000065.1 GCA_016873315.1 Phycisphaerae bacterium | reverse complement strand
GTCCGGCATCGTCATGGGTGCGATCTGGGCCGATCACTCGTGGGGCCGGCCGTGGGGCTGGGACCCGAAGGAAGTCTTCGCGCTGAACACCTTCATCGTCTTCGCGCTGCTCATCCATGTGCGCTGGCGCGTGAAGGACAAGGGCCTGTGGACGGCGATCCTGGCGGTCGTCGGCGCCGCAGTCATGCTCTTCAACTGGATCGTGATCAACTTCGTGATCACCGGCCTGCACTCGTACGCGTGAGCGGGCTTCTTCTGCCTCACCCATCCGCAAGCGAGACGCCGCGGCGCTCCTTGACGAGCAGCAGGCCGACCACGAACGTCATCGCGGCGATGGCGATCGGATACGCCAGCCCGGCGTAGATGTTGCCGGTCCTGTCGACCAGCAGCGTTGCCACATACGGCGTGAGCCCGCCGAAGACGCCGTTGCCGATGTGGTAGGGCAGCGACATCGAGGTGTAGCGGATGCGCGTGGGGAAGAGCTCGACGAGGAACGCCGCGATCGGCCCGTAGACCATCGTGACCAGCAGCACCTGCACGAAGACCAGCACCACCATCATCACCTGATTGAAGGGCTCGGCGAAGTGCATCATGCCCCGGTAGATCGGCACATACAGCAGCGCAGCGAGCAGGCAGCCCGCGAGGATGATCGGCTTGCGCCCGATCCGGTCGGACAGGCTGCCGAAGAAGACGAAGAACGGCGTGGCGAGCAGCAGCGCGTAGACGACCGTCAGGTTCGCCTGCACGAACTCGATCTCCGCCACACGCTGCAGGAAGAAGAGCGCGTAGAACTGGCCCGTGTACCAGACCACGCCCTGGCCCGCGACGGCACCAAAGAGCGCGATCAGGACGAGCCGCCGGTTTTCCGGCCGCGCAAAGCTCTCGGCGATCGGGTTGCGCGAGAGGTTGCCGGCGCTCTTCGCCTTGGCGAAGAGCGGCGATTCCTCCATGCGGATGCGAATCCAGTAGGACAGGATCACGAGCAGGATCGAGAGGAGGAACGGGATGCGCCAGCCCCAGTCCTCGAAGGCATCCTTGCCCAGCCACTGCCGGCACGCCAGGATCACGCCGAGCGATGCGAAGAGTCCGAGCGTGGCGGTCGTCTGGATGAAGCTCGTGTAGAAGCCCCGTCGCGCATCGGGCGCGTGCTCGGCGACATAGGTCGCGGCGCCGCCGTACTCACCGCCGAGCGCCAGTCCCTGCGCCAGGCGCAGCACCGTGAGCGCGAGCGGTGCGAGCACGCCGATCTGTTCGTAGCCCGGCAGCAGCCCGATCAGGAAGGTCGAGCCGCCCATCAGGAGCAGCGTGAGAAGGAAGGTGTACTTGCGCCCCACGAGGTCGCCGAGCCGGCCGAACACGATCGCACCGAAGGGGCGCACGATGAACCCCGACGCGAAGATCGCCAGCGTCTTCAGGAAGCCAGCCGTCGGGTCGTCGCCGGGAAAGAACTTGGCCCCCAGGATCGTCGCGAGGCTGCCGAAGAGATAGAAGTCGTACCACTCGATGAGCGTGCCCGCGCTCGCCGCACCGATCACCCGCCAGATCAGCGACTTTGGGGCGGGGGCGGTCACCGGTGACTCAGTGTGCTTGGTCATCGACGATTCGCCACCTCACCCCGCCTTGCCGGCGAAGCGCACGGCGCCGCCGAGCGATTCCTGGATGCGGATGAGCTGGTTGTACTTCGCGTTGCGGTCGCTGCGGCAGGGGGCGCCGGTCTTGATCTGGCCGCAGTTGGTCGCGACCGCAAGATCCGCGATCGTCGCGTCCTCGGTCTCGCCGCTGCGGTGGCTGAGCACCGCGCGGTAGTCGGCCTTGTGCGCGATGTCGACTGCGCGCAGCGTCTCGCTGATCGTGCCGATCTGGTTCACCTTGACCAGGATCGCGTTGGCGCAGTGCTCGCGGATCCCGCGCTCGAGGAAGTGCGGGTTCGTCACGAAGAGATCGTCGCCCACGAGCTGCGTGGTCGCGCCCAGGCGCTTGGTGAGCTTCGCCCAGCCGGCCCAGTCATCCTCGGCCAGGCCATCCTCGATCGAGCAGATCGGCCACTTCGCGCACCAGCCCGCCCAGAGCTCGATCATCTCGTCGCTCGAGGCCACCTTGTCGGGCGCGCTCTTGAAGAAGCGGTAGCCGACCTTGCCCACGGCCTTCGCTTCGTTGGCGAGTTCGCTCGTCGCCGGATCGAGCGCGATCTTCACCTGGCGACCAAGGTCGTAGCCGGCCTTCTTGACCGCGCGCGCGATGTACTCGAGCGCTTCCTCGTTGCTCTTCAGGTTGGGCGCGAAGCCGCCCTCGTCGCCGACGGCGGTTGACAGGTGCGCATCGTGCAGCACCGTGCGCAGCGCGTGGTAGATCTCGACGCCCGCGCGCAGCGCATCATCGAAGGTGTCGAAGCCCCACGGCTGCACCATGAACTCCTGGAAGTCGACCGTGTTGTCGGCATGCTTGCCGCCGTTGAGGATGTTCAGCATCGGCACCGGCAGCGTGCACGCCGCCGCACCGCCGAGGTAGCGGTAGAGCGGCAGGTCGCAGCCGACCGCCGCCGCGTGGGCAACCGCCATGCTCACGCCGAGCGTGGCGTTCGCACCGAGCTTGCCTTTGTTGTGTGTGCCGTCGAGCGCCAGCAGTAAGCGATCGATGCCTTCTTGGTCGCGAGCATCCTGACCCTCGAGATTGGGCGCGATGATCTCGTTCACATTCGCGACGGCCTTGGCGACGCCCTTGCCGAGCCAGCGCGACTTGTCGCCGTCGCGCAGTTCGACCGCCTCATGTTCACCGGTGCTGGCACCGCTCGGAACGGCCGCGCGTCCGGTCGCGCCGTCGGCGAGCGTGACCTCGCACTCAAGGGTTGGATTGCCGCGACTGTCGAGGACTTGGCGCGCGTGAACAGCATCGATCGAGAAGCTCATGGTGGTGTCTCCGGTGGGGTCAGCGTAGCGGTGCTGGGTATCGAGGTGTCGCCCCAACGAGAACGGCAGCGACATCCTTGACGACCCAGCTCATGTTGGCCATGGCCGTCATCGTGCGGCTGGCTAGGTGCGGGGCCAAGTGGGCGTTGGCCATGCCCAGCAGGGGGTGGCCGTGTGTGAAGGGCTCGGGGTCATGCACATCCAAGATCACCTGAGCGGCCGGTCGCGCGCCGAGCCAGGTCGCTAGCGCCTGATCGTCGATGACGAAGCCCCGGCTCGTGTTGATGAGGACCGCATCGTCGCGCAGGCGCTCCAGCAGCGGCGCGCCCACGAGCCCGCGGTTGGTGGCGCGATCATCGACATGCAGCGTCACCACATCGCTGTCGGCGAAGAGCTGCTCGATCCCGCACGGCTGTGCGCCGTGGCGCGCCGACTCGGGAATCTCCAGCAGATCGTGGTAGATGCAGTGGAACCCGATCGCGCCGGCGACCTGTGCCACGCGCTGACCGATGCGGCCCATGCCAAGGATCCCCAAGACGAGCTCATCCATCTGCCAAGCACCGAGGACGTCTTCCCGCACGTCGTCCCAAGCATCCTTCGCGAGCGGCCGATCCAGGAAGAGCCGCGGCCGCAGCGCATCGCACAGCAGGCACACCACGTACTCGACGACCGCCTGCGTGTTCGCGTCGGGCGTGTGCACGACCTCGATCCCGCGTCGGCGGCATGCAGCCACATCGATGTTGTCGAGACCGACTCCCGCGCGCGCGACGACCCGCAGAGCGGGCAACCGTTCGAGCAGCGCTTCATCCACGATCGTGTAGGTGCGCACGACGAGCGCTTGGGCGGTGGCCGCGGCCTGCGCGAACTCGGCGCTCGTCGGAGAGCCCCGCACGATCCGCGCGCGCCCGGCGAGCCAATCGATGGCTGCGTCGTCCAGCGATTCGGTCACGATGCAACTGGGCAGGCTCACGCGGGAGAGGGTAGCGGCGGCACTCGCGGCCAAGGGGCATCGCCTCGTGCCGGTCCGCCATCGTCTCGTGTCGGTCCGCCATCGCCTCGTGCCGTTCCGTCATCGCCTCGTGCCGGTCCGCCATCGTCTCGTGCCGGTCCGACATCGTCTCATGCCGGCCCGCGATCGTCTCGCGACCGTCCGCGCGTGTTCGCGCCCCGCGCTACCTTCCCGCTTGTGAGCGTGCGCCGCGACACCGCCATCCTGTGGAGCCTTGTGGGCCTGTTGGCCGTCACGCTGCTCTGGCCGATCTGGATGGTGCTGCGCGGGGCGTTCCAGGATGGCGCGGGCGATTTCACGCTCGCCCACCTTCAAGATGTCTTCCGCGATCCGCTTCTCGTGCAGGGATTCGGGAACAGCTTCCGCCTCGCGGCGTGCACCACATTCCTCGCGATCCTGCTGTCGTTTCCCCTCGCGACGGTCGGCGCACGATGCGCGTTCCGGGGCAAAGCGCTCCTCAACGCTTTCGTGCTCGTGCCGTTGATCCTGCCGCCGTTCGTCGGCGCAATCGGCCTTCGTCAAGTGCTCGGTCGTCTGGGCGCGCTCAACGCGCTCCTTCAAGACATCGGGCTCACGACGGCGCCGATCGACTTCCTGGGCGACGGTGGCTTCTGGAGCATCGTCGCGATCCAGGGCTTCAGCCTCTACCCGATCATCTACCTGAATCTGGTCGCTGCGCTCTCGAACATCGATCCGGCGCTCGAAGAGGCCGCGCGCGGCGTGGGCGCGGGGCCGTGGACGCGCTGGTGGCGCGTGACGCTGCCGATGGTCCGCGGTGGTCTCTTTGCCGGCGCGACGATTGTCTTCATCTGGTCGTTGACTGAACTCGGCACGCCCTTGATGTTCGAGTACCGGGTCGTGACGCCGGTGCAGATCTTCGATGGTCTCAAGGAGCTCGAAACAAGCCGCCAGCCCTACGCGCTCACCGCAATCATGCTGGCGATTGCTGTCTCGCTCTATCTCGCAAGCAAGTACATCTTCGGTCGCAACGCCGGCATGCAGTCGACCAAGGCGAGCATCCGTCGCGAAGAGCGCCCGCTCTCGGGCTGGCAGGGGATCGCGGCAGCGGGTCTCTTTGTCCTGGTCGGTGGCCTGGCCTGCACGCCGCACCTTGGCGTCCTCTTGAGCAGCGTGGCTGTGCAAGGCGAGTGGTACGGCACGGTCTTGCCGCAAGCGTGGACCGGACACCACTTCGTCGAAGTCGTTTCGCACCCGCTGTCGGCCGGCGCGATTCGCAATTCGTTGGTCCTCAGCCTGCTCGCCGTCGTCGTTGCGATGGCAGTGGGTCTGATCATCGCGCGATCGCTCGTGCGCGGACGCGGTTGGGGCAAGCCTGTGCTCGATGGCATCGTGATGCTCCCCTTGGCCGTGCCGGGCATCGTGATGGCGTTCGGCATGATCGCGTTGAGCATGTCGTGGCCGTTCAACACGAGCCTGCTCAAGCCCTACACCGACATCCTGGGCGCAACGCCGAACCCGTTCCCGTTCCTCGTGCTTGCCTATGCAGTCCGGCGCCTGCCGTATGTGGTGCGCGCCGCCGTGGCGGGGCTCGAGCAGACGCCGGCGGAACTCGAAGAAGCTGGTTCGATGTGCGGCGCCAAGCGCTCGATTGTCACGCGCAGGATCGTCTTCCCGCTCGTCGCCGCGAATCTGGTGGCCGGTGCGCTGCTGGCGTTCAGCTTTGCGATGCTCGAAGTCAGCGACAGCATCCTCTTGGCCCAACGCGAGAGCGATTACCCAGTGACCAAGGCGATCTACGCACTCGCCGAACGACTGGGTGATGGACAGGCGATCGCGAGCGCGCTCGGCGTCTGGGCGATGGCGCTTCTGGCTGCGACGCTCCTCGGCGCGAGCCTGGTCCTTGGCAAGCGCTTGGGTGCGGTCTTCCGCGCGTGAGCACGATCGACGGTCCGCGTCGCTGAGCCTCGCTTCGCCAACCGCCCGTCTGCGTGGGTCGGTCCTATACTTGCCGGACCATGCCGTACACGCTGATGCCCGACGAGGGCTACGGACTCGAAGTCGAGACGCTGGAGTACCTGAAGGAGCACGCTCAGGGTCCGGACCGTTGGGTGCTGAACTTCGGTCCCCAGCACCCGGCCACGCACACGACGCTGCGTCTGGTGCTGGAGCTCGACGGTGAGCGCGTGGCCCGCGCGACCCCGCACATCGGCTACCTGCACTCGGGCTTCGAGAAGCTCGCCGAGCACCACGACTGGAACCAGTATGTGTGCACCGCGAGTCGGATGGACTATGTCAGCCCGATCGTCAATGACATCGCCTGGCACCACGCGGTCGAGACGCTCTTTGGCGTCGAACTGACGCCGCGCTGCATGGTCGTGCGCACGATCCTGGCCGAACTCGGCCGCATTCAGAATCACCTGCTTTGCGTCGGTGCTGCCGCGCTCGACCTTGGTGCCTTCACGGGCTTCCTCTACGGATTCAACGAGCGCGAACGGATTTACGACATCATCGAATATGTCAGCGGTCAGCGCTTCCATCCGGACTGGACGCGCGTGGGCGGCGCCTGGCGCGACCTTCCCGATGACGAGACCTTCCGCCGCATGGTGCGGAACTTCATTGATGTCCGGTTGCCCAACGCGATCGCGGATCTCGAGAACCTCTGCAACCGCAATCGCATCTTTGTCGACCGTCTGCAGGGCGTCGGCGAGATCAACCACGACGAGGCCATCGCGTGGGGACTCAGCGGTCCCAATGCGCGCGCGAGCGGCGTGCGCCGCGACCTGCGCAAGGATGAACCGTACCTGTGCTACAAGGCGAACTGGGACGGTCAAGGCGCCGAGGCTGTGCGCTTCAATGTGGCCGTGGCGACCGAGGGCGATTGCCTGAGTCGCTACCTCGTTCGCTTGGAAGAGATGAAGCAGAGCCGTGCGATCATCGACCAGCTCCTCGATCGCATTCCCGGCGGCCCGATCGACACCACGCACGACCGCAAGCTTCGCGTGCCGCAGAAGTCCGAGGTCTACGGCTCTATCGAGAGCACGATCCAACACTTCGAGCTCTACATGCACAATCGCGGCTTCGTCGCCCCGGTCGGCGAGAGCTACGCAGCGATCGAGGGCCCCAACGGCGAGATGGGCTTCTTCGTCGTCGGCGACGGTGGCCGCTGCGCGTTCCGCGCCAAGTGCCGTCCGCCATCGTTCATTCACTTCCAAGCCTTCCCCAAGATGATGGAAGGCCACCAGCTCGCCGATGTCGTCGCGATCATCGGTTCGCTGAACATCATTGCTGCCGAGCTGGACCGGTGATCGCCGGGGACCGTCGCAACGACCATCGATTGACACGCCAAGGACTAACGACATGAGCTGGAAGACCAAGCCATCGAGCACCATGCAGATCCCGCGCCGCGCCGAGCCGTTCGTCACGGCGGCGGTCGCCGAACGCTGGGAGCGCGACATCGTCGCCAAGTACCACGTGCGCAAGGGCGCGCTCATGCCGATCCTGCACGAGATCCAGCACGAACACCGCTGCATCCCGTACCAAGCGATGGTCGAGGTCGCGCGGTTCTTGGGCATCTCACCGGCCGAAGTGCTCGACTGCGCCACCTTCTACGAAGAGTTCAGCCTTGAGCCGCGCGGCCGTTGCACGATCGGCATCTGCCAGTCGATCGCCTGCGAGGCGTGCGACCACAAGCCGCTCCTGGACCACTGCCGCCGCACGCTGGGCATCGAGCCCGGCGAGACGACCGCCGACGGTTCGTTCACGCTGCTCGCCATGGAGTGCCTTGGCTCGTGCGATACGGCGCCGGTTGCGCTCTTCAACGAGACCCTTCACGAGAAGCTTGATGTTCCCACGGTCGATCGCCTGATCGCGCAAGCACGCCAGGCGCCCGCCGGCGGCCACCACCACTGAACCGCCATGCAGCGTCGCGACCAGGACATGAGCGTTGCCGAGAGCCTTGGCGCCTTCGTGGGTGCCATCTGGGGCGGCATCACCTCGCGCCCCGGCGAGCCCGCGCAGAAGCCGGCCGAAACCACGCGCACCGTGGCCACGCGTGTCGAGGACCGCGAGGTCGACGGCGTCGTCCTCCGACGCACCATCATCGACGAAGTCATCGTGCCGCCCACTGACGGTGCGGCTCAACAGGACCACAGGACCAACCATGCGACTCACTGAACCCGTCCTCACCAAGCGCATCCCTGGCTGCGTGCCCGGATTCAGCGATGGCGGCACCGCCGCGCGCACCACCGTGTCGTTCGAGCAGTACAAGGCGACCGGCGGATACGCCTCGCTCGCGAAGGCGCTTGACATGGAACCGGCCAAGGTCATTGAACTCGTCAAAGAGGCCGTCGTCCGCGGGCGTGGCGGCGCGGGGTTCCCGGCGGGTCTCAAGTGGTCGTTCCTTCCTCAAGATGATGGCGCCGGCCATCGCTATCTCTGCATCAACTGCGACGAGGCTGAGCCGGGCACCTTCAAGGACCGGCTGCTCTGCGATTTTGATCCGCACCTGATTCTTGAAGGGATCGCGATCGCGTGCCATGCCTGCAAGCTCGACACCGCGTACTTCTTCATTCGCGGCGAGTACCACCACCAAGCCAAGGTCATGGAGAAGGCGATCAAAGAGGCCTACGCCGGCGGCATCTTCGGCAAGGGTGGATTGATGCGCCGAGCGGGCGCGATCAGCGTGGATTGCTTCCTGCATCGTTCCGCTGGCGCGTACATCTGCGGCGAGGAGACCGGTTTGCTCGAGGCGATCGAGGGCAAGCGCGGATGGCCCCGCGTGAAGCCGCCGTTCCCCGCAGTGAAGGGCCTCTTCGGCCGCCCCACGATCATCAACAACGTCGAGACTCTGGCCGCCGTCGTGCCCATCGTCGAGAAGGGCGTGGCGTGGTGGAAGGGGATCGGTGTCGAGAGTTCGCTCGGCGGTATGCCCAGCTACGGCACGAAGCTCATGGGCGTCAGTGGTCATGTGAATCGCCCGGGCGTCTTCGAGGCTCCGCTGGGTGTCAAACTCAGCACGCTCGTCAACGACTATTGCGGCGGCATGCGCAAGGGCAAGCGCTTCAAGGGCGCGATCGCTGGCGGCGTGAGCATGGGTGTGCTTGGGACCGATCAGTTCGACGCCGCGATGGACTTCGACATCGGCCGTGCGTGCAATGTCCTCGGACTGGGCACGGCGTGCCCGACGGTCTTCGACGAAGACACGGACATGGTCATGGTCGCACGCAACATCGCGCGCTTCTTCAAGAACGAATCGTGCGGCCAGTGCACGCCGTGTCGCGAAGGCAGCGGCTGGATCTACAAGTTGCTGTGCCGCATTGAGCAGGGCAACGCCACCACGGCCGACCTTGATCTGCTCCTTGAACTCGGCATGAGCATGGGACTCACGCCGGGCACCACCATTTGCGGCTTGGCTGACGGCAACAACTGGGCCATTCGCACGATCGTCGGCAAGTTCCGCGGCGAGTTCGAGAAGCGCGTGAAGCCCAAGTTCGTGCCCGTTCATGTGAGCGCGCACTGAGCCCTAGAGTGCCGCCCGCACGGTGCCTCGGCCGCCTGCGCGGAGCTCGACCTCATGATCGGTAGCATTTCGTCCATGGTTCCCGTGGTCGATGTCCGCTTCGATGCGCCGGTGAAACGGCTTGAGGCCGAGCGCGCCTGGGTCCAGGACCGTCTCTCCGCATGCATCCCCCTCGTCGCCGGTCCGGTGCGGCGCGTGACGGTCGAGATCATCGATGACCATCGGATGGCAGCCCTGCATCAACGGTTCAGCAGCGTGCCCGGCACGACGGATGTGCTGACGTTCCCGGCGAGTGAGGCGGGCGAGCCGATCGAGGTCGACATCGCCATTTGCGTCGACGAGGCCGCGCGTCAGTCGCGCGCGCGTGGACATGAGTTGCGTCACGAGCTGCTGCTGTACGCACTGCATGGTGTCCTCCACTGCACGGGCTTCGACGATCGCACGCCTGACGACCACGCCCGCATGCACGCTGAGGAGGATCGCATCCTTCAGGCGATTGGGCTCGGCGCCGTCTACGCGCGCGAGGAGCAGCCGTGAGCGGCGTCAACCTAGCGCTCCTTCTCCTGAGTTTGCTGCTGGCGAGCTACTTCAGCGCGCTCAACCTTGCGCTCGTGGCCGTGAGTCCGAGCCACTTGCAGCGCAGGCTCGATCAGCGCGGCCGCGGTCCTGTGGGGCCGTGGATCATGCGTGAGACCGTCGCGCTCGAGCAGTCGGTCGCGTTCTTGCGGACCTTCGGTCGGCTCGGCGCGCTCGCGGTCGTCCTGCTTTCGATCCATGAGAACGATCCGGACGGCACGCTCGGCGCGCAGGCGATCATGGCACTGGCCATCGCCGCGCCGATCGTTTGGCTGACGACGAGTGTGGTGGCCGGCGCGATCGCCCGTCACGCGCCCGCGTGGATCATTGTGCGCAGCGTGTTGGTGTTGCGCGGCTGCTGGGTGTTTTCATGGCCGCTCGTGCGCTCCGTGGGCTTTGTCGATGAGGCCGTGCGACGCATCGCAGGCGCCGAAGAGGGTGCAGTGCATGCCGAGCGCGAACTTCTGCAGACGATCGAAGATGCGCACCGAGCCGGCGGCGTGGACGAGACGCTGGCGACGATGATGGAGAATGTCGTGGCGTTCAAGGGCACGCTGGTGAGTGAAGTCATGACGCCGCGCACGGCGATTGAGGGACTTCCGTACACGAGCGACCTGCAGGTCATCCGCCAGTTCATCCTCGGCGCCGGCCACAGCCGCATCCCGGTCTACCGCGACAGCCTTGATTCGATCGTTGGGATCCTCTATGTCAAGGACCTGATTCGATACCTTGGCGACGAGACCGAGGACTTCGAGTTGTCGCGCCTGCTGCGCGTGCCCGTGCGTGTTCCCGAGACGAAGCCGGTTCGCGAATTGCTCTTGGAATTCCAGCGTAGCGAGGTGCACCAGGCGATCGTGGTCGACGAATTCGGCGGCACGGCTGGCCTGGTCACGATCGAGGATGTGCTCGAGGAGATCGTGGGCGAGATCGTGGATGAGCATGAACCTGAGAACGAGATCATTGCCTCGATGTCCGGAGACCCCGTCTCGGGATGGACCGTCGACGGCCGTTACCGCGTTGACGACTTCAATCGCGAGACGGGACTGTTGCTTCCCGAGGACGAGGACTACGACACCGTCGCGGGATTCCTGCTGTCGTCGCTCGGACGCGTGCCGGCGACGGGCGAAACCCTTGAATCGCACGGCGCCACCTTTACCGTGGGCGAAGCCACGGCAGCGGCGATCCGCAGCGTGAGCGTGCAGTTGAAAGCTCAGCCGAACTCGTCGCCGCGGAAGGTGCTGGCCAAGTAGGCATCGCGCACCATCGGATCGTTGATGATGTCCTTCGGAGCACCATCGCGCAGGTTGCGGCCTTCGTGAATGATGTACGCGCGGTCGCAGATGCGCAGCGTTTGCTGCACATTGTGGTCGGTCACCAGAATCCCGATGCCCGTGTTCGCCAGGCGTCGCACCTCGCCCTGCAGCTCTTCGACGGTGTGCGGGTCGACGGCAGCGAAGGGCTCATCGAGCAGGATCAACCGCGGTCCGGTGACGAGCGCGCGAGCGATCTCAAGGCGCCGTCGCTCGCCGCCCGAGCAGGTGCGCGCCTCGTCGCGCCGCTTGTGTTCAAGCCCGAACTGCGCCAACAGCGCGTTGCAGCGGGCGGTCCGATCAGCGCGCGTCAGGGGCAGCGTCTGCAGGATCGCCATCAGGTTGTCTTCGCACGAAAGCCGCTGAAACACACTGGGTTCCTGCGCGAGATAGCCCATGCCGGCACGCGCGTGCTGGTACATCGGCAGCCGCGTCACGTCACGCCCGTCGAATTCAACAGAGCCGCTCTCGGGCGCGATCATGCCGATCGCCATGCGGAAACTCGTGGTCTTGCCGGCACCGTTGCGGCCGAGGATTCCAACGATTTGCCCGGCGTCGACGGTGAAGCTCACGCGGTCGACCACGCGCCGGCCGCTATACGACTTCACGAGTTCATGGGCTGCAAGCAGCGGCACGTCGGGAGTGTAGCGGTCCCGCTAGCATCGACCGTCATGCGACAGCTCACAGCCATCGTGCTCGCGTGCGTGCCGTTCGCCGGCTGCGTGGAGCGCACGGTCAGCATCACGAGTGACCCGCCGGGCGCGCGCGTGTGGATGAACGATCGCGAAGTTGGCACGACGCCGTGCGAGGTCGGCATTCGCGATTACGGCACATACGACGTGCGCATCGTCAAGGATGGCTACGCCGCTGATTGGAACGGTCGCAGCGTGGCAATGCCGTGGTGGGATGCGGCGGGTCCAGACTTTGTCGGCGAGATTCTTCCGGTCGATTTGCGAACGCGCTCGACATGGCATGTCACGCTCCTCCCGCTCTCGAAGGACGAAGCAGCGCTGATCGAACGCGCACGCGCCGCTAGGGTCGAGGCATCGAAGCCACCCTTCACAAAGTGATTGGCGGCTCGTACGGCGGAACGATCGACGGGCCGTGCACTCTGCGTTCGTCGTCTTCGTCGGTCGAGTCCTCGCTAGCGAGCAGCGTGGCGCGCGCATGCGCTCGTGGAATGAACTGGTCAGCGGCTGGGCATCGGTCCCTGACGCAGTAGGCGATCGAGTTCGACGATGCGTGCCGTCAGCGGCGCGTTGGCAGGGGGGAACTTGAGTTGCGCGAGTTCGCTCGCTCCGACCCACCGAACTTGAGCGCACCCGATCGCGCGCGGTAACGCGTCGGCCGGCGCGGCGGCCCAGAAGAGCTCAAGAGTGAGCGGTCCGGCCTGGATCGCCGACCCAGTCGCGCGCAGGTCTGACGCCGCGAGACGAACGCCCACCTCTTCAAGCACTTCACGCGCCGCCGCTTCTGGGGCGGACTCGCCCATTTCGACCTTGCCGCCGGGCCACTCCCAGTAGCCCCCGAATCGGGCGGTTGGAAGACGCTGGGCGACCAACCACTCCAACGCCCCTCCAGGGCCGATTCGGACGATGGCCGCGGCGGCGATGGGAGGGGGCATGGGCCGAGATTATCAGACAGGCACCGCGTCGTGGGTCCGATGCGCAAAACCACTTGGAAAATCAACGAAATCAGGGTCTCGTCACCCATTGACGGACGCCCGCCGTCGTAGATACTCCGGATCCAAACTTCTTCGCGGCCTTTGGCCGTGGTGCCGCCGTTCGAGCGTGTCGGAGCGTTCGGACGGCGGTTTTTCTTTTGGCACCCGCGTGCGCAACCGTCGGTTCGCTTCGCAACGCTAGTAGCGTCCCGAACATGATCGATGCCCTTGCGTTCGTGCTCGCGACCGATGTCGGCTCCGAGCCGACTTCGACCCCGAAGAACCTTGAGCCAGCTGCTGCGGTCATGTACGGCGCAGAGGGCACGAGCGCGTTCACCATCCTCGTCGGCGGCGGATCCGATCGCGATGGTGCGTCGTATGCGCAAGGAATCGCTGAGTATTCGTGGTTCGTCGCCGAGGGGCTAGGGCTTGGCTTGTATGCGAGTGGAATCGGCGTGTGGCAGCCCATCGAGGATGCCGCGGGGGGTGGCGTGGGCTTGGACCTTCGCTGGCACTTCATTCGTGAAGCATCGTGGTCGGTGTACGGCGAACTCGGCTGCGGCGTGCAGTTCACGAACCACGATGTTCCCGCGAACTCCACCGACACAAACTTCGCTCCGTGGGCCGGGTTGGGCGTGCGCCATCAACTTGACGCGAGCACATCGCTCATGCTCGGCGTGCAGTGGTTCCATCAGAGCAACGCCCGAACCGACGAACAAAACCCCGGCCGGAACAGCATCGGTGCCTATGTCGGTCTGAGTTGGTCACTCTGAAGGCGCCGAGCGCGTCAGTGCGCAGAATCATGGCCCTGAGGGCGAAGGACCGATGACATTTCCGGGCCCAGCCGGGATGAACCCGCGGCGCCCCGCTCCGTCAAGGGAGTCTGCATGCCGACGCTACACTCCCATTGCGTTTCGACCGAGGCTTCTCGCGTGAAAACCGACACCCTGACCCAACCTGAACAGAGGGCACCCTTGGCCGATGCCGGGCTCCGCCTCGTAGGGACCGCCGCGCTGAAGAGCCTGCCGAGCGACCATGCCGGCATGCTGCTGCTGCGGCAGGCCTGCGTTGCTCAGGCAGCCTTGGTCGCCGAGGCCATGCGGCTGCAGGTCCGGCTCAAGCAGGACGGCCGCTGCGACCCGATCAAGAGCATGACCGGGGCCAGCAGCCTTGAGCGCGCTGCAGCCGAACTGGCTGAACTGGTCCGGATGCTCGATGAGCGCCTGTCAACCGAAGCCAGCCGGTAGCCTTGCCCCGTGTGCAACAACGCGACCGCTCTCAAGGAAGTTGACGCGATCGACGCGTCCGACCCGGCCCGATTCATCGCACGGCTTGACTCCATCCGCGACTTTCGCGGCGATGTGACGCTGGACCTTCGCGACGGCGCAACCCTCGAGGGCTTCGTCTTCGATGTGATCGTGGGCGGCGATCTCGATTCATGTGCACTCCGCCTGCTGGTTCCCGGCGATGCGACTCGGCGGTCCGTCGCCGGACGCGAGATCGCCGCCATCCGGATCACGGGACGCGATGCGGCCGCGGGCAAGTCCTGGGAGAACTGGGTGCGTCGCTACGCCGAGAAGCGTCGTGCGGGCGAACGCGCGAGCATCGAGAGCGAATCGCTCGACTGACCGCGGAATGGTCGCGCAGCTCCTGCGGCCGTCGCTCCCTTTGGGCGCCGGTGTGACGCATCGCTTGCGCAGCACATCTCCTGCGGCCGTCGCTCCCTTTGGTCGCGGCATGCCTCGTTCGCTCAGACAGTCCTCGCCTGCTCAGAAACTGGCGCGGCAGTCAACCTGTGGTCACTGACTGGCACTGCGCGCCAGCTTTCCTCGCAGGCTGCGGAACTCGCTC
>VGXL01000064.1 GCA_016873315.1 Phycisphaerae bacterium | reverse complement strand
CTGACGGGCTGCCGGAGATCACAAAGGTGACGAAGTTGGCCAACCCATCGGTCCCGTTGCCCGAGTTCAGGCAGTAGCGATCCTGTCCGTCGTCGGCGACGATGAAGTCAAGCTTGCCATCGCCGTTCAGGTCGTCGACCCCGAGTCCGTACGGGGCGAGTCCTGGATAGACGATGTCCTTCGTCCACGCCGAGCCTGTTGCGTTGGGGTAGAAGATCGCGATGTCCTGTCCAGTCGTCAGCGTGTTCACGCGGACCACATCGGGACGACCGTCTTGATTGATGTCGCCCGGCTCGCACATGTTTCCGAACTCGCTGGCGAGCTGCGACGCGGTCATTCGTGTGGTGCCGGAGTCGGTGAAGTAGCCTGGATTCGCGGCACCCTGATTGATGAGGAGCCGGTTGTCATAGTCCTTCGTCGGGTCTTCGGCGGGGGACTGCTGGCACTCGCCCGTGTCCGCGGTATCACCGTCAGAGTTCAGGTCGTAGCAAATCGTCTGGCCGGACGTTTCGGGAGTGTCGTAGTCGACGAAGTAAATGTCGACGAACCCGTCGCCGGTGTAGTCCGCCACGGCCGCATCGCACGCGCGTGGGTTCGCCGTCACGCCAGTCTTGCTGACAAGGGTGGGGATGCGGTTGTCCTCGAAGCGGAAGCCTTGCCACTGGCCCTGCGCGTTGTTGCCCAAGTTTCGATAGACGCGCGGCTGACCAAGCATCGTGCTGACATGGTCGCTCATCGTCGTCACAGTGATCAGGTCGAGCCAACCATCGTTGTCCACGTCAAAGGCCTCGACATCACGGTCGTTGGCGGCGTCAAGCATGCCCAGCGATCCGACTGCATCCGCAGCGGCGCCAAACTCCGGCGTGCGATCGACCAACACGCCGCCTTCATTCATGAAGAGGATGTCGCGGAATCCGCCCTGGACTGAACCTGGGAACTTGCGCATGCACGCCAGATCGAGGTCGCCATCTCGATCGAAGTCAGCGACGCAGAAATCGTGCTCCAGGTTCGTGTTCACGATGAGCGAAGCACTCGCGACCATGCGGGTCGACGTCTGCTTCTGAAAGGTCGACCACTGTGCGCTTGCCGTTGCTGTCACAAGCGCGGCGAGCGCGATGCTGGTGTGCTTCATGTCGTCTCCTGAACGAACATTCGGGTCATCGGATCGGGCGAAGATTCAAGGATACGCGACTCATCCGCAGGAGCCCCAGCCGGCGAGCAGGGTGCCCAGATCGACGCCGTTGGTCACGCCGTCGCCGTTCGTGTCGGCTTGATCCGTGCCCCAGGCGGCGAGCAGGATCGCAAGATCCGCCCCGTTGCGCTGGCCGTCGGCGTTGAAGTCAGCGACGCAACCAACGCAATCGTCAGGCGTCAAGTTGCCGTCGAGATCGGGTGCGCCGAGCAGGATCTCCATCAGATCAGACTGGCCGTCGCCGTCGCAGTCGGCAGTGCCCTGCGCGCCTTCGTAGGCCTGCATGAATGCATGCGCATCAACCATGTTGATGAGTCCGTCCTGATTGATGTCTGCCACGCCGCAGTTGGTGTCCGGTGATGCCGACCCAGTCGCGAAGCACGCTTGGAACAGCGGAAAGTCGAGGGAGTCGACCAGATGATCCGGCTCCAGGTCGAACTCGAGCTTGCCAAGTGAACCCAAGAACGAGATCAATTGGGCCTTCTGCGTTCCGCCGAGTGCCATGAAGGCCGCAGCGCTTGCCGCGCCCTCGCCGAATGGCCCGTGAAGTTCGATCGCCTTCGTGACGCGCGTGGCGAACGTGCCGCCGGCAGCGGCGCCGGTGTGCAGCATCGGGTCGCGCGTGCGCAGATTCCATAAGACCGGAGTGCGCATTTCGCTTTCGTCTGCATCACCCTGCTGGACGCCGTCGCCAAGGCCACCCATGTTGTGCAGGAGGAAGTCGCTGTAGGGCTTGATCGCCATGTTGCGGATCGCGGTCTCGAGCGATGGTGAGTCTGAAGTCGTCCAATCGCGGACATGGCATGCGTTGCAGCCGATCGCGTTGAAGACCGCTTCGCCGGTCATGCCGCTCTTGGGCGTCTGCGGCGGTTGGGCCAAGTAGCGCTGGAAGTGCGTCACGCGGTCGATGAAGCGGAAGCCCTCGGAATCGGGGGCATCCTCGGGGTCCGCGACGGCATCGCACTGTGTGAGAATGGCCGTATTGCCGTTGGGCGCGTTCTCAACAGGAACGAGGTCGTTCGTCAGGCCCATCTCATTCCGCGAGGCGTCGCCCGAGAAACTCAGCGTGCTCGCGACTTGGGCCTTCCAGCCGAACCGACCAGCGCGAAGCGGACCCGTGGGATCTTCAAGCAAGTGGACCCAGTGAACTCGACCGGAGATGCCGTCTCCGTTGGAGTCGGTCCCATCAGCATTCGCAGCGATCGCCGCGTCGGGGATCGCCTCAATCAAGCCGAACGCCAACGACGAGTTCGTGATGCGCTGGACGAACACGGTGGCTTCCGGTGGGACGACTTCGGCGCAACCGGGCGAGATCGCCAACGACTGCAGGAGCGACTGCGTCTCGCCAGGGAGCAGCATGAACTCACCCTTGTCCTCAATCCCGTAGTGGTGGACCGCGATGCTGCCCCAGCCGCCGATCGGATTGGTGTGGCAACTGACGCAGTTGCTCTTGTTCATGATGGGCCCAAGACCGCCGGCGATCGTGACGGGCGTCGAGTACGCCTCGTGGCCGGCCCAAAAGAGTTCGAGTTGGGCAGGGGTCAGCCCGTCGAGCGGGGCGCCCGCCTTGGGTTGAAGCGCCACTTGCGCGTTGGCGAAGGGCGCGACGGCCAAAAGCGTGACAACGGGGAGCATCGTGGGTCGCATGGATCGGGCCTTACTCTGAGTCGTCAGTGTGTCGGGCAGCATCAAGAACACCTTCAGGCGACCCACCAAACGAGGGTCGCCGAAGGGGCCTTCCAAGTTCGCAGGGAAGGACGGTCGCGGGATACCCCATGACTATTCACCCGGGGCATCGGTCGGGCAAGCCGAAGGGGATGGCTTGCGGCGAAAAATAGCCCGATCCCACCGGAATTTTGCTCCGTAGGATGGGCTCATGCGCGCCTGGCTCACCACGCTCCTTGCGGTCATCGCCGGCTGCTCAGACCCGGCGGACGACCGAGGTGGGGTCCCGGCAGCGGGCACGCCGAACCAGGTTGCGCCCGAACCATCGTCTTCGGCCGACTCCGTGACCGACCAGCCACTGCCGCCGCCCGGGGATGACCGTGCGCGCGTGGCGCTTCAGCTCATCGCTCGCAACCATCCCGAGCAAGCCGAGCCCGTGGCGCGCGCACTTCGATCGGCGTACCCCGACCAGCCGCGCGCGGCGTTCGTGCTCGCGCTCAGTTTGCACAAGCAGAAGCGGTATGGCGACGCAGTGCCGTACTTCGAAGAGGCGCTCGCGGGCGCGAACGCAATCGACTCCGCTCAGCGAGCGCAACAGTTCCCCGAGCATGTGCATGTCGCGCACTTCTTGGGTTGGGCGCGTTACTACACCGGCGACCTCGATGGCGCGCGCGGCGCGTTCGCGTCGCATGTGGCCGCGGTGCCGACTGCGGGCGATTCGTGGTACGGCATCGCCGTCGTCGAGATCGATGAGGACCAGATCGATGCCGCCGCCGCAGCACTCGAGCGCGCGTTGGCCTGTCTGCCCGATGCGGAGCGCGCAGAGGACTCGCGCAGTCGGGATCGCGGAAAGGTCTTGGCGCGTCAGGGCGACTTGGCACTGCGCGCAGACCGAACGCAGGACGCGGTCGACCTGTATCGCCGCGCACTGCGAGCGTGGCCTGATCACTACGAAGTCTGGGCCAAGGTCGCGCGCTGTTACGACCGACTTGGCGACACCACCGCCGCCGACCGCGCACGCGTCGAAGAACTCAACGCTCGTGAACGCGTGGGCCGCATCCTGGACGGGCCGAAGGGATCGACACCGTGATGTCGGGATTCATGGTGGTGCCCGCGATGGTCGTGCGCGCGATCGTAGTGTGCAGCGTGCTGCACGGGCCGTGCATGGCGCAGGCACCGGCCCCAGCCGAGCCCGCACGGACGATCGGTTTCACTGATGTCACGGCTGCCAGCGGCGTTCACGCTTCCATGACCAGCGGCGTGCAGCCGAGTTCGCACATCTTGGAAGTGAAGGGCGGCGGTCTTGCGCTGATCGATCTCGATGACGACGGCGACCTTGATCTCTTCATGCCCAACGGCGCCACGCTCGTCGATCCCACGCGGGGACCCGGAGCTCGACTGTGGCGCAATGATGGCGGACTCCGGTTCACCGACATCACCGAAGCGAGCGGCATCACGCACCGCGGCTGGTCGTTCGGCGTGGCAGCAGGCGACATCGACGGCGATCGCCGCGACGACCTGTTCATCGCGTGCTTCGGACGCAATGCGCTCTGGCTCAATCGCGGCGGAGGACGCTTCGAGGACGCCACGGACGCGTGGGGTGCGGCTGGTCCAGGCGGTTGGAGCACCGGATGCGCGCTCGCGGACCTCGATGGTGACTCTGACCTCGATCTGTACATCGCTCGCTATCTCAGCGTCGACCCGGCCAAGCCGCTTGCTCCTGCGATGTTCAAGGGCCAGCCCGTGATCAACGGCCCCAAGGGTCTGGCGCCGCTGGGCGATGTCGTCCTTCGAAACGATGGCGATCATTTCACGGATGTGACCGCGCCGAGCGGTGTCGGCGCAGTTCCCCCAGGATTCGGACTCAATGTGATCGCGTGCGATGTCACGGGCGACGGGCTCATGGATCTTTTCGTGGGTAACGACTCGAGCGGCAATCACTTGCTCGTCAATGAGGGCAACTTCAAGTTTTCCGAACGCGCACGCCACCTTGGCTGCCGCACCAACCTTGAAGGCATCGAGCAGGCCACCATGGGAGTTGCGCTGGGGGATCTCGATGGGAACGGGCGCCCGGATCTGCACACGACCGTCTTCTCAAGCGATACGAACTCACTGTTCCTCAATCGCGCCGATGGTTTCTGGGATGATCGGACGAGCCAGTTCGGCACCGGTGCGCCATCACGATCGCTGTGTGGATGGGCCACCATCCTTGCTGACCTTGACCATGACGGCGACGAGGATCTGTTCACCGTCAACGGCCACGTCTATCCCAACGCGACGAAGGCCGCATTCGATTCCGAGTATCTGCAGCCACGGCTCGTCTTGGAGCGAAAGGGCAACCGGTTCTCGCCGCTACGCAGTGATGCGGCGTGGCTGAGTGAACCGCACCGGGATCGCACGGCGGTGTTCGGTGATCTCGACGGCGACGGCGATGTGGACGCCGTGATCGGCGAACTCAACGGCCCGCTGCGCGTGTTGCGCAACGACCACGACGGAACGGCGGACTGGCTTGTGGTGAGTTTGCGCGACACACGAGCGAGTTCGCGCAATCATCGCGCGGTGGGAGCCATGATCACGATCGAGCAGGACGGGCTCGTGCAGCGGCGCTGGCTTGCCGGTGGCGGGCCATTCCAATCCACCTTCTCGCCCGATGCCCATGTCGGCTTGCCGGGCAAGGGATCGGTCAAGGTCACGGTGCGCTGGCCGGACGGCTTCGAGCAGGTCGCGATGACCGAACCCGGGCGTCGCTTGGTGCTTGATCGCGGCGCTCCGTGATGACGCGTGATGCCCCGGCGGCGGGGCGCGGCGACAAGGCCCCGCGGGGTCGCCGCTGCGGCACTCGTTCAGTGAATGACGACGACGGTCAGGCGCTTCTCGCCCTTGGGCAGATTCACGCGGACCGTGTCGCCCACGCGAGCCTTCATGAGCGCTTGGCCCATGGGGCCAGTGGAGGTGACTTCGCGGTAGTTCAAGTCGTCCGCATCGGTCAGGCTGCTCACGATCTTGTAGCGATCCTCGCGGCCGGTCGCCTCGTCGCGGATGGTGATCTCGGCGCCCAGGAACACCATGTCGGTGGGCATTTCGGACTGGTCCACGACCTGCACGCCGGCCAACCGCGCTTCGAGTTCGCGGATCTTGGCGTCGTTGATCGACTTGTCTTCGCGCGAGGCGTGGTAGTCGGCGTTTTCGCGCAAGTCGCCCTGGGCTCGTGCCTCGGCGATGCGTTCCACGAGCTGCTTGTCGAGCGCGCGGAGCGACGCCAACTGCGCCTCGAGGCGCTCCTTGTCAGCACGAGTGACCAGTTCCATGACGAAAAGGTAGCCCGACCAGCAGACTCACGCAAGCGTGACGGGACGACGGGACCATGCCAGGGCCGTGCAGAGTGCCGCGGCCGCGATGATGGCCGTTGCCAGCGTGTCGCTCGTCATGGCTTCGTTCACTGGTCCAGGGCTCGGATCGGACAGCGACCAGGCGACCGAGAGCGCGCCCGGCAACGCGCGCGCCACGTTTGGTG
This sequence comes from Phycisphaerae bacterium, assembly GCA_016873315.1. Classification (GTDB taxonomy): domain Bacteria; phylum Planctomycetota; class Phycisphaerae; order Phycisphaerales; family SM1A02; genus SYIB01. Next base: position 8,428 of record VGXL01000064.1, on the reverse strand, counting down.
CTTGGAATCCCAGCGAGATCCATGGAGCCTCGGGTCCGACCGCGAGCAGCACGATGGCGATGCTCGCAAGCACGCGACGGACCATGCGATCGGTGCGTAAGCCGACCAAGAGCACGCTCGCAGCGATGGCGATCGCGGACATCAAGCTCGCATCCAGAAGCAGCAGTCGATCTCGGCTCCATCCGGAGATCGCGCGCAACGGGAAGATCGTGACATGCACGAGCACCACAATCGTCATGGCGTCGAGCACCACGGTCCTCACGATGGCACCTGGTCGAGTCAGGCTGAGGCGTGCGAGCGGCCATGCCACGACGGCACCGGCGGCCACCATGAGCGTGAAGGTCTGCACCGCGTGCGCCACGCCTGCGCGAGTGGCGGATGATGGCGACACGAAGCCGGTGCTGATCGCCCACGATGCCCCGAGCCAACAGAACGCTGCCAAGACCAGCCAGCGGGGAAGGGGCGTGGTGGTGCGTTTAGCGGGCGCTGGCGCAGTCGACGCGGACATCGATGCTCGTGGGGTGTCCGTAGTCGATGCGCCCGTGCTTGGCATACAAGAACGAAAGGTACTCCAGCTTCTGTCCAGTCGGCACTTCTGCAGGCGATGTAGACGCTGGCGAACGCCCCCACACGATGGTGCTGCCGCCGGTCGTGACCAGTTCCAATGACCCGTCCTTGGCGTGACGACCGACACTGATCGCTGCGACTTGACTTCGCCAAGGCTGCGCGTCAAGGGTCTGGAGCAGATCGATGGCGTCCTTCAGCGCCGTGCCATTCCATGCGCCCGCGACAGGCGGAGTCGGTCCCGCAAGGCCGAGCACGCGCACGAGCGATGGGCCGTCCTTCGCGCGGTAGTCGCGCGCCATGCGGTGACCGCGTGCATCACACAGGTGATCGAGTCCGCCATCCGTGACGAGCGCCGTGGGGGTCGCGTAGGTCGCGATGACCTCGATACCGTCCTGATCGACCAAGCGGACCTGTTCAACCTCTTCGAACCAACCAGTCGACTCGAGGTATCGCTCCAGCGTCTGAAGCATCTCGCGCCCATGACCCGCGGCGACGATCGACTGTGCGGCATCCTCGATCGGCTTCATTTCGGCGGTCGTCATCCAGCGAGGCGCGTTGGGAAAGCGGATGGCGGTTCGTGCCGCCGTTGACCCATACGCGTTGCTGCGCAACCGGGGAAGCACGACGGTGAACATGGTGACGATCACCGCGGCGCATCCGACCCATGCTCCGATGGTCACGACGCGCTCGGCAGTGGCTCGCCAGGATGCTTCGGGTGCCTTAGACGACGACGAACGCGACGACATGAAGGGGACTATCGGCCGATCCCATCAGGACGGGCGAGATTTCAGGGTTGTCGCGATCGTTCGGCGAGCGCAGACTCGACGAGCGTTCGGCAGAGTGCTGGGAAGGGCAGCCCGGCGTGGGCAGCGGCCTTGGGGACCAGGCTCGTGTCGGTCATGCCCGGCATGGTGTTGACTTCGAGCATCCACGGGCCTCGTTCATCGACCATGAAGTCGACGCGCGAGATGTGACGGCAGCCCAGAGCCCGGCAGACCTCGACGGTCGCCGCCTTCGCGCGATCGGCAATGCCCGCCGGCAACTCGGGGTCGAGCACATAGCGCGTGTCCTTGCGCACATACTTTGCTTCGTAGTCGTACAGCCCCTCGGCCGGCACGATCTCCACGATCGGCAGCGCACGGCCGTTCAGCCAACCCACCGTGATCTCGCGGCCGGTGATGAATTCCTCGGCGAGCATGAGGTCGCGCCGGGAAAACGCAGTCGTCAGAGCATGGTCGACCGCCGCGCGGTCCTTGCAGACGAAGAGATCGACGCTGGACCCGTCATTGCTGGGCTTGATGACGACCGGCGGATCAAGGTCAAGCTCGTCGCCTGGGCGAAGGACGCGCGCCCGCGGCGTGGGCACGCCCGCCCGCGCAGCGATCGTCTTCGTGGCGGCCTTGTCCATCGCAAGGCGGGATGCGTTCGAGCCGCAGCCCACGAACGGGCGCCCCGCAGATTCCAACAGTTCCTGAAGCGGTCCGCCCTCGCCCCAGGGTCCATGCAGCACGGGAAACACGACGTCCCCAGGCAGTTGGGCGAGTTCATCGGCGGTCAACGAATCGACCGCTGCCTCGATTACATCAAAGGTGCCGTCATCACGAAGCGCCTGAGCGACACGCCCGCCGCTGCGCAGACTGACCTCGCGCTCAGCATCAGGGCCGCCCTTCAGGACGAGCACGCTGGCTCGACTCATGACCCGTCCCCGTGGCGGCTCCAGAAGACCACTTCAGTCTCAAGGGCAAGCCCCGTTCGGTCGAACACGACGCGCTTGGCGAGTTGCACCAGTTCGCGCAGGTCGTTGGTGCGCGCGCCCGGCTCGCATGTGAAGAAGTTCGCATGCCGATCGCTGATGAACGCCTTGCCCACCCGGTGGCCCTTGAGCCCAGCTTCATCGATCAGTTTCCCCGCGCTGACGCGTTGGTTCTGGGCCGGATCGACTGGGTTCTTGAACATACATCCCGCGGCGCAGTTGGACATCGGTTGGACCGACCTCTTGTAGGCCATGTACTCGTGCACGCGCGCGCGAACGACGACCGGATTCTCTTCGCGCATCGAGAATGTGGCCCACGCAATCACGCCGTCGGGCAGCGTGGCGTGACGGTATGCAAAGTTCAGTTCGCTCTTCGCGTACACGCGCAGTTCGCCGTCAGGGCGAACGATGGCCACCGCATGCACGGCATCGCCGATCTCGCCGTAGCGGCCGCCGGCATTCATGGCGAGCGCGCCGCCGATCTGCGCGGGGATGCCCGTCATGCCCTCGATGCCAGTGAGCCCGCGGCGCGTGCACTCGGTCACCAACTTCATCAGGTCGTGCCCAGCGCCGACCTTCATCAGCTCGATGCCGCCTTCGGTGTTCACTTCGAGCGAGGCGAAGGAGGGATCGGTCAGGCTGATGACCACGCCCTCGACCCCTGCATCATCGACCAACAAGTTCGCGCCCGAACCAAGGACGCGTACGCGGATCTGGTTGTGCAAACAGCGGCGCAAGAGCTCGGCGAGCGCTTCGGGCGAGCGCGGATTGACGAGCGCGTCGGCTCGGCCGCCAATGCCGAACCAAGTCAGCGGCCCCAGCGGAGCATCGGCCTGGACTTGAACATCAAGGTCGCTGAACAGGTTCGTCCAGTGGCGATCCATGGTGGCGCTCACGGTGCGGTCCCGGTGGCCGCGCCGCGGGCCAGCCAATCTCGCCCGATTTCCCACACTGGGCCGGCGCCCATGACGACGACCAGATCGCCGTCCTGAGCAATGCCGTCGAGTCGATCGACGATGCCTTCGAACGATGGGACATGCCACGCTTGTGCGCCGCGGTCGCGCAGCTTGGCGACGAGGTCCGCGCTCGACACGCTCTGTGCGTCCTCGGCGCTGTCGCGCACGAAGTAAATGTCAGGCACGAGCACGATGTCGGCGTGCCCAAACGACTCAGCAAACTCGTTCAGAAGGTGACGCGTGCGGCTGTGTTGATGCGGCTGGAACACGCAGATCAATCGCGTGGGTGACAGTCCTGCACGGATGGCCCGCAGCGTGGCATCAACTTCGGTGGGGTGGTGGCCGTAGTCGTCGTAGACGCGCACCGTGCCGCCAGATGCGAGCGTGCGGTCACCCATGTGCTGGAGCCGACGGTCGACGCCGCCAAAGGTCGACAGGCCCTCTTCGATGCGCGATCGATCGGCACCGACCCAGGTCGCCAGGATGCCTGCCGCGGCGGAATTGAGCACATTGTGGTCGCCAAGCAGTCGGCTCGTCCATCGCAGCAGTTCGGATCCGCGGTGCGAAACGCTGCATTCGCGCGTCTGAGGATCGAACTGCACGCGATAGTCCGCCAGCGCAGCGAAGCCGAAGGAGCTCACGGCGCACGACAGACCCGCGGCCACGCGACGACGATGCGCGCCATCGTGCGCAATCAACAAGCGACCGCCTTGCGTCCGATCGGGCAAGCGTGCGGCGAACGCATTGAACGAGGCGATGATCTCGTCGAGTCCGCCGGTGTAGAAGTCGAGGTGGTCTTCCTCGATGTTGTTGATCAGCGCCAGCGTTGGGCGATGGCTGTGGAACGAGCGGTTGTACTCGCACGCTTCCGCGACCATGACACCGGGGGCACCGGCCAGCGAGCCGGCGGGAATCCGCTCAGTGCCCACGCGACTTCCGCCGCCGATCTGGTCGCAGGTCGCTCCAACGATGAAACTCGGATCGATGCCCGCGATGATCAGCAGGTGGGCGAGCATGCCGGTCGTCGTGCTCTTGCCGTGCGTCCCAGCGATCGAGATGCCAGTGCGTCCGATCATCACGCGGCCGAGTGCCTGCGCGTAGTTCAGGACCTCGATGCCCTGTCGTCGCGCGGCCTGAAGCAGTGGATGGTGATCCTTGACGGCCGCGCTGGCCACCACGAGGTCGCACGCTGGCAGGTCGGTGGGCTGCGCATCGACCGAGACGGTGATGCCGTCGCCACCGAGCCGATCGAGCACCTCGCTCCACGATTGATCGGTGCCGCTCACGCGCGCTCCGCGACGCTGCAAGAGCTGCGCGAGTCCGCTCATTCCTGAGCCACCGATCCCGATGAAATGGACGCGCTTTCCGCCGAAGACCGGATCGGTCGACGCTGATGGCGCCGTGCCCGAGCCACACTGCCCAGCTGCTTCGCTCCGCATTCGATTCACGCCTTCCTGGCCACGCCATCCGAACCACGACTCGTGCCTTGAGTGCATCCGCCGGGCATCCGTTCCCGACGTCGATCGATCGTACCCAAGTGCCGGGTTCCCGTGAGCGCCCGACGATGGTTCATCGGCATGCGCCGCTGCGGTGCATCGACGATTGTCCGACGCCGGAATCCATACACTCCACCCATGGCGAAGGACGACGAAACGGTGCGCGCACAGGTGCTCATCGTCGACGACGAACCCGAGCACGCCCAGACCATGGCCGAGGCGCTGCGCAAGCCCGGTCATGTGTGCACGGTCGTGCATTCGGCGGCGGCCGCGGCCCAGGAATTGCAGGGCGGGATCTACGACGTCATCGTGACCGACCTCGTCATGGAGCGCCCGGACGCCGGGCTCGCGGTGCTGGCGCAGGCCAAAGCCGCGCAACCTCAGGCCGAGACGATCCTGGTGACCGCCCACGGCGATGTTCCGACCGCGAAGGCGGCGCTGCAGGGCGGGGCGTACGACTTCATCGAAAAGCCGCTCGACTTGGTCGTCTTCCGCAATCTGGTCCAGCGGGCGGCTCAGACGGTTGCGCTTCGCCAACAGAACCGCAGCCTGAAGACCCAGCTCGACGCCGCGTACGGCGTCGACGGGATCGTGGGCCAGTCGGCGGCGATCCAACAGGTCCTGCGCACGATCCACCAGGTCGCCGCCTCCACGATCCCGGTGCTCATCACTGGCGAAAGCGGAACCGGCAAGGAGCTGGTGGCGGCGGCGATCCATCGCCACAGCAAGCGCAAAGAGAAGCGCTATGTCACCTTCAACGCGGCCGGCCAGGCCGAGAGCCTGCTCGAGGACCAGCTCTTCGGGCATGTTCGCGGCGCGTTCACCGGCGCCGACCGAGACCGCGAGGGCGTCTTCGAGTACGCCGACAAGGGAACGGTGTTTCTGGACGAGATCGGCGACATGCCGGTCACGATGCAGCCCAAACTTTTGCGCGTGCTCGAGTCGGGCGATGTGATCCGCCTGGGCAGCAACGACCTGCGCAAGGTTGATGTGCGGTTCGTCAGCGCGACCAATCGCGACCTGCGCGACTCGATCGCGGCGGGCCGATTCCGCGAAGACCTGTTCTTCCGGCTCAAGGGCGTCGAGATCCGATTGCCGAGCTTGCGCGAGCGCCGCGACGACATCCCGCTCTTGGTCAATCACGGCATCGGCAAGTACGCCAAGGAACTCGGCCGTGCACCGATGCCCGTCTCGCAGGCTGCAATGATGCGCCTGGTCGCCTACGACTGGCCCGGCAATGTGCGCGAGCTCATGATGGTCGTGCACCGCATGGTCGTGACGACGATGGGCGATGCCATCGATGTGGGCGATGTGCCCGAGGAAGTCCGCGCTGCCGATCGTGACGAGGGTGGTGTCGTTGCATCCGATGGCGCGCTCGCGGGTCTCGACATGGCGCAACTCGAGAAAGAAGCGATTCGCCAGACCTTGGCTCGCACGCAGGGCAATCGCGAGCAGGCAGCGCAACTCTTGGGCATCGGTGAGCGCACGCTGTATCGCAAGATCAAGGACTACGGTCTGCGCTGATCGCACCCATGCGAAACGACTCCAGCATCTTGGTCCGTCACGTGATCGCGGAGATCACGAAGGTGCTCGTCCTCACCACGGCGGTCATGGTGATCGTGGTGGCGTTCGGCGCGGTCATTCGGCCGCTCGCGCAGAACCTGCTCGGTCCGCTCGGCGTGGCGAAGTATGTCGCGCTCGCAACGGTCCCCATGATGCAATTCGCGCTGCCGTTTGCTGGGGGTTTCGCCGCCACACTCGTCACGCATCGCATGGTCTCGGACAACGAGTTCCTGGCCATGAGCGTCTCGGGTCTGAGCTATCGCAGCATCTTCAGACCCCACCTGATCCTGGGCATGGCGCTGGCCGTGATCATGGCGATCTTGGTGAACGCCGTCATCCCACCGTTCTGGGCCGCGATGAAGTCGGTCATTGCGCAGGATGCCGCGGCGGTTTTCGTCGCGACCGTCCGTGACGGCAAGGCCTTCAACGCTGGCCGCATGATGATCTACGCCGACGAGGCGGAGTTGCTCGATGCGCCGGACGGCGTCGCCGATCGCGTCGGCATGCGCGGTGTGGTCGCCGTCGAGTTTGGCGCTGGCGGCGTCCCCCAGACGGAGTTCGTGGCCGAGTCGGCGGTCGTCGATCTGTACCGGATCGAGGGCCGCGCTGGCCAATCGCGCCTCCTCATGAAGGCGTCCATGCGACAGGTGAATGTGGTTCGCCTTCAGGACGGCACGGTGGCGTTCGTCCCCGAGGCGAATCCCGACGCCGTCGAGGTGCAGAGCTCGTCGGACCGAAGTCCGAACATGGCCAACTTGCTCGACCTCGTGTCGATGATGCGCAACCCCGATGTGAGTGCCGACAGCGCGCAGCGACGGGCCGAGATCGCGCGATTGGTCCGCAGTGCGCGCGCGCTGGCCTTGGCCGATGCCCAACTGCGGCGTGGCATCGCCGTGGCGTTCGTGGATGACCGTTCCGGCCGCCGTTACGAACTGCGGGCTGCTGGCATCCAGAGCGGACACGCCGTGGGTGCGCCGGGGGGCGCCGTGATCATCGAGGAGTCGCAGGATGGCCGGCTGCTTCGGCGCGGGCGGGGTGAGTCGGCCAGGTTCGACCTCGCACCGCTCGATCGTGGCGACGATCCAGCGACGGCGGTCCGACTGTCCGTCACCTTGATCAAGCCCACTGTTGAAGGACTGTCGTCGAACTGGCCCGAAACGCTCGATGGTGTTCGGTTCGAGACGACGCTCCCGGCCGCTGCGTTGAGCGCCGACGCACTCGAAGAGGAAGCGCTCGCGGCATCCAAGAATGCTGCGCTGCTGGGACCAATTGCCAACTCGATCAGTTCGACTGTCGGTGCCTGGGTCGAACTTCGGCGCGATGTCGTGTGGGAGGCGACGGCGCACGCGTGGATGAGATTGTCCCAAGCCGTCTGTGCGCCATTGCTCCTGCTCATGGGTGCAGTGCTTGCCGTGCAGTTGCGCCGTTCGAGCCCGCTGCTCGTGTACGCGATTGCGTTCGTGCCGGCGATCCTCGACATTCTGCTCATCAACTCGGGTCAGCACGCGATGCGCGATGGCGACCTGCTCTGGGGCTTCGTCGTCATGTGGTCGGGCAATGCAGCGGTGGCGGGGATCGTTTGGTGGGCGTGGCGCAAGGTGGCGGTGCACTGAGGCAGCAATGCGGATCCTGGATCGAACCATTCTCCTGCGATTCCTCGGCAATTTCGCCGTGATCTTCCTGCTGCTGTTCGTGTTTGCCGTGTCGATCGACACGATCGTGCAGGCCCAGAAGTTCGTCGATGCGGCCCGCGCGGCGAGCACCGACGGCCATGCCAGCGTGTTGGGCATCATTCGCGCCGTCGTCGACTTTCACGGGCCGCGCATCTTCCAGATGTACCAGTACCTCGCGGGACTGGTCGCCGTGGGCGCGATGGGGTTCACCTTCGCGCAGTTGCACCGCAATCGTGAACTCGTGGCCATGATGGCGGCCGGCATCAGCCTGCCTCGCGTCGCCCTTCCGATCATCGTGGGTGGAGCACTGCTCGGCTCGATCCAGGCGTTTGACCACGAAGTCATCGTGCCACGATTGGCCGCGGTGCTCATGCGCGAGCACACTGAACTGGCGAACAAGGGTCCGAAGCAGGTGTCGGT
>VGXL01000063.1 GCA_016873315.1 Phycisphaerae bacterium | reverse complement strand
GGTCGCTCTCGGGAGCGCTGTTGCCCCAGCCCAGCGTAATGGCATCGAAGTCACGCAGCTTCAGGATCTCCTGGTAGCGGCTCCACTCGACCGGCCGCGTGACGACGTCGATGCCGGCCTTGGCGTAACTGTCCTTCACGAAACGGGCGATCCGCTCGGCAATCTCACCACCGCTGGCATAGGTGTATTCAAAGGTGAACTTCTTGCCGCTGGCGTCCTCAAGGATGCCGTCTCCGTTGCGGTCCTGCCAACCTGCTTCGGCGAGCAGCGCCTTGCCCTTGGCGAGGTCGTAGGGCAACGGCCTCGTCGCCGGATCGCTCGCGGGGCTCTCAGGATTCATCGGCCCCTTCGACACAATGCCGATCCCGTCCCAGATGTCGGTGATCATGCGTTCGCGGTCGAGCAGGTGCGTCATGGCTCGACGAACGCGCACATCGGCGAAGGGCGTCGGGTCCTTGCCCGCTCGGGGCCCGCACTGCCACGCGATGAACGAATAGCCGCAGCGCATGTTGACCCACTTGAGCGCGAAGGCCTTCTCTTCAAATCCGGGCTCTTCGCGCGTGATCTTGTTGAACTGCGGTGAACTGGGCGTGATCAGGTCGCCCTCGCCATTGCGGAAGGCAACCAGCCGCGCCAGTTCATCGCTGACGGTCTTGAAGCGAAGTCGCTCGAGCGAAGGCTTCGCCGCCCAGTACTGCTCATTTCGCACGAGCACGACATCGGTGCCCGGAGTCCACTGCACGCTCAGGTCGTCGGGCCCGGTCGGCAGTCGCTCGAGCTTGAATTGTCCAGACCCCATCAGGAGCCCCGTGGCTTGGTTCAGCTGCGAGGGTTCGAACTTCGAGTACCAGTGCTTGGGTAGCACCGAATTACCGAAGGCAAGCAACACATTCGTGAAGAACGGTTCCTTGAACACGAACTCGACCGTGCGATCGTCGATGACCTTCACATCCTTGAGGTTGTCTTGCGTGCTGCGAGAGCGCTCGGCTTCGATGAGTGGGTTGCCGACGAAGTCCAGCATCGTCCAACGCACATCCTCGGCGGTCACGGGTGCACCATCACTGAAGCGCGCGCGCGGGTTGATGTGTGCACGAATCCACAGGCCATCGGGATCGATTTGCCACGCATCGGCCAGCACGCCCACCATCTTCAGCGTCTTCGGGTCGAACGAACCCAGACTCTCGCAGACGCGGTCGAGCACGCGCGTGCCGTAGACATCGGATTGGATGTAGGGCACAAGCTTGGCCGGTTGCGCCTCGAAGATCTCAGTGAATTCACCGCCAACGGAGTAGCCCGGCAAGCCCTCGGGGTCGGTCGCCGGCGCCGGGCTCGGCCACCGCTGAATGCTCACGCCCGGTCGCGCCCACGCATCAGACGCGGGCGCGGCGGCGCTCGCCCCCTGCTGCACGACCACGCCCTCGGCGAAGCCCTTTTCGACCTCGCGTTGGAACAGCGCAGCCTGTCGCTCCATGTCTCCGAGCTTGACGCGCAGTCCATCGACCGCGAGCTCGATGCGGGTCTTCTGGACCATCGAGAGCCAGACGCTGGCCAGCGTGGCCAGGAGAAGCACCACAACGAAGACATCCTTCAATCCGAAACGGTTCTGCATGCGATTGACCTCGGGCTTCGCAGGCTACGCGAAGCCGCGCGGGCCTGCCCCGTCAGCGACCAGCGAGGCGATCACGAACCCAGTCGCCTACGAGATTGAGCGAGAGCAACGTGAGAGCGATAAGCAGGCACGGGAACACAAGCAGCCACCATCGACTGACGACCGGATTGAGTTCCGGAAGCCCCGCCGCGGCGAGGTTGCCCCAACTGGGCAATGGCTCGCGCACGCCGAGCCCGAGGAACGAAAGGAAACTCTCGCTCAGAATTGCGGACGGCACCGCGAGGGCGGAGTACACGACGATCGGACCCGACAAGTTGGGAACCAGATGCATCCAGAATCGTCGCGTGCGACCCATGCCGATTGCCGTGCACGACTCCATGAAGGGTCGCGCCTTCAGGCTCAGGACCTGACCTCGGATCACGCGAGCGACGGTGAGCCAACTCAGTCCGCCGATGGCGATGACCAGGATGCCCAGATCGATCGCCTGCCGCGCCACCGGTCCGGGCTTGAGGCCACTGCGCTCGAGCGCGCCATCGGCTGCGACGGCAATGAGCACGACGAGCAGGATCGTTGGAAGACCGTAGAGCACATCGACGACGCGCATCATGAATCCGTCGGTCCGGCCGCCGGCTTCGGCGCTCGTCGCGCCCCACAGCGTGCCGACGCCAACACTCACGGCCGCTGCGCACAGTCCCACCAGCAAGCTGATGCATCCACCGACGCAACATCGTGCCAACAGATCACGGCCGAGTCGATCCGTGCCGAGGATGTGCAGTGCGCCTGACGCGTCGCGATGCATGGGTGCGAGCAGCGCCGCAGACAGATCCTGCGCTTCGTAACGAGCGACTCCCGAGTCACCCACCGCGAGCACGCCCCACGCTCCGCCGAAGACGCAGAGCAGTGCGACGGCCGCCAAGAGCAACGCGCCGATCCGAACGGCGAGCGATGCCCGCGCACGCTGCGAGGACCTGACTTCGCAAGCAGGTGACGACGCCACGCGACGATCGTAGTGCGCGATGGTCAACCGCAGCGACGCGCACCTGCTTAGGCCCAATGATCAGAGGTGGCGCCAAGCCTGGGTGGATCGCGCGACCAGAGGTCAGCGAGACGCCTGCGCAGGTTCTGACGGTCGACGCCCGCCCAACGCCGCAGGCTCGCGGCCGTCGCGAAGGGCCGACACCCAACGCTCGACCGTGTCGGTGCGCTCGAGCGCATCGCGTTCAAGATCCACGCGCAGCGCTCGCATCATCGAATCGAGCGACGCGAGTTCGACCGCGCGCGACCGAAGGTTGGAGTCGACGAAGGTCAGGACCAGCGGACGAAGCGTGGCCTCGAGCCGCGCAGCATCGTCGGTCCGGCCTGCATCCACGGCGCTGTGGAGCTGTTCCCCCAGAGCGAGGACCTGCGCTTCGAGCCGAAGTTCCTGGATCCGAATGGCGTACAGCTCGGGGCGACGATCGCGCAAGACGGCCAGCGAACCCAGTCGCTTGGCCTGCGCGCCCAGCGCGGTGCGGAACGAGTCCGCATCGCGCGAACGGGACTCTTCCAGACGCGTGGCCAGATCCGGGGACAGGTCGCGGGCCACCGCGATGATCCGATCCATCTGCTCGGGCGAGAGCACGCGGACCTGTTGGAACGACTGTCCCGACGGAACACCTTGCTCGAACGAGAGGAGCGCATCGGGACTCGATGCGAAGGACGCTTGATCAGCCAAGGGTCGCGCCAAGAGCGCGCCAACGGCAGCGCCCGCGACGAGCGCGGCCGCAACTGGGCCCAACCGCTTCACCGTGCACCCCCTGCCACGGCGACGATGCCGCGCACTTCTTCGGCCAAGCACGACCAATCGCTGTCCATCGTGCGCAGTTCGCTGCCGAAGGGATGATCATCGAGCATGGCTTCGTCGCTGCCAGCGAGGAGCGAGACGAGCACGGGTTCTGCTTCGATGGTCGACGCAGCAGCGATGGCGGCGTTCGGCGCAGGTCGCATGAAGAGCATGCCCACCACCATCGCGGCGCAGACGCTGGCTGCGAGCGCCAAGCGCGCGATGCGCCGATCGCTCCACGGCGCGGCAAGTCGAGCGGCACCAGAAGCGGCACCAGGCGCGGGCGCCGGAACGGCTGCGATCACGCGATCGACGAGCCCCGGACGGTGGGCCAATCGACGCGCGTACGCGTCGAGCAGGGACTCCATCGCCGGATCGACCGAAGGCTCGTCGGGGTGCGGTTGGCGCTCGTTCATGGCATGGGTGAAACGGCCGCGGGGATTCGTCATTGCAGGTCCTCCAGCGTGATTCCTGATTCTTCGAGGGCTTGACGGAGCTTGGCCATGGCGCGGTGGTGCCGTGCGAGCAGCGTGCCGACGGGCTCGCCGTGCAGATCAGCGATGGCCTGGTAGGACATCCCACCCATGTGCCGAAGGTGCACGACCTGGCGTTCGGCTTCGCTGAGGACGGAAAGGGCCGCGCCAAGCGCCTTCAGCGCTTCCGCAGAAGCGTCCTGATAACCAAGATGCGAGGTTCCGCCGAGCACCTCGAGATCGTCGCTCCCCCCAACCGCCTTCGCGTGGCGACCGCGCCGGCGGAGTTCGTCGCGCAGCCGGTTCATGGCGATCTGGAAGATCCACGAGCGGAAGCGTCCGATGTCGCGATAGCCAGAGAGCTTCTCGGCGACGGTCACGAAGACCGCCTGCGTGATCTCTTCCGCGAGTTCGGGATCGCGGCAGCGCGCAAGGAGCAGCGCGAACACGCGGGGCGCAAAGGTCGCCACCAGTTCACGCCATGCATCGGCATCACCGGACACGGCGCGCCGGATCCAGAGCTCAAGGCGTTGGGGCGGAAGCTCCTGCACGCGGCGGAGAATACGCCGCCATCACACCGGAAGATCGTCGATCGGGCGCGGCTCAAACACGCGCACCGGCACGCCCGGTGGCACAGCCGGACTCCACGCGCGGAACGCCGTCGCCTTGCTGTCCCACACCAGGTTGACGGTGCCGGTCGGGCCGTTGCGCTGCTTGGCAATGATCAACTCCGCCGTGCCGACTCGATCGGGATTGGAGGCCGCCCAATCCGGATCCTGCAGGTGGTAGTACTCCTCGCGGTGCAGCATCATGATGACGTCGGCATCCTGTTCGATGCTGCCTGACTCGCGGAGATCGCTCATGCGCGGACGATGGCCTTCGCGCTGCTCGGCTGCGCGATTGAGCTGTGAGAGGCAGAAGAGCGGTACATTGAGTTCACGCGCCGTGGCCTTGAGTCCACGGCTGATTTCGCTCACTTCCGTCTGGCGGCTCTCGACTCGTGTGCCCGACGACATGAGCTGCAGGTAGTCGACGAAGATCGCCTGGATGCCAAAGCGCTCCGCCATGCGGCGCGCCTTGCTGCGCAGGGCCATCAGCGACAAGCCAGGCGAGTCGTCGATGTAGACCGGCGCCTTGCGCAATTCGTCGCAGGCCGCCAACACGCGGTCATAGTCCTCGGCCCGCAGCGTCCCGCGCCGAAGTCGCTGACTGTCGATGCCCGCCTGCGCACAGAGCATGCGCTGCACCAACTGCTGGCGGCTCATTTCAAGACTGAAGAAGGCCACTGGTTGGCCCGTCAGCGCCACGTTCTGCATCACATTGAGGGCGAAGGCCGTCTTGCCCATCGAAGGACGCGCGGCAAGGATGACCATCTCGCCCCGTTGCAGGCCGCTCGTCATCTGGTCGAGGTCGTCGTAGCCACTGGGCACGCCGATGGTCGCGCTGCCGTCGTGCGACTGGATGCGCTCGATGGCCTCGTTCAGCAGCGTGGCGAGGTCGCTGGCGTGCGTCGACTCGCGACGCTGGCTGATCGCGAAGATGCGCGCCTCGGCCTGCTCAAGCACGCCTTGCGCATCCTCGGCATTCGTGTGCGCCTCGTGCAGCGTGGTCCCCGAGGCATCGATGAGTTCGCGCAGCGTGGCCTTGTCGCGGATCTCGCGAGCGAACTCGATCGCGTTGGTCGCGCTGGGCACGCTCTCGGCGAGTGAGACCAGGTAGTCGAGCCCGCCGATCTCGTCGAACACGCCGCGGTCTCGCAGCAACTGCTGCAACTGCACGATGTCGAAAGCGGCCGAGCGTTCGTACAGCTCGCACATGTGCGAGAAGATCGTTCGGTGCGCCGGCCGGACGAATTCTTCCGCGCTGCGCACGATCTGCAACACATCGCCGGTCAGGCGCGGGTCATGGAGGAGTGCGCCCAGCAGCGCGGCTTCAACTTCGGGGGCCTGCGGTGGCAGTGCGTCAGCCAGCCGCGCCAGCGCGCCGCGATCGAGCTCGACACGCTCGCGCGGAGCGCGTGAACGCCGTTCCTTGGCTCCTTGGGGCATCACGATCGACCGATCAGGCGGTGGTGGTCACGGCGGCGGCAGCATCTGCGTCGACGCGATCTCGCATCACGCGGCCGACCTTGAAGCGGACCGAACGCTTGGCAGGAACCTGCACCTGTTCGAGCGTCTTGGGGTTCTGCGCCATCCGCGGAGCCCGTGCCTTCACCTCGAAGACGCCGAAGTCGCGGAACTCAAGGCGATTGCCCTGCCCGAGTTCGTCGATCACGGAGTCGAGGAAAAGTTGAACCACATCGCGCACATCGTTCCGCTTCAAGCCGGTTCGTTCGGCGATGCGGTCCACGATCTCCTTCTTCGTCGTCGTTGCCATGGAGTTGCCTCGTTCGCTCGCTGGATCTCACCCGGGCCCCGCTCCACGGCGGGGCTCCCCACATGCATGAGTATTGCAGTCACGAGCGTGCTGAGTCAAGGCTCGAATGGTTGTCCACGATCACTCAACTTCCTTGGAGATTTGGCTTTACAACTTGAAGAACTGTGCTATGGAACTGCGCTTCACCTGCCGCAAACCGCCATCCCGCGCGCAAAACCGCGATCGGCGGAGCGAACGGCGGGATGCGTCCTTCAAGCTTGGTCCAGTCTTTTCCGGTGACGACGATCGCGTCCACACCTTTGGCCTGCTCAAGGAGCTGCCGGAGGAGCGCCTGGTCGTATGGCTGGTGGTCGCGCAGCCTTGGTGCTGCTCGAACGCTCGCTCCCCTCGCTCGCACGACGCTCACGACGCGTTCGGGATTGGCGAGTCCGGCCCACACCACCACGCTGCGACCCGCCAACCACTCGAACGGCTGCTCGACCACCGTCGGCCCGCGGCGAAGTTCGAGTGTCCTCGGCTCGAGACGGCACCACGCGATCGGTTCGCGCCCTGAGATCGACGCGATCTTTTCGGAGAGAGCGTCGTCCACATCATCGGCTTGCGTCACAACGATCGCGTCCGCGCGGCGCAGTGCCGTCACGGGCTCGCGAAGCCAACCTGCGGGCAGAAGCCAGTCACTCAAGCACGGCCGCTGCGCATCGATCAGGACGACATCGAGGTCACGCGCCAGGGCGCGGTGCTGGAAGCCATCGTCCAGGAGCACCGCGTCAAATCGCTCCCCTGCTGCGCTCGCGGCGGCGACGCCGCGTCGCCGGGATGGATCGACGGCAACTGCTGCGCCTGGCACGAGTGCCTTGAATTCCTCGACTTCGTCCGCGATCCCGTCTCGGGCGCCGTAGCCACGCGTGGCCAACAGCGGCCGAACGCCAGCATCGAGCATCCACTGTGCCACCAGTCGCGACATGGGGCTCTTGCCCGTTCCACCCGCGACGATGTTGCCGATGCTGACGACTGGCTTGGACGCGCGACCCACGCCCAGCCCCATCGACCAGAGTGCATTGCGCGCACGCACCACCGCGCCATAGACGAGACTCGATGGCACGGCGAGCGGCATGGTCCAGCCAGCGACAGGGCGAGTCTGCGTCACGGATCGATCCTTCGGTTCGAGACCGCGCGAAGGGCGTCATCGCGCTCGGCGCGCAGCTGCGCGAGTTCACGCTGGTGCATGGAACGGCTGAGTCTGATGTCGATCGCCGTCAGCACGACGATCACGAAGAGCAGGAAACCGCTGGCCAGCCACACGAGGGCGTACGGGCGAGGCGTCTGATCAGGGTCGATCAACGAGAATCCCTCGACGAGCAAGGGAAGCAGAAGCAGGCCAAGCACCATCGATGACTGGCGGAGCGCGCGCCGCCACCGCGGAACTTCTGAAGTGGCAAGCAGCCGCAGGTACACGATCATGGCGAGGGCAAGCACGACGGCGGCCGGGATCGTGATCGTCGGCGCAAGATGGATTGCTCCCAAGGTCAGCATGGCGACCCTCGGGGCGCCGCGAGCCGCAGCAAGATCGGCGTGAGGCGCCGCATCGGCAGTCCCATCACCGTGCACGGATCGCCATCGCATGCCAGCGGCCAGCCAGCGTCCAGACGATCGACATAGTTGTACGCACCGGCCTTCCCCTTCCACGCATCCGAGTCGAGGTACGCATCCAACGCGTGATCAGCCAAGTTTCCTAAGGTCACACGGGCTCGGTCCGCGAAGATCCACCGTCTTCCCGTGGAGGGCTGCACGAGCGCCACGCCGGTCCAGACATCGTGAGCTCCGCCGCGCCACTGCGTGAGCATCTGGCGCGCGTGAACTCGGTCGCGCGGCTTGCCGATCAGCGCCTTGCCGTCGTGGGCCATCGTGTCAGCCGCGAGCACCCAGCCGTCTTCACCCACCGGTTGGATCTGCGCAGCCTTGAAGAGCGCCATCGCCATGGTGAACCCCGCCGGGTCACCAAGTCGCTCAGGCAACGCGGCATCATCGATGGGCGGCGGAGCGATCACATGATCGATGCCAGCATCGCGAAGCATGCGCTGGCGCCGTGGCGAAGAACTGGCGAGGCAGAGTGCCATGGTCTTGGCGACAGACATGTCGCGCCGATCGAATATAGTCCCACGCTTCCTACCTCCCTCCCATGACCGATCCGGGACCGCCGCAACCTCCATCGTCGACCAGCCAAGATGCAGCCCCCGCGGGTGCATCGGGGTCGTTTTCCGGCAATGCCGACACCATGTGGGCCCGCGCCGTCATCGAGCGCGGCTTGGCCACTCGCGATGAAGTGGTCCAGTGTCTGAAGGAAGCCCGAGCCGACCCCGACAAGCCGCAAGCCTTGGTTCAGGTGCTGATGGCGAAGCAGCTCGTGACGATGAGCCAGCTCCGCCGCATCAAGGCGGACACTGAGGGCGAACGCGCCGCAGCAGCCAACCGAGGCGTGCCTGGCTACCAACTCGTGCGCAAGCTCGGCGCGGGTGCCATGGCGGTCGTCTACCTCGCGCGTCAGGTGAGCCTGGATCGCCTGGTTGCGATCAAGTTCATCGCGAAGAAGCATCTCTCCGATCCGATTTTCGTCGAGCGGTTCTACAAGGAAGGCCGCGCGGCAGCCAAGCTCAATCATCCTCACATCGTCGGCGCGTACGACGTGGGGCAGGCGGGCGAGCAGCACTACTTCATCATGGAGTATGTGGACGGCGACACCGTCTTCGATCGCATGCAGGCGAAGAAGCGCCTTCCTGAAAAGGAATCGCTCACGATCATCCGACAGGTCGCCTTGGCGCTCGAGCATGCCCATGAGCGTGGCTTCGTGCACCGCGACATCAAGCCGAAGAACCTGATGATCACCTCATCAGGCGTGGTCAAGCTGGCCGACCTAGGACTCGCCCGCGCGATCGGCGATCAGGAGGCAGCAGCAGCCGAAATCGGCAAGGCGTTCGGCACGCCGTACTACATCAGCCCCGAGCAGATCCGCGGCCTTGCCGAGATCGGACCGCCGGCCGACATCTACGGACTTGGCGCGACGCTCTACCACATGCTGACCGGCAAGGTTCCATTCGAAGGGAAGAACCCGAACGAGGTGATGCAACGCCACCTCAAGGAAACGCTCGTCCCACCGGACCATCTGGTACCGAGCATCTCCAATGGCTGTGCGGAAGTCGTCGAGATGATGATGGCCAAGTCAGCGCGTGACCGCTACCGGTCGGCCAAGGAACTTCTTGAGGACATCGATCTGGTGCTCAGGGGCGAGTCTCCGCACCATGCGCGCAAGCCGCTCGATGTCGGATCCTTGGCCGCGGCCGAGTCCGAAGCGTCGGGACCCCAAGAGTTGCGCCACGCGGGACCACCGAGCGTGTTCGCCAACCCGATCGCGCTCGGGATCACAATCGGCCTGGTCGCGAGCGTGCTCATCAACGGCCTGCTGCTCTATCTGTTCTTGTCGAAGTGAGCGCGACCGGATCGCGCGTGCTTCACGCGCTCGTCCTCACGCTTCGCTGCGCGCCCCTGCGTCGTGCTTCACGCGCTCGTCCTCACGCGTCGCTGCTCGCCGCTGCGTCGTACTTCACGCGCTCGTCCTCCCGCGTCCTCGGGTCCCTGCTGCGCGGACGCGCGCGCTGCACCCGGCTTCGCGCGCGCTCTTCGTCCGTCGCTCGGCGGGGCTGGCACCCGCCATCAGGTGTCATCGTCCGCGCCGCCTTCGCGACTCCCGGAGCCGCGCAGCATGGGACCCCTCGGTCGCTCCGGACGAGCGCAGCCTGGGCGAACGGCTCAAGCCGCGCGAAGAGCCCAACTTCTGCAATCTTGACCCCCGAAAATGACTTCGGAGTGATGCAAACGAGGAGTTTTCTGCATGTTGTCGTTCACCGCGATGGACTCGGTCCTGCGGCCGTCGCGGATCAAGAGCCGCGCGACGAGTCAGCCTTGAGTTCAGTGTGAATGACGCGCGCGACGATTCAGTCTGCGGCCGTCGCGGAAAAGGGGCGCGGCATGCCTCGCAGAGCGAGTTCCGCAGCCTGCGAGGAAAGCTGGCGCGCAGTGCCAGTCAGTGACCACAGGTTGACTGCCGCGCCAGTTTCTGAGCAGGCGAGGACTGTCTGAGCGAACGAGGCATGCCGCGACCAAAGGGAGCGACGGCCGCAGACGCGCGATGCGAAAGCAACGCGACACGCCGGCGCCCCAAAGGGAGCGACGGCCGCAGGAGCAAGGTGGATGACGCAGGAGACCGAAGCACCGGCCGGCGCCCCAAAGGAGCGACGGCCGCAGACGCGCGGTGCGAAAGCAACACGACACACCGGCGCCCCAAAGGAGCGACGGCCGCAGGACGCGATGCCGACTCGCGCGGTCAGCGGACCTGAACGAGCAGCTCGACCTCGACGCTCGCGCCGAGCGGCAGCGCGATGTTGCCGACCGCCGCGCGCGCGTGACGGCCCGCCTCGCCAAACACCTGCTGCAGCAAATCACTCGCGCCATTGGCGACTTTGGGCTGCTCCGTGAAGCCCGCATCGCTCTGCACGAAGACTCCGACGCGGAGAACGCGCTCGACCCGATCGAGTCCACCTGCTGCATCGGCCGCGACTGCGAGCGCGTTCAGGGCGCACTGCCGCGCCGCCTGCTGGGCGGCCTCGATCGAGCACACCGAAGGCACCGGCCCGGTCGAGGTCAGCGCCCCGTCCCGGAAGGGAAGCTGCCCCGAGACCCAGACCAGGTTTCCCGCGCGCGCGAACGGCACATAGCTGGCCACAGGCTTGGGCGCGGGCGGGAGGGCGAGACCGAGGGAGGAGAGCGCTTCGGAGGGAGTCGGCATGCGGCAACGGTACCGGGCGGTCGCCCACCGGGCGAGTTCTGGCCCCCGCTGCAACGCGCACGCAGTTCGGCGCGGGGACTCCGCGGTTGCCAACCGGGTGAATTCTGGTCCCTCCTGCGACCCGGCCGACTTGACCGCCGTATGGTCTGATGTAAAGTTCGTGCGTGGCCCCCGGGCCACAGGTCTGCCGCGGCTCGTTCCCCAAGTTGTACTTCTTCGACCGGTTTCGGTCACCCCTTGTTTCGCCGCAGCAGCCGACATTCTGGCTCGAATCGCCCAACCCCCTTTCGGAGGTCCCGTGCGATTCCGCTGTGTGCCTTGAAGCCTCGAGTCCATTTGAGGTTGGTTCACGTGCGTAGGTTCTGCAGGGTCCTTGCTGTACAGCAACGGCCTTCCGGTTCGTCCGTGCATCGTGTCCCGACCGGCGTGTGATCCCCTGCGATCGCACGCGATGTGGCGTCGGACGTTCCGACCGCCCGTTCTACGGTTCATCGGTCAGTCACCCATGTGGGTGGACGACCGCGGCCGGTGCCCCCACGCACCGCGCCCAGTTAAGGAGATTCGCAGTCATGAAGAAGACCCCCCGTGCCTTCACCCTGGTCGAGCTGCTCGTCGTCATCGCCATCATCGCGGTGCTCGTCGGCCTGCTCCTCCCCGCGCTGGCCAAGGCCCAGCAGCAAGCCAAGACGGTCAAGGACCTGACCCAGGTCCAGAACATCTACAAGGCTTGGCTGACCGCAGCCAACGAGCTCGAGCGCAACCGCCTTCCCACCCCCGGCTACGCCAACCGTCTCGCCTTCAACGGCGTGCAGGTTCCCGGCCAGGGCAACGAGGACGTGACGCGCAACAACACCAAGAACCTGTATTCGATGTGCCTTGCCCGAAACATGTTCAACACCGAAATCCTGATCGGGCCGACGGAAGTGAACACGGTCGTGCAGGAGTACAAGGGTACGGCTGCGAACAACTTCGCCGGATACGACTTCACCCGCTACAACCCGTCGCAGGATACGTACTGGGACGATGGCTTCTCGGCCCAGATCGCTGGGTCGGGCGGCGCTCAGTGCAACACCTCCTACGCGCACTTGGCCATCATCGGTCTGCGCAAGAATCTGGTCTGGTTCAAGGCGTTCGCGCCGGACGGCGGACAGCGCGGCATGATCGGCAACCGCGCTTGGCAGATTTCGTCAGAGTCCAACCCGATGGCGGACACCGGCGGCGCGTTCTCCCGGAGCCCGACGCTGCGTCTGCACCAGGACGAAAAGAACTGGGAAGGCAACATCGTCTACACCGACGGTCACGGCGCCATGGCCGAAGGTCCCTTCGGTGAAGTGCAGTACCGCTGCGGAAACAGCGAACTGAAGAAGGACCTGCTGCACTTCCCTGAGTGGGGCAACGACGGCGTCGGTTGCTATTCATCGTCTGGCCCAGGCGCCGGCCCCGGCACGCCGAACGGTGCGACCTGCGGCGACACATGGCTCGGGATCTTCCCGAACAACGTGACGGCCACCGCCATGATTCCCGCCTTCGATGTCCTGCTGCCCTGACCTAGGACAGTTCGAACACAGCAATCACTCCAACAAGCACACTTTCAAGCATTTCCTGAAGGAACAACCCATGAAGAACTCTCGTGCATTCACCCTGATCGAGTTGCTGGTCGTGATGGCCATCATCGCCCTGCTGCTCGGCATCCTGCTTCCTGCCCTCGCCAAGGCCCGTGCCACGGCGCGCCAGGTCAAGTGCTCGACCCAGCTCCAGCAGATCCACAAGGCTCTGCTCGTGCAGGCCATCGAGAATCCCGGTCAGGCCTTCCTGCTGCCGGGCGAAGTGAACCGCCAGGCCATCAACGGTCAGCAGATCAAGGGCCGTGGCGCGGTCGACGAAGTCAAGAACAGCCACGCCAACCTCTGGTCGTGCGCCATCGCGCTGAACATGTTCAGCCCGCAGGTTCTCGTCAGCCCCTCTGAGGTCAGCGGTAATGTCGCGGTCGCCACGAACTACAGCCACAACGCCTACCAGCCGTCGCAGGACCGCTACTGGGACGGGGACACGGCGCAGGGCGATGGCAGCGTCGCAGCGACCCGCTCCGTGACCACCAACCTCGGCGCCAAGTGCAGCACGTCGTACGCCTGCATGGTGCTGCTCCCAAGCACCGATCGCCGGACCAAGGAATGGTTGAACTCGGGCAACTCGCGACATGCGGTGCTCGGCAATCGCTGCGGCGCCATCCTCACTTCGAACGGCGCCCAGTCGGTGGACCCGACCTCGAAGACCCTCGAGATCCACGGCGCTCCGAAGACTTGGGAAGGCAACATCTGCTACAACGACAACCACGTGAAGTTTGAATCGTCGTTCGTTCCAGAAGGCGTCGACTCGATCACTTACGGCGGCGCCTCGGGCATTCTGGACAACCTGTTCCAGGGCCAGACGGGCGACCCGTCGTCGGGCAAGCGCTCGGACATCTACTTGGCGATCGTCTCGCAGTGCGCCGGCAGCGCGGGGAGCATCACCCACACGCTGTCGCCTACGGACTGACACCACGCCCGCTGCATCGTTGTCAGCTGCATCTCTTTCAGGGGCCGGCCATGTGCCGGCCCCTGTTCAATTGATGGAGCGTCGGACGATCTGTCGCGCGTACCATCACCGCTCGATGTGCGATCCGGTTCAGGCTCCTAGCCCGCGTGGACTCCATCGGCTGTTGGCGGTGCTGATCGCAGCGCACGCGTTGCTGGTCACCGACCCGTCACTCGCCCAAACACCCACGACGACCGATTCGCGCGGCGCAGTCCCGGCATGGCGACACGCCACGACCGTCGGCGTGATCGAGATCCACGGCGAGATCGACGCGATCACGAAGACCACCGTGCAGCGACGACTGGAGCGCGCGCTGAAAGACGGTTGCGACGCGGTCGTGCTGGAGCTCGACACGCCCGGCGGGGAAGTCGGCGCGACGCTCGACATCTGCTCGATCATCAAGTCCGAAGCCCCAGCGAACACCGTCGCGTGGGTCCGCCCCAAGGCGTACAGCGCAGGCACGATCATCGCCCTGAGTGCTCGGGAGATCGTGGTGACGCCCGCCGGGAGCTTTGGCGATGCTGCCCCGATCACGGGGCTTCCTGGACTGGGTCTGGTCGGACTGCCTCCGACCGAGCGCGCCAAGATCGAAGCACCCATCGTCGGCGAAGTCCTCGACAGCGCCCGCCGGCGGGGCTACGACGAGCGACTCGTTCAGTCGTTCGTTCGACTCGGATCGGAACTGTGGCTCATTGAACGGGACGACGGCATCCGGGCCGTCGTGGATGCGAACGAGTACGAGCGCGCCGTTGGCGCAGAGCCCGATCGCGATGCGCCCATCTCGCTGCCCAAAGTCACCGACTCGACGCAGTCCATCCCACAGGCACTCGTCCGCGGCTTGATGGGCGATCAGGAGCTGCTTGAATCACCCGCGCGAGAGGCGGTCGCCACGCGCGAACCCATTCCGGAGTCCGAGCGCGGGCAATGGCGACCAATCGGACAACTGGTTGCGAACGATGCCCTGCTCGTGGTGCACAGTGACCAGGCGCGCGCGCTCGGTTTGGCCGCGGGCGAAGTCGATGATGACGATGCGCTGTCGGCGTGGTTCGGCGCCACGCGAGTGCTTCGCTACCCCGAATCGTGGTCCGAGTCACTAGCGCGCACGCTGACACAGTGGCCGATCCAACTCCTCCTCGTCGCACTCGTCGTGATCTTCGGCGTGATCGAGTTCTTCACACCCGGCTTTGGAATCGCTGGCGGCATCGCTTCCGCGGCGTTGCTCACGCTGGTGGGCGCACCGTTGATCGCGGGGTTGTCGCAGTGGTGGACCTTGCTCGCCGTTGGCGTCGGGATCGCGGCGGTGCTTGCCGAAGTTGCCACGCTCTTCTCGGGCGGGATCATCGGACTGATCGGAGTGATCTCAATCCTCGCCGGATTGCTCGGACTGTTCGTCAGCGATGAACTGTCCACGCCAGAGGGACAGGGACAGTTGGCGCGCGGCTTTGCCGTCGTGCTCGGCGGCGTCGCGCTTGGCGGCTTTGGCGCGTGGCTCGCGGCACGACTCCTTCCTCGATGGGGATTGGCGCGTGTGTCCGTCCTTGAGGCCACCGTCGCGGGCGTTGGTGCGCACGGAGGCAGCGCGGCGTCCACGCTCCCTGCGCTTGGACAACGGGGCGAAGCCGCCACCACGCTGCGGCCATCGGGCCGCGTCACCATGAACGGCGAGCTCTTCGATGCCGTCTCGTCGCAGGGATTCATCCAAGCCGGCACGACAATCCGCGTGGTGGCGCATCACGGCGAAACGGTGGTGGTGGAGCGCACAGCATGA
>VGXL01000062.1 GCA_016873315.1 Phycisphaerae bacterium | reverse complement strand
CACTGACGGGTCGATGTCGCGGCTCCACAGGTCGATGCCGCCGGCCATGCTGTGCACATCACTGAATCCCTCGCGTCGCAGCGCAGCCGTGAACTGCAGACTGCGCCGACCGTGATGGCAGAAGACCACGACGCGCTGGTCCTCGTGCTCGCGCAACTCCGCCAGGCGCGCGCTGAACTCCTGCAACGGCACAAGAAGCGCGCCCTCAAGGCGCGCGGTTGCAAACTCAAGCGGCGTTCGGCAATCAATCAAGATCATCGGCTCGCCAGCCGATCGCGCCTGCCGGACGTGGCAAGGCGTCACTTCCCAATCGCGTTGGAAGGGATACCCGTGGGGCAGGCCACGGTCATCAAGTTCATTCGCCATCGCGTTCTTCGTGGCGCACGGCGAGCTCTTCAAGAAGCTCGGGTCCAAACCCCCGACGGGACAGAGCAGCCAGCGCCGCGCGCAACGACTTGCCGCCTTTGAGCGCGGTCGCCAACGCCTCTTCGGCGCTGCGGCGTTCGGTTGCTGAGGACATACCGCGCGCCACGCACTGCTCAGCCACTTCGGGCTCAATCCCAGCCGCCACGAGCTTGGCCACCATCCAGGTTGCGCTGCGGGGCTTGCGTGCAGTGCTCGCACTCTCCCACTGAGCCACGCGCGCGGCCGCGCACTGGGCGTCGTCGATCCATCCATCGCGTTCCAACGCAACAAGGGTGCCCGTCACGCACGCCGTAGAGAACTTGAGTTTGCGCAACCCGCGTTGAAGTTCATCGCGCGTGTGTGCGCGTCGCGCCATCATGCGCAGCGCTGCTTCGCGAGCGCGGCCGTTCTGGACGAGCGCCGTCACGCGAGCCTTGAGCTGCGCGGTCCAGCGCGCCTTGGTCCCAAGGCGCAGTGATCGCACTTCGTCATGCCCGAGCACCGCCACCGTGCGGCCGCCCACGATGAGCGCGACCATGTTGGGGTTGCGCTCCAGCACGCGTGTTGACACGGCGCCAGTCGCGCGCGTTGGGGTTGCGGTCATGGTCATGCTTCGAGTTCCGAAAGAAGTCCGTTGATTTCACTGGCCGCGTGTCCATCGCCGCTCGCACGCGCACGATCAAGACCCGTGCGCAGCGTGGCGATGGCATCGTCCACGCGTCCTGCCGCCTGAAGAACCTTGGCCTTGTGGAAGAACGCGTAGCAGTAATCGCCATCCGCCTCGAGCGTGGCATCGAACCAGTGCAACGCTTCGTCGGTGCGGCCTGCCTTGGCGTGTTCCTGCGCAATGGCGTAACGGCAGAACGCATCGCGCGGATCTTGCTCGTGCATGCGCGTCAGGAGTTCGAGTCGCGTTCCCGTCATTCCGGGAGCCTACACCGCTCGGGTAGGCTTCCGGCATGGTGCGTCACTGGATCATGTTGGCGGTCGTCGCCCTGGCGGGCTGCGGGGATCCGTACAAGTACGACCGCGAGGACCGAACCGACCGTCGGCCGCGGGAGCTCAAGGTCACCCACACCGTGGGCGGCGTGCACTGGTGCGCTCTGGGCTACGCGGGCGGGTGGTATCAGGGCTACGGGCACCGTCTTCTGAGCCTTGGTGCCCGGACCGGCGATGTCCTGAGCACGATTGAGCCTGTTGCGGCCGGCACGGGCGGCGCCATCCGATCGTTGGCCGCTTGGCGTGGGGACCTGTACGCGGTGGTCGAGCGCACGGCGCTCGTCCGAATCGATGTGCGCGATCCCAAGGATCTGGCCGTCATCGAAACCAGCAACGCGGCGGCGCTCGGACTTGAGCCCGAGGCGATCTCGGTCATCGACGATCGGCTCTTCGTCAGCGGGATCGGCGGCGTCCTTGAGCTGCCTTCGGGCACGCGGTACCTGACCGGGCTCGATGCATCGAGCGAGGTGGTCAAGGTCGGCAACGAACTCGTTGTGCTCATCGGGAATGACCTGCGCGCGCTCGATGGTGGCGAACTCAGCATCGAAGCCAGTGCGATCCTGCCGCTGCAGCCAGGGCAGGGACCCGAGGGCGGCGCCGTCCTGCTTGAACAAGGTCGCTTGGGCTCGGCGGTCGTGCTCATCGATCACGCGTTCGCCGAAGTCTCCCGGGTCGCGCTGGGCAAGGGCATCCTGTCGATGTCGATCGCTGGCGGGCGGGTGTGGGCGTTCACCCCCGACTCCATGTTCACCTGGTCCTTCGGCACGACGGGCTTGACCGATGAACTCGAACTCAAGGTCAAGGGCGCGCTGGGCATCGAACTGCTGGGAAAGAATCGGTACGGCGTCTATGGCGCGTTTGGGCGTTCGCTCTTCAGACTCGAGGCTGATGACGAGGGCGCCGGCGACACCTTCTATCGAAGCCACCGTGAACCTGGCAACATCGTGATCGCGCTGAGCGATCAACGGCGGATCATCGCGGGAACGCCGACCGATGTGTGGAGCTACAGCGTCGGCGGCGAGTGCGAACTGGTGCAACGCACGCTGCAGGTCGGCGAGATGCCGCGCGACGAACTCACGCTCGATGATGGCAAGGCCAGCATCGAAGGCGATGACCGCGGGCGGTTGGTGGTCGAGGTCGGGGGATCGCGGCAAGAGTTCACGATGCCCAACATTGCCACGATGGCGATCGTCGAGAACGATCTCTGGGTGGCGTATCGGGACGGCGTGAAGGTCTATCGGCGCAGTGCATCGCCCGCGGCCGGTCTGTCCGAGGTCGCGTCGCTGCGTCTACCCGGCCCCGTCACGCATGTTTTTCCGCGTCGCGCGGGCCAGGGCGCTTCGTTCGTGAGCGCGCTGGGCGGGATGGGGACGACCGAGTGGAAGCCGGTCGGCGACCTTCCGAACACCAACGCTGGCAGATAGCGTCGTCGCAGCAGAGCCCGCCGCGAGCCTTGCACACGCGGCGACCGTGAAAGATCAGCAGGTGGCTGATCAGACACCAGTCCTGTTGCGGGATCAGCGCCATCAAGTCGCGCTCGACCTTCACCGGATCATCGTGCGTCGAGAGTCCCAGTCGCTTCGCCAAACGACCGACGTGCGTATCCACGACCACGCCCTCGTTGAGACCGAAGCAGTTCCCAAGCACGACGTTGGCGGTCTTGCGCGCGACGCCGCGCAGCGTGAGGAGCTCTTCCATCGTGCGCGGCACTTCGCCGCCAAAGCGCTCGCAGATCGCCGTCATCGACTCGTGCACGGCGCGCGCCTTGTTGCGCCAGAAGTTCAGGCTCTTCACGAACGGCTCGATCTCAGCAGTCGTGGCCGCGGCGTAATCGCGCGGCAGGGGAAAGCGCTCGAAGAGCGCCGGCGTGGCCTTGTTCACGCCCACATCGGTGGACTGCGCCGACAAGATCGTGGCCACGAGCAGTTCGTGCGGTTTGGTCCAGGTGAGCTCGCACACCGCATCCGGGTAGCGATCCTTGAGCGCAGCGAGCACCTCGAGCGCGCGCGCGCGTTTGGCGGGACTTGGACGGGGAAGCCGCTGCGTCATGAGCCGGGGCGGCGGGGGGCTGCGAAGGAGAGCGCCACCGCGCCCGCTGCGATCGCCGTCACACTCGCGATGCCATTGCAACGCTCTGCCCAGGGGTGCAGCGCATCCATCGTCGCTCTGTGAGCCGCTGCGTCGTCGCGCGCCAGAGCGTGCACGGCCGCGTGCCACGCTTCGCCGACTGCTGCCGTGCGCAGATCGAGCACATGGCTCGCCGCCGTGGCCACGCCCGCTGCGATGAGGAGCGCCATCGCCCATCGGGGTCGATGGAGCATGGCCTTGGCGAGCAGCACCAGCGCCACGGGCGCGACGGCGAGCTTGACCCAAGCCATGGCGGCGAACGCGGAGCCCGCGACTTGACCGGCGACGAAGTTGCCCGACGCGGCGGGATCATCGGCGAACCAACCGATCGCCGCTGGATCGATGGCGCCCATGCGCTTGAGGACCGTGAAGGCCGTGATCGCCACGAGCGTCGGCGCTGCACACGCCAAGCACCACACGCACCACGCCACGCTTGCAGCCAACACCGTTCGGTTCATGCTCGAAGCCTACGCCGCTACGCTTGCCGCGTGCTGACCCAGCTCACGAGCGCAATCCCTGAACCAAGCGTGGCCATCGAGCATCTGGGCTTGCCCTTTGCCGAAGCGCTCGAGTGGTGTTCGAGTTCCGGCGCGCACGCGATCCAACTCTCGGCCACCATGCCGCAGACGCGCGTGCGCACGATGGACCGAAGCGAGCGGCGCGGCATCGGTGATGCGGTGCGCGCTTCGAATGCCGCCGCGACGGGAATCGACTGCATTCTTCCGCCTGAACACCTTGCCGATCCCGCGCGCGCGGACACCGCTGCGCAAGCGTTGCTCGCTGCGATCGAGTGGGCGGAACTCTTGGGGCGGCTCACGGTGACGACATGGCTCCCCGCGCCCGACGGCCACGCGACCGCGCTCGCCGTTCGCGCGGCGGTCATCGCCGAAGCTCAACGGCGCGGCGTGACGCTTGCCGTGCTCGGTGGTGGGCACGACGCCGACGGTCCCGCAGCCATCGCCATCGACCCGCCGATGCTTCTTGCAGCAGGGGAGTCCGTCGATGCCGCCTGCGCGCGCGCCGGGTCGCGCTTAGCTGGACTTCGATTGGTCGACCTTCTTCGCAGCGGTCACCGCGGGCCGGTCCTGCAACCTGGTGACGCGCGGCTCGATGCGTTGGCGCTCGCAGCAACGCTTGCGACGATCGGGTTCCGATCGCATCCGGTGATCGATGCGCGTGGTTGGGCCGACGCGCCGACTGGCATCCGATCCTCGCTCGATCGCTGGCTCGATCGACCGCTCGCCGCACGAGGTGCCGCTCATGCATGACGATCGGCACACGCACGATGGACCTGCGAAGCACCACGCATCGCCGATGCATGACATTCTGGGCATCGGCATCGATCTGGTCGACTGCGCGCGCATCGAGCGCATGCTTGGCGATCACGAACAGATGTTTCTGGACCGCGTCTACACCGCGGCCGAACAGGAC
This sequence comes from Phycisphaerae bacterium, assembly GCA_016873315.1. Classification (GTDB taxonomy): domain Bacteria; phylum Planctomycetota; class Phycisphaerae; order Phycisphaerales; family SM1A02; genus SYIB01. The sequence continues at coordinate 10,535 of VGXL01000062.1, read as the reverse complement.
TATTGCGGGCGGGCGCGCAACCGCATCGAACGGCTTGCCGCCCGGTACGCCGCCAAGGAAGCCGTGCTCAAGGCGATCGGGACGGGCATGCGCGATGGCATGAGCTGGACCGAAATCGAAGTCAGCCATGATGGACTCGGCGCGCCTGCGGTCACTTTGACCGGCGTCGTCGCGCGGACGGCTGCCGAGCGCGGCGTGGTGCGGCTGCACCTGTCGATGACGCATGCCGGCGGGATGGCGATGGCCCAAGTCGTTGCGATGGGACTCGTCAGGACGGTTTGAATCGCTACGATCCGCACCATGCAGCGCCGTGGCAAAGCGACCCTGTATGAACTGATGCGCAAGGGCATCGGCGATCCCGCGCCCAGTCGTTCCACTGGCGGCGGGTTCTCCGTCGGCAGTGGTGCGATCGAACCGCGACGACCGTGGAAAGCTTGGGCGCTCCTTGGCGCACTCGTCGCGGTGGCGGTCGTCGTCGTGGGCATCGTGCTCTGGCGTGACGGTTCATCGACCTCGTCCGCGTCCAAAGTTCCGTCAGCCCCAAGCGGGGCCGCTGCACCACAGCCTGCAGCGAAAGGCACACCCGCGTCCGGGCCTGCGTTATCCCAAGCCAAGCCAGCGCTCCCCGCAGCCGCGGGCGGCGATCCACGCAAGGCCGGGCTCAATTATCTGGTGGTCCTGACGGGTGCAACCGCCCCCGCGGGTGAGCTCACGGCGTTCCTGCGCGGCAAGGGGCTTGATGCGTGGCAGGTTTCCGGCAATAATGCCGGACTCTCCAAAGTGATCGTCCTGCCCGCGTCCACGACCGGGTCGGACCAAGCCGCGGAGACGCTGAAGAACCAGGTCAAAGACATTGGCCGCCTGTGGAAGGCGACCAAGGCTGGCAACCCGGACTTGAGCGACTGCTACTACGAGAAGTTCAAGGGCTAAGCCCCACGCACGAACGACTGAAGGAACACGACCATGAGCATTCACCCGAGCCTGAAGACCAAGTCCGGCGCCCTGGCGCAGCACCGCAATGTGCTCACACGCACCGAGCGCATCGCCAAGCTCAGCGCTGAAGAGCGCTTCAGCATGGAAAAGAACAGCGCCCTCGGCTTGGTGAAGGTGCGCAGCATCAAGGCCGCCGCCGGCAAGAAGAAGGCCAAGGAAGGCGACGCAGCTGCTGCCGATCCGAAGGCCAAGGATGCCGCGCCCAAGGCCGCTGCTCCGGCCGCCAAGAAGAAGTGAGTTAGGGCTCCCATCGCTAGACTTTCCGCGCCCCCGGCAATTCCCCGGGGGCGCTTCATTTCGGAGACCCCATGAGTCATCCCCTTGAACACCTGATCTCGGCTCGCGCACGCGTCATGCAGCCCAGCGGCATTCGGCGCATTCTCGAGTCTGGCCTTCAGATCAAGAATCCGATCAACCTCAGCATCGGTCAGCCGGACTTCCCAGTGCCGGAGCCCATGAAACAGGCGGCGATCGACGCGATCCGCCACGATCGCAATGGCTACTCGCTGACCGCCGGCGCGCCGGAGTTGCTCGATGCAGCGTGGGCGCAGGTCGGGCAGGAACTTGGATGGCACAACGATGGTTCAGTCGGTCTGTTCATCACCGCGGGCACCAGCGGCGCGCTGCTGCTGATGGCGATGGCGCTGCTCGATCCAGGCGATGAGTTCGTGGTGCCCGATCCGTTCTTCCCGCACTATCCGCAGTTGTGCAACATGACGCAGAGCGTGCCGGTGTCCTGCGACACCTACCCCGACTTCCGCATGACGGCCGACCGCATCGAGCGGTGCATCACGCCCAAGACCAAGGCCGTGCTGATCTGCAGCCCGAGCAATCCATGCGGCACCGTCCTCAACGAGAAGGAGCTGCGCGACATCGTCGATCTGTGCAAGGGCCGACAGGTGCAGTTGATCAGCGACGAGATCTACGACGAGTTCGTCTTCGGCATGCCCGAAGCGCCCACGCCGGCGCGGTTCTCGAAGGATGTGCTCTTGATCCGTGGCTTCGGCAAGACCTACGGCTGCACGGGCTGGCGTCTGGGCTACACCGCGGGGCCGGTGCACCTGATCCAGCAGATGACCAAGGTCCAGCAGTACACCTTTGTGTGCGCGCCCACGCCGCTGCAGGTGGCGGCGGCGCAGGCCCATCACTGCGACCTGTCCGACGCGTTGCGCGCGTATGAACGCCGGCGCGACATGGTGATCAAGGCGTTCGAGGGCGTCGTGGATGTGCCCAAGCCCGAGGGCGCTTTCTACGCCTTCGTGCCCGTTCCCGAACGCTTGGGCATGACGGCCACCAAGTTCTGCGAGAAGGCGCGCGACCGACGCGTGCTGGTCGTGCCAGGTGGCGTCTTCAGTGCGCGCGATACGCACTTCCGCATTTCGTTTGCAGTGAACGATGCGCAGCTCGCAGAAGGATTGCAGATCCTGCGCGATCTGATGCTCGGGAACTGATCCGCGCTGCGAGCGATCGCCCGGCTTTCAAACGACGACGACCAGACTCTCAAAAACGACGACGCCCCGGCTCAAGACCGGGGCGTTGCCGTTGGTTTGATCCTTCGTCGGCCCGATCGGTCGGGCGATCGATCACTTCCCCTTCGGGGGCTCGACGCCCGCTGCGCCGCTGCTCGACTGGAGCTTGCGGTTGGCGTTGAAGGCGTCATCAGGCGCTTGGACCGGAGTGGTCGGTGGCTTGCGCTTTTGATCTTCACGGATCACCGTGCCCGACGATCCGCCGCCGCCGCACGCGGTGAGCATGGATGCGCCGAGGATGCTGCACAGGATGAGGGTGTTCTTCATGGGTGGACTCCTTGGTTGGTTGAACGATAGCAGAAAGACGACGCTCAGTCAGCGTTGGTTCGTGCCCAGCGCGGCAGGAAGATCATTCGGCGACAGCCATCTCCACTGGGTGTGGTAGGTGTCGTCGTTGTCTGCCACACCGATGTTGATGCCGCTGACTTCCTTCAGGAGTTCGGATGGGATCGTGCATCGCGCCGACCAACCATCGGTTGACGACACGCGTTCGAACGCTGGACCGTTCGTCGGTCCCAGCACTGATCCGGTCGATGGTTCCCAGGTCCACAACACCGGTTCCGCTGGCCCATGCAGTCGGACCGCCAAGGCATCGACCATTGGATTGGTGGCGCGATCGCGGCGCTTGGCGGCGCTTGGGAACGACTGGGCCACTCGGTCGTCGGGCACGCGGATGGTCAGCACCAACGCATCGCCCGAGCGCTCGGCCGTCATGGTCGGCGGCGCATCCTCCGTGGTGTAGGGGGTCCAATCCCACTCCTCAAGCGGCATGGCAATGCCAGGGGTCAGCGTGCGTGCAATCGGCAGACGGCGGCGGATCGACACTGGCACCGTGCGTCCCTTCGAGTCGGTGAAACTGAGTTCGACCACGACCTCGGGCGCCCGAAGCGGAGCCGTGAGCGCGGGACAATCGACGGTCATCGGAATCGTCGCCTTGGCGCGCGCTGCGATCGTGACCGAGTTCATCGGGCCCAGCGTGACCGGTGTGCCAAGGTCGGTCACGGCGGGATTGAGCGTGTCGCGTGGCGTGCGGCTGACGGCTGGTTCGCCGGGCACGATCCACTCCTCGTTGCGGCCATCTCGCATCGTGACCCGGGCCGTGATCGGTCGATCAAGGGGATTGCTGATGGTGACCGTCAGCGGCGACTCGTGCAGGCCGCGCGTGCCGGGCTCGGGAAGCGACCCCGAAATGAGAACGGACTTTTCGTCACGCTTGAGTTTGAACACGCGCTCCTGGTCTTCGGCGACGACGAAGTCGCCCGGCAGCGTCGCGCCCGCGAACTGGTGCCACACCTCGACGGTGCCATCCTGAAGATCGAGCATCGAGATGTGTTGAAGCTGGCCAGTCAGCGGGTGCTGGTCGATCATGCCGCCGCATGTTCCAAGGATGTGGTACTGCACGCCATCTCGATCGGGGTCGCGCTGCATGCTGTGGAAGTGCCCGGCGATCACCGCCACGGTGCCCGCGGGCGCAAGAAGCGGGTGCACGCGCGTGTCCCAGTCCACTTCGCGGTAGCGCCAAAGCGGTCGATGCATGAGCAGGATCGATGGGACGCCGCGCGCCTTGGCGCGATCGAGTTGACCCTTGAGCCACGCGAACTGCTCATCGCCGAGTTGGACCGATCGATCATCCAGATTCTCGTCAGAGAAGAGGACGATCGCCGTGAGTCGATCCAGATCAACGGCGTACCAAAGCGGGCCGACCGCACGCCGATACAGCTCGGCGAATCGGCGATCGGAAGGGTCGCGCGTGCCGGCGATCACATCATGGTTGCCGGCGGTCGGGTACCACGGCATGTCGAGCGCCCTCACGCGGGACAAGTACGCGTCCATTTGCGATTGCCAGACTTCCGGACGGCGCGTGTAGCCCTGAACGAGATCGCCCACGCAGAAGACCGCGTCGGGCTTGAGGCGGTTCAGGTCCTCGACGGCAGCATCGAGGTAGGGCAGGCCCCAGTCGCGTCCCGTCGTGCGATCGGGAAGAATCGCGATGCGCAGGTCGCGCTGCGGTGGGGGAGACTGCACGATCTGGCCTTCGAGCGCACCGCCGCTCGGGGCATCGGTGAAGGGCGGGACGACGAGCATCGCCACGAGAAGTGCAAGCATGTCGGGATGATCAGGGCGGGGTGGCGGGTCGGCAACCCGGTGTGCCAACGAAAAACTCCGCTGACCCAACGGATCGGGTCAGCGGAGCGGAGGGGAGAAAGATGCTCGTTTGGGCAGCGCACGCCCTTGCTGCACCGTGTTATTCGTCAGCACCTGCTTCGAACCTTCAATATTGATTGATGAGATTCGGCGGCCTTCAGATCCACGGCGTAAGTGCAGTCTGGACAACTGCTTCCGGTTCGTCTGTCGGGGCTCCGCTCCACAGCGGTCCGACAGCCACGGTTGACTTGCCCCACTCCCGGATCGGGCAACGCACCTCAGTCGGTCGGCCGGTGGGCATCGAGACTGCGCAAGTACCGCCACGAGTAGATGCCGGTGTCGTGGCCATCGTTGAAGCGAATCCGGAGCGCATAGTTGCCGACGAGCTCGATCGACTCCGCGCGGATGGGAGCGTCGAAGGTCCGCGACGGCAGCACGGTCAGGGGATTCGTCGCCATCTCTTCGCGCAGTTGACGCTGGTCGGCGCTGGGTGACATGCGGCGGAGCAGCGCGATGGGCAGTCGGCTCGTGTGGCCGTCGTCCCAAGTGATCGAGAGCGCTTCGTCGCGCACCAGGTCCAGATGCACTGGGCGCGGATCCATGGTGTTCACCGCGTCGCTGTCTGATCGACAGCGAGCGCCTGCTCCTCGACCAGAGCCGCGCATCGGCGGCGCAAGTCGATGACCGGCGATGTGCCGGCGGGCCAGAGTCCGTCGTCCTTCCATCCGCCCTTCAACCAACCGGTGCGAAGATTGGCAAGGTTGGCAGGATCCCACAGTGCCATGGTGGTGCCGCCTGGTGCGGGAAGCACGGGCATGGCATCGAAGGCCGTCAGCATCGCCTTGAGTTCGGGATCGCTCACCTCCTCGGCGCGCACGAGTTCGGCGTGTTCGCCAGCCGCGGGCTTGGGGTACGCAGGATGCTCAATGATCTTGCGCCACATCGCGCGAAGCGACTTGTGGTGATCGATGCACAGTCCACTGAAGAGCGGCGCGATGAAGCTGCGCATGTTCGAGTCCTTCGAGAGCGGCGCCGCAATGGCGAAGGGATCGATGCCGTCGATGGTTTCGGTGACGAAGCGCCCGATGAAGCGGCGCGTGGCCGGAAGACGGCGGAGTTCGTACTGCTCAGGGCCAGCGATGCGCCCCGCGTAGCCGCGCGGCAGTTGCCACAGCGCCTGCGCATCGTCGCTGATGCAGAACTCGATGAAGCGTCGGGCCAGTTCTGGATTGGGCGCACCGCGCAGCATGGCGACGGGGTCGGCGTCGATGGCCGTCTCGCCGACTGGATCGACGAAGGCCAGTCGCCCATCAGGCTCCTTGCCTGCAGCGCGCGCGTCGTCGATGAGCGCCTGCGCCTCGAATCGACCATAGAAGTCGATGCTCACGCCAATGGCAGCTTCGCCATCGGCGACTTCCACTGGAATGCGACTGCTCGAGCCGGCAATCGTGCGCGCGTTGGCTGCGGCTCGACGCAGGATCCGCCAACCATCCTGCCAACCGCATCGACGAAGGATCGTTTCGAACGCGGTGGCCACGGAACCAGACTGCGATGGATTCACCATCGCCACCCAACCCGACAAGCGCGGATCAGCCAGGTCCTGCCACCGCGCCGGCGCGGGCGCGCCGAGCGGCTCGAGCAACCGTGCGTTGTAGACCATGCCGAAGCTCGACAGCGCGGCGCCGTACCACGCACCGTCCGGCGCGTAGAGCCGATTGCCGGCGATGTCGTTGTCGCCGTAGGCCATGTTGAGGAAGCCCTCGGGAAGCACGACTGGTTCGAGCACCGTTGCCGAGCGCTCCTGACCATCGACCGTCACGGTGATCGGCTTGGAGAGAAGATCAAACTCGTAACTGCCGCCGCCGAAAAGCAGGTCAGCATCGCCACCCACGGGCTTGCCCGAGAGCAGATCGTTCTCGACGCTTGCGACGAGCATGCGGCGGATCTCGCTTGTTCCGCCCGGCGTGCTCCACACGACGGCGGCCGGCGTGCCATGCTCGCGCTCGTGCCAGCGTGCGAACGCGCGGCCGAACTCGTGGCGAATCTGCTCGTTGTGCGGCGTGATCACGACGATGCTCGGTACCCCCGCATCGACGCCCGGCGCGTGGCGGCGCAGAATCACCGGCAGCGACACCAGCACCACGATGAAGGCGACGATCAGGAATCGCGAAAGGTTCATGCGCGAAGCCCTTGGGCGAGCTCGCGGTGCGTCGTCTCGGCGGCTCGGCGAATCGAGCCTGCCCAGTCATCGTCGCTAGCCGTGAAGGCGTAGATGATGCTTCGGCTCGCCGTGATGATGGCTCCGCGACCATCTGCGTTGAAACAGGGCTTGATGTCGGCGATGCCGCCGCCTTGCGCACCGTAGCCAGGGACCAAGAAGAGCGCGTGTGGCATGCGGCCTCGAAGGCGTGCGGCGTCGGCTGGCTTGGTGGCACCAACGACTGCGCCAAGGGAGCTGTAGCCCGAACCGCCGATCGTGGACTTGCCTGCTTCGGCAACGAGATCGGCCACGGCTTCCGCCACGGACCGACCATCGTCAAGGCGCAGGGACTGCAGCGCATCACCGCCGGGATTGCTGGTGCGGACGAGCGCAAAGGCCCCGTGATCGTGCTTGACGAAGGGAGCCAGTCCGTCGGCGCCCAGATACGCATTGACCGTGACCCAGTCCGCGTGAGCTGCTTCGAAGGCCGCAGCGGCGTAATGCTCTGCGCTGATGCCGATGTCGCCGCGCTTGGCGTCGAGGATCACTTCGTAACTGTGTTCGCGTGCCGCCTTCAGCGTCGTCGCGAGTGCCTTCATGCCATCGACGCCGTACCGCTCGTAGCACGCGCTTTGGATCTTCACGACTGGCGCCACACGCACGCACGCGGCGAGAACTGCCAGCGAGAAGGACTCGATGACCGAGGCAGGGCGGGAAGCGCCTTGGGCCTGAAGCCCTGCAGGCATCTTGCCGATGACCGGGTCGAGCCCGACGCACAACGGCGCGCCGCAACGCTGGATGGCGGAGAGCAAGCGATCGGCCACATGCATCATGGCCAAGAGTGTACGGGGACGGCACACCCGGGCGGTTGCGCCCTACGCTTGACGCATGGCCACGGCTGCCATCCTCTCGGTCGGCGATGAGCTCACGCTTGGGCAGTTCCTCGAGACCCACGCGCAGTGGCTGTCGCAACGACTGGTGGAGCTTGGCGTGGAGCCGGTCATGCACACAACCGTGGGTGACGACGAGCAGGGGCTCGTTGATGCGCTCGCTGCTGCCATGAAACGCGTCGATGTGATCGTCATCACTGGCGGGCTCGGACCGACCGCCGACGACCTCACGCGAGAAGCGTTGGCCGCGCTCGACGGTCCGGGACTCGTCCACGATGCCGATGCGGAAGGTGCACTGCGCGCACGATTCGAAGCGCGTGGTCGCCCTCTTCCAGCGAGCAATCTGAAGCAGGCGCTGCGACCAGCGTGGATGCGCATGATGCCCAATCCGCTCGGGACCGCTCCGGGCATGTTTGGAACGCTCGATGGCGTGCTCGTGGCCAGCCTGCCCGGCCCGCCCGAAGAGATGCACCCGATGTGGCACGACCATGTCGCCGCAGTTGTTCGTGCACATGTCGGTCACGTGCAGATCAAGTGCGCGTCAGTGCTCGCGTGCGGATTGCCTGAGAGCGTGGCCGCAGAGCGCCTCGGCGCGCTCATGGACCATGGTCGCAACCCGATCGTGGGCATCACGGTGAGCGGCACTGTCCTGACTGCGCGTCTCCGAGCGACTGGCGTTGCCTGCTCTGATGGTTCGGTCGAAGCGTGCATCGCCCAGACCGAGGCCGCGTGGGGTGATCTCTGTTTCGGTCGCGGCGACGACACGCTCGCGGGTTCGATTGGTGCACTGCTCATCGAACGAGGCGCGTCCGTCGCCACCTGTGAGAGTTGCACGGGCGGCAGTGTGGCGCGTGCGCTCACTGCGGTGCCAGGTTCGAGCGCGTGGTTCGGATCGGGGTGGATCACCTACGCCAACGAGGCCAAGGTTCGGCTCGGCGTCGATCCAATGCTCATCGAACGACATGGTGCGGTGTCGGCTGAGGTCGCACAGGCGATGGCAACTTCAGCCGCGCGCGGGGCGGGCGCTCGATTCGGCGTGTCGACGACCGGCGTCGCAGGTCCCACAGGTGGCAGTTCTGAAAAGCCAGTCGGCACCGTCTGGATTCACGCGCACGACGAGACGCGTGCCTTGCGGCCACGGCGCTTCTTGATCACCGGCGATCGGACGATGATCCGCGATCGCGCGACGGCGCTCGCGCAGGTCATGTTGCGTCTGGCGATCCTTGGTCGCGATGCGGGTCCGTTGCTCTGGGAGGTCCGATGATGGCGACCACCGCCTGCATCGCGCTCGGGAGCAACCTCGACTTGCCCGAGGGGAACAGCGCCTGGATCCTTGCGGAGTCCGTCCGTCGGTTGAACGATTCGATGGGCGTTCGCGTCATCGCTGCGAGTTCGATCTATCGCACCGCGCCTGTTGGTGGTCCGCCCGACCAGCGTGACTACTTGAACGCCGTCGTCGTCGTCGAGACGACGCACTCAGCGCGCGCGCTCCTCGAGCTGCTGCTCGCAATCGAGGCTGGCCTCGGACGGGTCCGCGACGCGGCGGTGCGCAACGGACCCCGAACCCTCGACCTCGATCTTGTGCTCTTCGGCGATGCGGTCATCGATGAATCCGGCTTGCATGTTCCGCATCCACGGCTCGAAGAACGGTCGTTTGTGCTTCGCCCGCTGCTTGAGGTCCTGCCGCACCTCATCAACCCCCGCACCGAGCGTGCGTTAGCATCCGCCCTCCGATCATGTTCGTCCGAGGCAGTGTCGGTGTGCGGCATCCTCGGCGTTCCCCCTTGAGCGGCCTCGCGCCGCGATGGAGTCTCAGATGATGTTGACCACTGCCCGTGCTGCTGCCACGGTTCTTGCGCTTGGTCTGGCCATGCCGTGTCTTGCGCAGGACGGCGCACCCGATCCCAACACCCCGATGGCCGATCCGCTTGGCGCACTCGCCGGGAAGATGCCGGCCGCCAATGTCGATGGCTTCAAGGACGGCGAGAAGGATGCCGCCTCGGTCGCCAAGGGCCAGGCTGCGTTCGACGCGATGGTGAAGGCCTTCCGTGATGCGCCGTGGGTGACCGACACCTTCTCGTACACCGTGAAGACGCCCATGGGCGAGCAGAATGATTCGTTTGATCTCGTGGTCGGCCCCGAGGGCACGATGCAGATCAAGAACGAGCAGATGGGGATCTACGCCGTCGATGGCAAGCTCAACATGGTCGTTCCGTCCAATGAGAAGAAGTACCTCTCGCAGCCGATCGATGGTTCCGTGGCCAAGACGCTTTCGGGCATGGGGCTTGAACTGCCCATGCCGCATGTCAAGCTCCGCGACACTTCAGTTCCTCCGATCAGCGCGATGAAGCTCATGGTGCTCGTGGAGCCCAAGATCGCTGGCTTCCGCTCGAGCGACGCCGGCAACGAGATCCTGTTCACTGATGAGCGTGGTGATGTGCTCGTGGTCACGGATGCCAAGACCAACCTGCCGTCGGCGATGAAGCTCGTCTTCACGCCCGAGGGCGCCCCTCCGGGCGTCACGATGGGCATCGATTTCGCCATGGCTCCCAAGTCGGCTGAGACCGGCACCGTTTCGTTCAACCCGGGGGAACGCAAGGCCGTGACCAGCATGGGCGAGCTCGAAACGCTCGTCGGCACCGGCGACGCCGCTCCGGCGTTCTCGCTCAAGGACTTCGACGGCAAGTCGGTCGAGTTGGCGTCCTTCAAGGGGCGCGTGGTCGTGATCGACTTCTGGGCGACCTGGTGTGGCCCGTGCCGCAAGGGACTGCCGCTGCT
>VGXL01000061.1 GCA_016873315.1 Phycisphaerae bacterium | reverse complement strand
CCGATGAATGCGTACCTCGTGATCATCCTCGTCGCGATCCGGCGCTGGGATCCGCAGGCAGGGCTGGGCACGCTGATTGCGCTGCTCCTGCCGTACTGCATGTGGGCGCTCGTGCTGTGGACGGCGTTCCTTGTCGCGTGGAACGCACTGGAGATTCCGCTTGGAACCTGATGCACTTCAAGCGCCGCCGGCGCTGACACAACCCGCCTCGCCCGAGCAACTGCCTGGCCTGCAGCCCGAGGCCGAGCGGCCGATCGTGGTCGTTCCGGGCTCGCCGAGTTTGGATCACCGCCTGCTCGATCCGATTCCGTGGCGCCGCAACCTGAGCGAGCAGGGCATCGACGCGTTGGTGCTGGCGACGATGGACCTGTCCAAAGTTTCGGGCGGCATCGGGAGTCCGTCGATCGGACAAACTCTGATCGATGTCGCGGTGACGGCGAATCTGGATCGGCTTGGCGTGGTGCCGGGCGCCGAGGTCTTCGCCAGCCTGCAGTGGTGGAACTGGTTTGGCGACTCCCCAACGCAAGTCGGGGACTGGTGGGGGTGGGATGCGATCAACCCGACACTCGGCGAAGAGATTTTTCAGCTCAGCGAACTCTGGTGGCAGCAGACGATCGCCGATGGCGCCTTCGCGATCATGATTGGCAAGATCGACGCCAATCGGATGTTTGCCTCGATCGGCAACTCCGGGCCTTTCCTCAGCACGGCAGACTCGATGCCAGCCACGATGTTGTCGGGCATGCCGACGTATCCCAACCCTGCGATGGCACTGGTCGTGTCGTGGAGCGGGCTCGACGATGAAGGACTGCGAGGATGGTCCGCGCGAGCGGGCATCTTCGACGGATCGAGCGCTGCCTATGACCCAGCGACCGGAACGAACGGCCCGCGCACAGGCAATCGCGGACCTTCGGGGATGTTCGATGGTCACTGGGGTCCGTACTGGATCGCGGAAGGCGGACCGTCGTGGACGGTCGGCGAGCAGTCGTGGGCGGGGACCTTCACGGCAGGTGGTTGGTTCCAGGGCGGTCAGTCGTTGCTTTCGACGGGCGATGCGGGCGCCATCGCGAATGAGGCGGGCGGCGCCTTCGCCACGATCACGCATGCGTTGCATGCACCAAGCGAACTCGGTTCGCGTTGGGATGCCTTTGCGCAGGTGTCGTGGGCGTCGCCGTCGAGCGAACCCGCCGACCTGAGTCTGTCGATTGGCGCCATCTGCTCGGCACCTTTGCCAGGCCGTTCCAACGACCAATGGGGCGTGCTCGTGGGCGTGACGGATTTCGCCGACGATCCCGCCGTGTATGTCAATCGGTTGGGGTCGACGGGCGGTCACGAAACAGTGTTCGAAGCCTTCTATCTGATCGCGCTTCCTCACGGGGTCACGCTGCAGCCTGATCTTCAGTGGATCGGCACGCCGGGCGGTGGCGATGGCGCGACGGTCGACGACGCGCTGATCGGCACGATCAGAATTCAGATCGCGTTTTGACTCAAGTGATTCAAGGTCTGGCGCCCCCGGGCGGCCGTGCTGATGGCGGACCCGAGCAGGCCGCTATCGGTGGAGCGGGTCAGATTGTTCGCGGAGTCCGTAGAAGCGCGCAGCCGACGCGCCAAGGACCTGCTCGCGGTCAGCAGCGCGAAGACCCTGCAAGAGGTCCTGGGTGATCGTGTCCCACGACGCGTCGCTCGCTGCACCGTGGACGACGGTCCAGTCACTGCCCCACATCGAGCGCGATGGTCCGAATGCCTCGAGCACGGGCGCGACGAAAGGTCGCAGCTCTCGCGCGCCTGCCCCGGGCTTCGCCTGGGTCAACGCGCCGCTGAGCTTGACGAACGCGCCGCGCTGTGCGAGCGACTGCAGACCGCGGATCCACGGGCCGAACTCGGTCCACTCGCGACCTTGGTCGATCGTCGGCTTGCCCATGTGGTCCACGACGACGCGGAGCGTGGGATGGCGATCCATCAGCCGTGCGATTGCACCGAGTTGGTGCGGCCGCACGAGCGCATCGAATCGGACGCCGTTCGCGGCCATCCAGGCGAGCGCGGGCTGGCATCGGGCGTCGAGGATCCATCGGTCGTCGGCATGATCCTCGAGCATCGGTTGCAACCCCACGAGCGGTCCGTGCTCACGAAGTCGCAGCATGTCGGCGATCGCCATCGGCGCACGCAGATCGACCCAGCCGACCACGCCCTCGATCCACGGGTGTTGCCGCGCAAGAACGAGCAGGTCCAGTGATTCCTCCACGCTCTGGGCCGTCTGCACCGCGATGCAGCCGCTGATGCCGCGGGCCAGCAACAAGGCGCGGAGCCGTTCCGGCCCGAACTCCTTCCCAAGTGCCGTCGATGGCGATCGCCGCGTGTCGTCGCCCCGCGGACGAAGCGAGAAGTGCTGGTGGCTGTCGATCCTGCGATGGGTCACAGCGCACTCCTGCGTTCAAGTCGAGCTCCATGCCATCGCCGCACGAGTTCATCGGCCGCCACGCCGGCCAAGAGCACGGCGCCGATGACCGCGAACTCCAGCTGCGATCCGAGCCCGAGCAAGATGATGGAGTTGCGCAGGACCTGCAGGGTCGCGGTGCCCAGCACGATGCCGACGACGCTCACGCTGCCGCCTCGCAGACTGCATCCGCCCAGGACGGCAGCGGCGATCGCATACAACTCGTAGAAGTTGCCGAAGTCGCTTGGCTGTGCACTGCCGACATCGAAGATGAAGAGCATGCCCCCGAGCCCAGCGAGCAGACTGCACGCGACATACGCGCCCGTGATGATGCGCCCGGTCGGAATGCCGCTGTAGCGCGCGGCCGCTTCGTTGCTGCCCGTCGCGAGCAGCCATCGGCCCCAGATCGTGCGCGACAAGACGAGGGCCACGACCACGGCCAGGGCGATCAGCGGGATCGCGGTCGCGGGAAGCCGGAAGGTGTCCAGACCTGGCAGGGGGATGCGGCCGACAGCGATCTCGCGCAGCTCGGCGAATCCGCCTTGGAAACCCTGCGATTGGTCGCCGGTCATCCATCGTGCGATGCCGCGGTAAAGGAGGAGCCCGCACAGCGTGACCAAGAACGGCTGGAGCCGCAGTCGCGTGATGAGCAGGCCGTGCGCGAGGCCGATGAACGCCGACCCCGCCATCACGATCGGGACGACGGCCCACGGGGACCACCCGTGTTCGATCAGCAGCCATGGCACCGCGATCCCGACGAGGCAGACCACCGAACCAAGCGACAGGTCGATGCCGCCGGTGCCGATCACGATGCCCACGCCCAGCGCCAAGATCGAGAAGAGCGCGGTGCGCTGCACCAGGTTCATGAGGTTGTACGCCGTGAGGAAGTTCGTGCCGCACAGCGCGGTCACCATGCAGACCAGGAGGAAGAGTCCGAGCAGTCCCCAGTGCTTTCTCATCGTGCGGCCTCCAGGGCTCCGCCAGTCGCCAGGCTCATGATGGCGAGCTCGGTCGCCTGCGCACGCGTGAACTCTCCGACGATGGCACCATCGTGCATGACGAGGATGCGATCGGCCAGAGCGAGGACTTCTTCGAGATCGCTCGACGCGAACAGCACGGCACAGCCGGCCGTGGCTGCAGCGCGGATCGCTTCGTGGAGGTCGTGGCGCGCGCCGACATCGACCCCGCGCGTGGGTTCGTCCAGCAGCAGCACGCTCGGCTCGATGGAGAGCCATCGCCCGAGCATCGTCTTCTGTTGGTTGCCGCCCGAGAGCGTCTGCACACGCCGCGCAGGATTGGCTGGTCGCAGGCGCAGCCGCGTGATCATGCCGGCGACCAGATCGCGCTCGCCTGCGCGGTCGATCACTCCCGCGTGCGCTCCGCGCGGCAGCCAGGCCATCGAGATGTTGGTGCTCACCGGATCAGGCGTGAAGAGCCCGTGCCGCGCGCGGTCCTCGGGCACGATGGCCACTCCGCTGGCGACGCGCTGGGCGATCGTGGTTCCAAGCGCGCGGCCGTCAAGCGTGATGCTGCCACCAGCGTGGCCGAGCCCCGCGATCGCTTCGAGCAGCCGAGTGCGACCCGACCCGACCAGCCCGGCAAGCCCCACGATCTCGCCGCGCTTGACCGTGAGCGAGTTTGGATGCCGCTGCCGATGCGCGCTGATCACGCGGTCCACGACGAGTCGGGCCGGCGCATCGTCGAGCGAGGGACGGAGCGCGGTCTGCGCAAGGTCGCGCCCGACCATGAGTCGCTCGAGCGTCGCGCGGTCCATGGACGCCCGATCGATCGTCCCGGCGATGCGTCCGTCCCGCAGCACGATGGCGCGGTCGGCGATCGACAGCACTTCATCGAGGTGGTGCGAGACATAGACGATCGCCACGCCGCTGCGCCGCAGTTCGTCGAGCATCGCGAGCAGCCGCTCGATCTCTCGATCACCGAGGCTCGAAGTCGGTTCGTCGAGAATCAGAATCCGTGCGTTGGCGCTGAGCGCCTTGGCGATTTCGACGAGCTGGCGCTGTGCGATCGAGAGGCTGCCGCAGAGCGTCGATGGATCCAGGTCCAGGCCCACCCGCGCGAGCCACCGTGCGGCCTCGACGCGCATCGACCGCGTGTTGAGCCATCCGAGTCGGTGATGCTCGCGGCCGAGCAGGATCGCGCCCGCCAGATCGAGGTGGTCGGCAAGGCTGGGCTCTTGGTGCACGAACGCGATGCCAGCCTGGGCGGCTTCCGCCACGCTGCGCCATCGCAGTTCGTGCGGGCGGCCATGATCGTCGATCGCCTCAAGCGAACCGGTGCTCGGTGGCAGGACGCCCGACAGGATCTTCAGCAGCGTGCTCTTGCCGGCGCCGTTCTCGCCCACGATCGCAAGCACTTCGCCGGCGCGGATCTCGGCGTCGATGCCGTCGAGCGCCGCGACGCCCGCAAAGCGCCTGCCGATGCCGTGCACGCGCAGGATCGTCCTGACGGTCGGAAGACTCGGCATGCAATGGACTGTACCCGCGCCCACGCGCGGTCCCTGCGATCACCTTGCGGACGAGCCCGCGGCAAGCTTCGCCTTGAGATCCGACCAGAACGCATCGACATCGTCCTTCGTGATCGTGCGTGCGGGAATGTTCATGATGCCACCCTCCGGAATCGCATCCAACTTGCCCTGCGTCAGCGCATGGAGCACCTTGATGCTCTCGTAGCCGTAGCCGTATGGATCCTGCACCACAGTGCCGAGCACGATGCCTTCGCGGATGCCGACGAGCACTTCGGCGCCCTCGTCGAAGGCAGCGATCTTGATCTTCCCCGCACGACCGGCCTGGCGGAACACTTCGACTGCGAGGACCGAGTTGTATTCGAAGAGTCCAGTGACGAGCGCAAGGTTCGGATGGCGCGTCATCACATCTTCGATGTTTGCCTTGGCCTTCGCGCGATCGAACGAATCGGTCCAGGTGCCCACGATCGTGTAGCCGGCCTCATGGAACGGCTTGGTGTGATCATCGCGTCGCTCAGCGTCGACGCTGCGTCCGAGCAGGCCATCGACGAAACCCTGCCAGCGACGCTTGGCGTTGTCCTGTTCCAGGCGGCCGATGAAGATGGCGACCTCGCCGCCCTCGGGAAGTGCCTTGCGTGCGAGTTCGCCGCATTGGCGCCCGGCCAAGTAGTTGTCCATGCCGATGTAGCACAGGCGAGGTGACGCAGGCGCATCACTGTCGTTGGTGATGAGCAGCGCGTGCTCGGCAATCTGGTCTAGGACCTCTGTCTGGTTCTTGGGATCGATCGGGCTCACCGAGACGCCGTCGATCCCGCGGATCACAAGGTCCTCGAGCATGCGCTTCTGGTCACTGAGCCCTGCACCCGGAAAGACGACGGTGACCTCGCAGCCAAGTTCCTTGCCCGCGGCGAGCGATCCAGCTTTGGCGATCGTCCAGAAGTCCGCGACACCGTTGCTCACGAACGACAGGTGGGGTCGTTCCAGTGGCTTCGCCGCGTAGCCGCGGATGCGCTCCTTCTGGGCCGCGACGAGGTCCGCGACGGGAGCAAGGGCCATGGTCGCCATGATCGAGAGCGCGGCGGCGAGGACAGCAACAGTGCGCTGGATCGTCATGCCGCGCAGCCTAGCGAAGCAAGGGTAGCCTGATCGCATGACGAATCTGTCGCTGCGGAGCGTGCGATGGTCGCGTGAAGCGCTCCGCGGCCGCACAGCAGACATTTCTGTCCGACACAAGCGATCGAGGGCAATGACCTTGACCATGATGACCCGTCGACCGTCGTTCCTTGGTGCAGGATTGATCGCGTTGCTGCTGCAGGTCGCGGGTGCGGCCGACGGGCCTCGATTTCTCAATCCGAATCCTGCGCCCACGCCGGCGCCGAGCGCGGAAGCGATCGCCCGGGCGATGGCCTATAGCGAATCGAAGTCTGGACGCGCGGTGCTGGTGATGAAGGACGGCGTGGTGATCGCCGAGCGGTACGCGAACGGATGGTCGGCGGAGCGCCCCCATCCCTTGGCGAGCGGAACCAAGAGCTTCTCTGGCGTGACAGCGGCGGCAGCGGTCACGGACGGGCTGATCACACTCGATGAAGTCGTGAGCGACACGATCACCGAATGGAAGTCTGATCCGCGCGCGAGCCGCATCACGGTGCGCGAACTGCTCAGTCTGACGAGCGGGCTCGAGCCAAACAGCGAGCTGCTCGGGCGTCAGGGCTACGGCATCAAGGATCTTGGGGGCATCAGCGATCTTGCGTCCAAGCTCCGGGGCGGGGATCGAGAGACGGCACCAGAGAACTGGTACGCGGCCGCCGTCAAGGTTCCCGTTACCGCCGAGCCGGGCCGCACCTTTCGCTACGGTCCATCGCACTTCTACGCATGGGGCGAGTTCCTCACGCGGAAGTTGGCCGCAAGTTCGCGGCCCGAGCGGACCTACTGGGACTACATGCAGGCGCGCGTCCTCAAGCCGGCGGGGCTCGAGTTCCCCAAGACGCGCTTCGCGCTCGATCAGCAGGGCAATCCGAACCTGCCGGGTGGCGCGCATCTCACCGCGCGCGAGTGGGCGAAGTGGGGAGAGTTCGTGCGGCGTGGGTGCGCCGTGCGATCGGAGGCGGGTGCTGCATGGACGCCCGTCATCGACCGCGATGCGCTCGAGCAGTGCTTCATCGGGAGTCGGGCGAATCCCCAGTACGGTTTGACCTGGTGGCTGATCACGGGAGCTGACGGTGCGGTCGCGAATGTCGGCGACAGCGAGGGCACTCGATTGCGTCGTCGCCTCGGTCGCGGCGAGAAGCCGGGCGTTGCTGAACGCGCGGCCGGACAGACCGCCGCGATCCGCGACGCCAACGGCACGATCGTCAAGGCTGTCATGGCGGCCGGAGCTGGCAAGCAACGCCTCTATCTCTTGCCTGAACATGGCTTGGTGGTCGTTCGCATGGCGAAACAGGATCAGGATGGCGAGTCGTTCAGCGACACGAGGTTCCTCAAGCTGCTGCTGGGTTTCGACGGTGGCGGTACCGTGCCCGGCCCCAATGCTTCTGACCGCAAGTGACCTGACGAAAGCCCACGGCATGCGCACGCTCTTCAAGGGCGTGTCGTTGTCGATCGCCGAGGGCGACCGGTTGGCGCTCATCGGTCCCAACGGTGCAGGCAAGAGCACGCTCCTGCGCATGCTTGCGCTGCGTGAAGAGCCCGATGCGGGTTCAGTGCGAACGCCGCGCGGGATGGTGAGCGTGTATGTGCCGCAACGGGATGACTTTCCTGATGGCCAGACCGCACGGGGCGCCGTGGCCGAGGCGGCGCTTGAATGCGCGCGCTGCCACGGCGATGAGCACGATGCGCTCGTCCTCGCTGGCGTCATTCTGGGCAAGATCGGCTTCGACGAGGAGCGCATGGACGCACCGCTCTCGACGCTTTCTGGCGGTTGGCGCAAGCGCTGCTCGATCGCGGCGGGTCTCGCGCGGGCTGGTGGCACGCCGGATCTTCTCCTGCTCGATGAACCGACCAACCATCTGGATGTCGAGGGGCTCGAGTGGCTCGAGCGGTTTCTGGTGAAGGGCGCGCAGGACATTCAGGCCGGCACGAGCGTCTTCGTCACGCACGATCGAGTCTTCCTGGAACGCGTGGCCACTCGTGTGGGCGAACTCTCGCGCGCGTATCCCGGTGGCGTGTTCATCGCCGATGGTGGTGTCGATGAGTTCGCGCGCCGCAAGGCCGAGTTCCTCGAAGCCCAGGGGCGTGCGCAGGCATCGCTGGCCAACGAAGTGCGCATCGACAACGCGTGGCTCGGACGCAGCGCTCAGGCACGGCGAACGAAGGCGAAGGGACGGATCGACGACAGCGCCGACCGTCGTGAGCAACTGGCCGAGCTCTCGCGACGCAATGCTGCTGCCGCATCTGGTGGCGCTCGCGTCGATTTCACCGGCAGTGGTCGACGCACGCGGCGATTGATCTGGGCGCAGGGCGTGTCGGTCGCGCTCGGTGGTCGCACGCTCTTCGCGGGGCTGGATGTCGAACTGGTCCCGGGCGACTGCATTGCGGTCATGGGTCCCAATGGGTCAGGGAAGACCACACTTCTGCGAACGCTCGTCGGCGAACGGATGCCGGACACCGGGACCGTGAGCCGAGCGGATCCTGCACCGCGCGTGGTGACGCTCTCGCAACAGCGCGCCGAGCTCGATGGCACGATGACGCTGAAGGACGCGATCTGCCCGGTCGGTGACAAGGTGCTCTTTCGCGGCGGCGAGATGCACATCACCGCCTGGTCGCGACGGTTCTTGTTCGATGATGACCAGCTTCTGCAGCAGATCTCTCGGCTGTCGGGCGGCGAACTCGCGCGGGCCCACATCGCTCGCATGATGCTGGAGCCCGCCGATGTCCTGGTGCTCGATGAGCCCACCAACGACCTTGACCTGCCCACGCTTGGTGTGCTGGAGCAGTCGATCGAGGAGTTCAGCGGGCCGGTACTTCTGGTCACGCACGATCGCGCGATGCTCGAGCGGCTGGCCACGCAGGTCATCGTGCTCGGCGGCCCCGGTGGCGAGTCGGCGCAGGTTGCAGACTTGGAGCAGGCACTTCGCGCGCTCAAGTCATTCGAGGCAGCGGCCGAGTCGGCCGACTCGCGCGCTTCCACGCCACGCGCCGCGGCCACGACCGCGCCCGCGCCGACCCAACGCAAGAAACTCTCGTACAAGGACCAGCGCGAGTACGACGGGATTGAGGCGGCGATTGCAGCTGCGGAAGCCGTGGCATCCAAGGCCGATGAACACATGAACGACCCGTCGCTCCAGTCGAACCATGTGGCCTTCCGCAAGGCGTGCGATGCGTCGGCTGCGGCGCACACGGAAGTCGCCCGGCTCTACGCGCGCTGGGAAGAACTCGAAGCGAAGCTGCGCTGACCGCGAGCATCCCTGCCCGCACCCGGTCCATCACGGACCCGGGGGGCGTGGTCCGCGGCGCGGCGGCGGCGCGGCCGCATCGGCAGGAGCCGGCTCGTGCTCCTTGCTCGGCTCGGGACCCATCGGACCCGTGCGGTACTTCTGCAACGCCTGCTCATACTTGCGTTTCATGGAAGGGTCAGTTTCCAGTCGAACGGCGCGTTCGCCGTTGGTGATCGCCACCTCGCGGTGTCCCGTCGCGTAGTTGGCGAGCGCGAGCGTGTCGGCCGCGCGCGCATCCGTGCCTTTGGCGAGCGCATCGGCCGCAACGGCCAGTTCCATCGCGAAGTCAAGATCACGCACCTTGACGAAGGGCGTCTCAAGGATCGCGCGGGCCATCGCACGAAGCGTCTCCATCTCGCCTGCGCGCGCCTTGGCCACGGCGCGCCCGAACGCGTAGCCCTGTTCGATCTGACCGGCCAGGCCAATCATGATCAGGAAGCGCTGCGATTCGTACTGGCCCGCGCGTTCGGGGATCGCCGCGCGGACATGATCGAGCGTTTCGAGCAGAGGCTGCCAATCGCCCGAGCGGTCGCACCACCGGATGACGATGTCGATCGCGTTCTTCGCGCGTGCGACATTGCTTTCGGTGATGGCGTCGGCAAGTTCCGAACTCGGATCCCAGGTCCCCGCGACCAGCGCATCGAGCACCGGTCGGCTGACCTTGGGGTGCCCGTACCACTGCACGATGCCGTCCTTGACGATGAAGAACCGCGGGGTCGAGGTGCGGAAGGTGCCGTGTTGGAACAGCGCGAGCACGCTGCGATCCGGGTCAGCGGTGATGGCGCATGGGAAGTGTTCCGCCACGCCGGACTTGCTGTACCAAGCGCGGACCGCATCGGGCTGCTCGTCGGTCGTCGCGATGAATCGAACACCCTTGGCGCCGAAGTCGCGCATGACCTGCTCGATCAGGTCGGCATACTCCCTGCAGTGGCTGCAGTCGGTGCCGAAGAAGTCGATCACAGTGACGACGCCGGGTGTCCACGCGCGTTCGGGTGCGCCGACGATCCAGTGATCGAAGGTCGGGAATGGAACACGAGCGCCCGGCTTCATGGGCGGATCGACGCGTGCGAAGGCGGTCGAAGGCTTCGGTGGTAGCGGCGTCGCTTGGCGCGCGGGCTGCGACGGCTGGCTTGGTGCAGCTGCGGGCGCTCCGGCGTCTGCGGGAACCGTCGCGATCACCGCCACATCGATCACGCCTTGGCTCTCGATCACGAAGCTGACCTTCTTCGTCAATCGTTCACCGCGTTGCGTCTCACTTGGCTTGAGCGTGATGACCGCCTCGGCGGTCGCGCCAGGAGCGATCGGCTCGATGGGCCAGGTGGATGTGGTGCAGGCGCAGTTGCCGGCCGCCGTCACGATTCGAGCTGGCTCGGTGCCCAGATTGCGCAGTGTGACTGGCATTGAACGCTCTGAACCGAGCGGAATCGACCCAAGGTCAAGCGTTGCTGGCTCGACCACCACGGTGATCGCTGCCACATGCTGGCAGATCCATCGCAGGAGTGGTCGATGCATGGGCAGAAGGCTACCGCAGCGCCGAACGCGGCCCCAGATCAATCCCGCGCGGTCGCTTCGATGAAGTCAGGGATCATGCCGAGCGCCCGGTACTTCGTGAGCACGCGCGGTGGAAGCCGGTCGAATCGCCCGATGGTGCCGCGGCAGGCGCGCTCGCCGCAATGGCAGCGCATCGTCCAGACATCGTCTGCGCCCAAGAAGGTCGAGTAATCGTGCGTCAGTTCATCGCCCGGGCGGATTCGTCGCAGCGCGACCACCAGCAGTCGTCGACCTTCTCGGAAGAGCGCGGTCGCCGGTCTGCACGAATGATTGGCGAACGCGCCAGGACGCGAGCCGGGGTCGAGGTAGGACTCAGGGCCGAATCGAATGCAGTTGGCAGCCCGCTTGGGCGCGCGCGACCACATCGACCAGACCGTTGATGCGGACACGATGCGTCCGCGCAGTTCAAGGATGACAGCGTCAGGGTCGAACCGCTGCAGCGCCACAAGGCCGCGGCCGTTGCGCACCGGCTGGATGGCATACGGCGCACGCAGCGCTGGGCGCGCGCTGTGCAGCGAACGAGCGATGGCAGAGTCCGATCCAGGCATGGGGTGGGAAAGGTAGTCGCTCAGGTCGCGGTTGGCACCGTGCTGAGGTTCTAGACTGTGAGCGTGGACCATGGCTCAGCGACTGCAGAGCGATGCATCGTGCCGATCGGCGGCATGTCGTGCGCGGCCTGCGCACTCAAGCTTGAGCGAGTGCTTGGTGCACTGCCCGGAGTTCGCTCGGCCAGCGTGAACTTTGCGACACGCGTCGCAACGATCGAGTGCGGGAACGACGTCACGACCGAGCGAATCGCGCAGGCCATCGAACGACTGGGGTACTCCGCCATCGTTGCCCGCGCTGGTGATCCACGCGAGGCCATGATCGCTGCGCGTGATGCCGAAGGACGCGAACTCCTGACGCGCACGATCGTTGGCGCGATCCTGGCCACGCCGGTCGTGGTGATCGCGATGACGCATGGCAGCGTGTCGTTCTTGCACGGGCCGCTGGCGGATTGGACACAAGCGATCCTAGGCACGGCGGCGATGGCCATCTGCGGCTGGCCCTTCATGGTCCGAGCGTGGCGACAAGCCAAGGTTGGCATGACATCCATGGACACGCTCGTCGCGCTCGGCAGCGGCGTGGCGTGGCTCTGGTCGATGCTCATCCTGACCATCCCCGCCATCGCAGCGATGGCCAACGCGGGGGCAAATGCACACGGCGCGCCGGTCCAGTTCGAGGCCGCCGCGTCGATCGTGGTGTTGGTCACGCTGGGCAAGTGGCTTGAATGGCGTGCGACTCGATCGGCCAGTCACGCGATTGAATCGCTGGTGGACCTTGCACCGCCGCGCGCGGTCGTGCTCCGCGATGGAACGGAGCACGATGTCGACGCGGCGAAAGTCGTCGTGGGCGATCTTGTGTTGGTGCGCCCTGGCAGCCGCGTGCCTGTCGATGGAAGGGTTGAGTCGGGTCGGTCGAGTGTGGATGAGTCCATGCTCACCGGCGAGCCGATGCCTGTCGACAAGGCTCCGGGTGATCGCGTTCTTGGTGGTACGGTCAATGGCGCGGGCGCGTTGCGCATGGTCGCCACGCAGGTCGGCAGCGCGACGGTGTTGGCGCAGGTCGTGCGCGCCGTGGAGGACGCGCAGGGCAGCAAGGCGCCGATCGCGCGGTTGGCCGATCGCGTGAGTTCACGATTCGTCCCCGCCGTGCTCGCCATCGCAGTCATCACTGGCGCGGCGTGGATGGTGTTTGGTCCAGACGACGATCGGTTCGCGCGCGCACTCGTGGCGGTCGTGTCGACGCTGATCATCGCGTGCCCATGCGCCATGGGATTGGCCACGCCAGCGGCGATCATGGCTGGCACCGCCGCAGCGGCGCGCAAAGGCATTCTGGTCAAGGGCGGCGCAGCACTTGAATCGCTCGCTCGCGCGACGACGGTCGTTCTGGACAAGACCGGCACGATCACCGAAGGCCACCCGCGCGTGTCCAGCGTGACGGCATGTGGTGGCGCCACCGAGCATCAGGTGCTGTCGGCCGCTGCATCGATCGAGCGATCAAGCGAGCATCCGTTGGCGCGTGCGATCGTCGCCGCTGCCGAAGAGCGTGGCGTGCTTCCCAAGGCTGCGGCCGATGTCGTCGCTGTTCCCGGCCAGGGCGTCGAGGGAAACATCGGCGGTCAGCGCGTGCTCGTCGGCACGCGGGCGTGGTTGGCTGCGGCGGGGGCAGTCGTTGGGGCTGACGATGATGATGCCTCGACGATCGCGATGGTGGCCGTCGACGGATGTGTGGTCGGATCGATTCAACTTCGCGATGCGCCTCGCGGCGGCAGTGCAGCGGCCGTCGCGTCACTGCGCGCGCTCGGCATCGAACCGGTGATGCTGACGGGCGACCGCGCCGCGCCGGCTCATGCGATCGCTCGTGATGTGGGCATCGATCGCGTGATCGCTGGAGTGCTGCCGCACGACAAGGCGCGCGCGATCATCGAGCTGCAGCAGGGGGGAGCACGCGTGGCCATGGTGGGCGATGGCATCAACGATGCGCCAGCGCTCGCGCAAGCTGATGTTGGACTGGCGATGGGGTGCGGAAGCGCGATCGCTCTGGAGGCAGCCGACATCGCACTCATGGGCGGTGATCTGCGCGCACTCCCGGTTGCGGTGCTGGACGCCCGCCGAACGCTGCGCACGATCAAGCAGAATCTCTGGTGGGCCTTTGGTTACAACGCCCTGATGATTCCGCTTGCTGCCGGAGCGCTCTGGCCGTGGACGGGATGGATGCTTCCGCCGATGCTGGCGAGCGCCGCGATGGCGTGCAGCAGCGTCAGTGTGGTGCTCAACAGTCTGCGGCTCTTGCGCCGACGCGATTGAGCCACTGCGTGACTCCGTGTTCGCCGCACCAGCCGACGCGCGTCCCATGCGGTCAGCGCGCGCTTAGCGCCGGATCTGCTGCGCCGAGTCCATCGCAATCGCCGCCGCGTGATCCCACGGCACTGCCGAGAGTTCGATCTCAGGATTGCGCTCTTGGAAGAATCGCACGGGCCAGTGGTCGCCGAAGAGCACCACGCCGCGCCCGCGGTCGTCCCATGCCAGGCGCGATCCCTGCGGCGCATCCGGGAGTTCCATCTCGCGCTCGTCGATCATCGCCGGCGCATCGCTGCCCTTGCGACGCCACCACCGCGTGATGTGCCACGGTGCGCTCTCCAGACGGCTCTCGGCGCCGTACTCGCCCTTCAGGCGGTGCGCCATGACTTCAAACTGCAGCGGACCGACCGCAGCGAGCAGCGCGATCTTGGTGCCGCTGCCCACGGTCTCGAACTTTCGCGCCACGCCCTCGCGCAGCAGCTGCTCCAGACCGAGGTTGAACTTCTTGGAGTTGCCCGGCTGCGGATTGTGCAAGTACGCGAAGCACTCGGGCGTGAACTCTGGGATCTCGTCGAAGACGATCGTGCGATCATCCGTGAGCGTGTCGCCGATGCCGAAGAGATCGTTGCCGATCAAACCCACCACATCGCCAGCGACGGCGTGGTCGACCGTCTCGCGTTGGTTGCCAAAGAGCTTGGCCGCGTTGCCCAAGCGGACGCGCCGACCACTCTGCGCGTGCACGACTTGCATTTCGCGTTCGAATGTGCCGGACACGACGCGCAGGAATGCAATGCGGTCGCGGTGCTTGGGATCCATGTTCGCCTGGATCTTGAAGATGAAACCGCTGAAGCGTTCATCGCTGGGCTCGATGCGCCCCGCGCGTGATTGGCGGGCGGTCGGCGGGCTGCTGTCGCGCAGAAAGCCGTCGAGCAGAAGTTGCACGCCGAAGTTGTTGATCGCGCTGCCGAAGTAGACGGGCGTCACGCGGCCAGCGAGCACGGCTTCGCGATCGAAGGCTGCACCCGCACCGCCGGTTTCGTCGAGCATCTGCACTTCCTGCAGGCTCTCGGTGTGCGCATCGCTGTCGAGCCGCTCGAGCAGTCGCGGGTCATCGAGACCGCCGACGGTCGATGGCGCGGCAAACGCGCCACCGCTTGTGCGCTCGAAGAGGTGCATCTGCCGTGCGGCGCGGTCGTAGACGCCGCGGAAGTTCGCGCCGGTACCGATTGGCCAGTTCACGGGGTACGCGCCGATGCCCAGGATCTTCTCGAGTTCATCGACCAGATCGAGCGGGGGACGCGTCGGCCGGTCGCACTTGTTCATGAAGGTGAAGATGGGCACGCCGCGTCGTCGGCAGACCTCGAAGAGCTTGCGGGTCTGCGCTTCCACGCCCTTGCCCGCGTCGATGACCATGACCGCGGCATCCACGGCGGTGAGCACGCGGTAGGTGTCCTCACTGAAGTCCTGGTGGCCCGGCGTGTCGAGCAGATTGACGCGGTATCCCGAGTAATCGAACTGCAGCAGCGTGGAACTGACCGAGATGCCGCGTTGCTTTTCAAGGTCCATCCAGTCGCTGGCGGTCGCGCGCCGGTCCTTGCGACTTGTCACCGAGCCAGCAAGATCGATCGCGCCGCCGTACAGCAGGAACTTCTCGGTGAGCGTGGTCTTGCCGGCGTCAGGATGCGAGATGATCGCAAAGGTGCGGCGTGGATGGTCGGGCTGGCTCATGGCGGGGTCGGAGAGGGTACACGCGGGGCGATGTCAGACTCACTGGGGTCTCGTTGCACTGATCCGCGATGAAACAGGCGGACCGATCCCCAATGAAACAGGGGGCCGGCGTGAGCCGACCCCCTGGTGAACGAATCTGCGTTGAACGAACGGATCAGTCTTCGCTGCGTCGCTCACGTGCGTCAGCCCAGAGGCTGACGTCATCGAGGTCGACCATGCCGTCGC
>VGXL01000060.1 GCA_016873315.1 Phycisphaerae bacterium | reverse complement strand
CCGCCGCGCGCGGATCGAGGCCGGGCGCGCCGACCAAGGGCTCTGCCCGGGCTGCGGCCATGTCATCGACCGCGCAGGCTTCAGCGACCGATGCCCGGAGTGCGGCTACTTCCTGCATCGCCGCTGAAGCATGTGTGCCCTGGACTCGTCGCTGTTGCATTGGCCTGAAGCGCGGCACTCGGGATCGCTCAGTCGCTGATCGCGGCGGCGCGGCTACGCTCCCGGCCATGTCCAACCTCGTTTCGCTCGACATCACCGACGGCATCGCCCGCGTCTGCATGCGCCGCCCCGAAGCGCGCAACGCACTCTCCAAGGAACTCATCACAGCGCTTCGCTCGACCGTTGAAGCGCTGCAGTCGCGCGCGGATGTTCGCGTGGTCATCTTGGAGGGCGACGGCAAGAGCTTCTGTGCCGGCATGGACCTGAAGGCTGTGGCGACCGACCCGATCGCGATGGGCGACATGCTGCGTGCGCTGGCTGAAACCAGTCTGGCCATTCGCAAACTTCCAATGCCCACGATCGCCAAGGTCCAAGGCGCGGCCATCGGTGGCGGGTGCGGCCTGATGGTCGTCTGCGACTTTGGCGTCACGCATCCCGAAGCCAAGCTCGGCTATCCCGAAGTCGACCTTGGGATTTGTCCAGCGGTCGTCGCGCCGTGGCTCGTCAAGAAGATCGGCGCCGGCCCCGCTCGTGCGATGCTGCTCTTGGGCGGGACCATGAGTGGTGCCGATGGGCACGCCAAGGGCATCGCCAGCCACTGCGTCCCGCTCGATCAACTTGAGTCGGCAACGATGGCGCTGGCCACGGGCCTGTCCAAAGGTGGACCGCTCGCCATCCGAGAAACCAAGCGATGGTTATCGGTTCTTGATGGATCCAACGACGAAGCCGCCATCCGAGAAGCGGCCGAGATCAGCGCTAGGATCATCCAAGGCGGCGAGGCGCAGGAGCGCCTGGGGAAACTTTGGGGATCTTGATCGCCACATTCGACCACAATCGCTGCCGATCGACGCATGATCGATGCAGATAGCCATTCCCACTTCAGAATCACGCAAGGAGCACCGATCATGACGACATCTGCGCTGAACATCACTGATCTTGGCGACGGAATCGTCTCACTTTCGCTGCAGATCAACCCAGATCGACCGCGAGGGGGCGTCGTCGTCTTGGATGCATGGCTGATCGATCAGATCCATTTCGCGATGGATCGCGTCGAATCGACGCGCAATCTCAGCGGTTTCATGCTTGAAAGTTCATCTGAGCGGGTCTTCGTGGCCGGAGCGGATTTGGCCGAAATCGACGCCATGGACGACACCGCCCTGCATGCGTACCTGAAGCGCGCCGCCGACGCCTTCTGGCGTATCGCAGCCCTTCCCTGCCCGAGCGCCGCGATGGTCGGCAAGGCTGCCCTTGGTGGCGGCCTCGAAATCGCCATGCACTGCGACGGCCTGATCGGGGTCGCCGCGCCGGAGGGCTCGAAGCCGTTCCGGGTTGGACTCCCAGAAGCTGGGCTGGGCATCTGCCCAGGGTGGGGCGGCACGCAGTGCCTGCCCGCGCGCATCGACCCGTTGATCGCCATCAAGGCCACCGCGACTGGGGAGACATTCTCAAGCGCCGCATTGCCGGCGGGACTCTTCGACGCGATCGCACCATCTGTAGACGCCGCGCGGTCCACCGCAACGGCGTGGCTGCGCGGTCACGCCAAGCAACGGTCGATCCGCTGCATCCGTGAGGATCAGGGATTCGGAATGCCCGGCGTGCCGGAAGCTCTCGCGAAGGCTCGGAACGAACTTCCGGAGTCCCCCGCCGCGATCGCCGTGTGCGACCTGGTGCAGTTCGGCCTAGACCATGGTTGGAGCGCGGCCTGTGAGCGCGAGCGGCACACGCTCGTCGGGCTTCGCCATACGCCGCAGGCCCGCGAGAAACTGGCCGGCTTCCTCAAGAAGTGAGGTTGGCGGGCGATTTCCCCCGCCGGGCCGACCGCCCTACACTTCTTCGCCTGCGGGCGACTCTGTTGGGTCGCCCGCTCCGTTTCCGCACACCGAAGAGGATCCGCCATGAGCTCCACCAATGTCACCGACATGAAGGGCATCGCCGAACGAGACCGCAAGCAGATCGAGGCTGCTCAGGAAATGCTCGGGCCGGATCCATCAACGATGGGGGCGATCAAGAACAACTTTTGGGGCAACTTCCGCGAGGAGCTCATGTTCCCCTACCCAGAGGGAAGCGCTGATGAGACCGCGCGCTGCGACCAATTGCTCGCCGAAGTGGACCGCTACTTGCGCACCGAGCACCCGGCGCACCAGATCGACCAAGAGCAGCAGATCCCTGACTGGGTGATCAAGCGCCTCTTCTCGCTCGGCGTCTTGGGCATGACCGTGCCCAAGGAGTTCGGCGGCGGCGGCTTTGGCATCACCAGCTACAACCGTGCGCTCGAGCGCATCGGCCGCAGTTGCGGTTCGACGGCCGTGCTCGTCAGCGCGCACCAATCGATTGGCTGCAAGGCCGTGATGCTCTTCGGTACCGAGGAACAGAAGGCCCGCTTCTTGCCCCGCATGGCGCAGGACACGCTGAGCGCCTTCTGTCTCAGCGAGCCCAATGTGGGCTGCGACGCGGGCGGCCAAGAAACTCGCTGCGAACTGTCGGCAGACGGCACGCACTACATCCTCAGTGGCGAGAAGAAGTGGGCGACCAGCGGCGCGTTGAGCGGCCTCTTCACGGTGATGGCGAAGCAGAAGATCACCGATCCCAAGACCGGCAAGCAGAAGGATGTCGTGACGGCGCTGATCTGCACGCCCGACATGGACGGCGTCGACATCTTCAGCCGAAACCGCTCCAAGTGCGGCATCCGCGGCACCTGGCAAGCGCGCATCCGGCTGACCAATGTCAAGGTCCCCGCTGCCAACCTGCTCGCGAAGGAAGGCCAGGGCTTCAAGATCGCCATGACCTGCCTGAACTACGGCCGCTGCACGCTCAGCGCCGGCATGCTCGGCGGCGCAGGATTTGCCTACGAACAGGCGCTCAAGTGGGCCAAGTACCGCTACCAGTTCGATCGCCCGCTGGCGGACTTCGATCTGTGCAAGGAAAAGCTCGCACGCATGGCCGGCTACGTCTACGCGATGGACGCCATGCTGTACATGACCACCGGCTTCCTCGACCGTCACGATGACGACATCATGGTCGAAACGGCGATGTGCAAGATCTTCTGCAGCGAGATGGGATTCCGCACGGTCGATGATGCGATGCAGATCATGGGGGGCGAGTCCTACATGACGGAGAATTCGGTCGAGCGCATCTGGCGCGACAGCCGCATCAACATCATCGTCGAGGGCGCGAATGAGGTCATGCACTCCTTCGTCTGGGCCTACGGCGGCAAGCAGTTGGGCGAGTGGATGAAGGGCATCAAGGATCGCCCGTTCTCGAACCTCGGCAGCGCCATGCAGATCGGCTCGGAACTCTTCTTGGGCTTCCGTCGAGGCATGCCGACCTTCGCGTGCCAGAACCCTCGCATCGCGCGACACCTTGACGAGTGCATGATGCGCATTCGCGAGTTCAGCCACCAGGTGAAGATGATGTTCAAGGAGCACGAGGAGGCCATCGTCACCGAGCAGACGATCCAGTCGCGCCTTGCTCTAGCCGCCCTCTGGATCCACGCCAGCCTGTGCACGCTGTCGAAGTTCGAGCGCAACATGCGCCGCGGACTCGAAGGACGGGATCTCGAACTCGAAGCTGCGATCGTCGACCACTTCATCGCCTTCGCGGGCGAGCAGTTCGATGCGGAGCTCCGCGCACTGCGACAGAACTGCGACGGCACCATGAAGCGCGCCGCCGATGCCGTGCTCGCGTGGGCCGACAGCCTGCCCAACGGCGACTATGTGATCCCCGAGCGCACGCCGGTGATGGCCGTGCGCGGAACCGGCAAGAAGCCCGATCAGTCGAACATCCCGCAATTCGGGACCGGCAGCCTGTTCGCGGGCGCCCGGGTCAGCACAGGCGCCGGCGCCTGACCCGTTTCATCGTTCGACCAACACGCACTAGCATTCCCGCCTTTCCCCACCACCCCCACGGAGACACCATGGACTTGCTGAAGACGATGCACACGATGGGCCACGAGCGCGTGGCGTTCCACCAAGATCCCACGAGCGGCCTGAAGGCGATCGTGGCCATCCACAGCACGGTGCTCGGCAACGCGCTCGGCGGCACGCGCCGCTGGGCTTATGCCAGCACGAACGAGGCGCTTTTCGATGTCCTGCGCCTGTCTGAAGGCATGACCTACAAGGCGGCCGCGGCCGACCTGCCGATGGGTGGTGCGAAGAGCGTGATCATCCTTGACGAGCCTGGCCAGCAGCCGACCGAAGCGCAGGGTCGGGCCATGGGTCGCTTCGTGAACACCTTCGCCGGTCAGTACATCGCAGCCGAGGATGTCGGCGTGAGCCCGCAGTTCTGCGACTGGATGGCGCGCGAAACGCCGCACATCATGGGCGGCGAAGCCGTCAGCCGCGGCGGCGACCCGAGTCCGTGGACCGCGCTGGGCTGCTTCAACTCGATGAAGGCTTGCCTGAAGTTCCTCGGCAAGCCTGTGAGCTTCGCCAACCTCACCGTCGGCGTGCAAGGCTGTGGTGCGACCGGTTACAAGCTCGCGAAGCTCCTGCGTGATGCGGGCGCGACCGTGCTGGTCACGGATGTGCATGTGCCCACCATGAAGCGCGCGGTCGAGGAACTCGGCTGTGTTGCGCTCGGCAACGACCGCAACCTCTTCACTGAAAAGCTCGACATCCTCGCTCCGTGCGCACTCGGCGGCGTGCTCGACGCCACGACGATTGCTGGCCTGAACTGCACCATCGTCTGCGGCACCGCCAACAACCAGCTGCTCGACCCCGCGGTCGACGGCGTCGCCATCAAGAAGAAGGGCGTGCTGTACTCGCCGGACTTCGTCGCCAATGCAGGCGGCCTGATCCGACTTGGTGGTCTCTACCTGGGCTACACCGAAGCGATGGTCGACCAGAAGGTCGCCAAGATCGAAGAGACCACGCTGGCGGTGCTCGAAGAGAGCCGCACGCAGGCGTCGAACGCCGACGCTGCGATCGCCTACGCCAAGCGTCGCATTGCGGCAGGTCGCACGACCTGCACGAAGAAGCCCGCGACCGTCGGCGTTTGAACACTCCGTCGCTAGGCTGCACGCATGGTGCAGGGCGATCCGAACAGCGGTCCCGGAAGCGGTCCACCCACGCCGCGCCCGGGCCGTGACGCCGAAACCGGCGGCATCGCCCCGCCGGCCGTGGCGACGCGGATGCCGCTCGAGCACCCGGGCGACTCGGTCGGGCCATTCAAACTCCTGACCCTTCTTGGAGAGGGCGGGTTTGGCACGGTCTGGCTTGCTGAGCGCCGTGAGCCATTCGTGCAACGCGTGGCGCTGAAGCTCATCAAGCCGGGAATGGATTCACGCGCCGTCATCGCGCGCTTCGAGCAGGAACGCCAGGCGCTGGCCGTGATGAATCACCCAGGGATCGCAAGGGTCCTTGATGGAGGTCTGACGCCGACCGGCCGGCCCTACTTTGCGATGGAGCATGTCCGGGGCGAACCCATCACGGACTTCTGCGACACGAGAAGGCTTGGGATCACGGAACGCCTCATCCTGTTCGAGCAGGTCTGCGAAGCCATCCAGCACGCGCATCACAAGGGCATCGTGCATCGGGACATCAAGCCAGGCAATGTCTTGGCGTTCCAAACAGAGGACGGAAAGCCGTCGATGAAGGTGATCGACTTCGGCGTGGCCAAGGCCATGAGTCCAGCGATGGGCGCACAGTCCATCTACACCGAGGCAGGCGCCATGATCGGAACGCTCGAGTACATGAGCCCCGAGCAGGCCGACCCCACGGCGGGGGACATCGACACACGAAGCGACATCTACTCGCTCGGCGTGCTGCTGTATGAACTGCTCGTCGGCGCGACTCCGTTCGACGGCACGGAACTTCGCAAGAAGGCCTACGGCGAGATCCAGCGGACCCTGCGTGAGCAGGACCCGCCGAGCCCGAGCGCTCGATTGTCGACGCTGTGGACGAAGGACCGCGACGCGACCAGCCGCATCGAAGCTGCGCGCAAGCTCCGGATGGATGAGCTCGTCCGCAGCGTCCGCGGTGAACTTGAATGGATCCCGCTGAAGGCGATGCGCAAGGAGCGGCAGCACCGCTACCAAACGGCACTGGAACTGGCGAACGATGTCCGTGCCTATCTCGAAGGCAGGCCCATCGCTGCAGCACCCGAATCGACGACCTATCGCCTGCGCAAGTACGCACGGCGCAACCGAGCACTCGTGGCTGGCGCGGGCGCGGTGCTCGGCGCGCTCGTCGTCGGCCTAGGTCTTGCCGCGTGGCAGTGGCGCGAGGCCGTCGCAGCAAAGGACGACGCGTTGGCGAGTGAAGCGAAGGCCAAGGCGAGCGAAGCAAACGCCAAGGAAAGCGAAGCCAGCGCCAAGGAAAGCGAAGCCAGCGCCAAGGCGAGCGAAGCGCGCGCGACGGAACAGTTGGCCCGGAGCAACAATCTCCTTGGCGTCATCATCACGGGCAATGCGCTCGATGCAGTGCGCCGCAACGACATCGATGGGACCCGTCGCGAACTTGGTGTTCTGAAGGACCTAGCCCGCGACGATCGTTTCGGCGCTCGCCTTGCCGCTGCCTGGAGTGATCTCTCCATTTGCGAACCACTGCGCGGGCATGCATCCTGGATCTCCAGCGTCGCCTTCAGCCCCGACGGGAAGACCATCGCCAGTGCAAGCGAGGATGGGACGATCCGCCTGTGGGATGCGGCGACGGGCAAGCCGATCGGCGAACCACTGCGCGGGCATGCATCCTGGATCTCCAGCGTCGCCTTCAGCCCCGACGGGAAGACCATCGCCAGCGGTAGCGACGACAGGACGACTCGTCTCTGGGATGCGGTAACGGGCAAGCCGATCGGCGAGCCACTGCGCGGAGCCGAAGGCACTGTGTTCAGCGTCGCGTTCAGTCCAGATGGAAAGACCATCGCCAGCGGGAACGCGGACGACTCGATCCGTCTCTGGGACGCTGCGACCGGCAAGCCACTCGGCGAACCGCTTCGCACGGACGGCGGTGATGTCATCCGCGTCGCGTTCAGTCCAGATGGAAAGACCATCGCCAGCGCAAACGAGGACAGGACCGTCCGTCTGTGGGATGTGGCAACGGGCCATCCGATCGGTGAACCACTGCGCGGAGCTGAGGGCTTCGTCCTCTGCGTTGCCTTCAGTCCGGACGGAAAGACCATCGCCAGCGGAAGTGAGGACACCACGATTCGTCTGTGGGATGTGGCGACCGGCACACCGCTCGGTGCACCACTGCGCGGTCACGGAAGGTGGGTCACCGACCTGGCGTTCAGCCCCGACGGAACGACGCTCGCGAGCGGAAGTTCTGACCACTCGATCCGCTTCTGGGACGCGTCGACAGGAACGCCTCTCGGTGGACCGCTCCGCGGACATGAGGACAAGGTTCAGAGCATCGCCTTCAGCCCAGATGGGAAGACGCTCGCAAGCGGGAGCTTTGACAAGACGATCCGCCTGTGGAATGCTGCGATCGGCGCATCGCTCGATCAACCACTGCGTGGGCACGGAAACAAGATCCCGTGCATCGCGTTCAGCCCAGATGGATCGACGCTCGCCAGCGCGAGTGATGATCGGACGATTCGACTGTGGGATGTGGCGACCGGCAGGCCGATCGGACCACCGATGCGCGGGCACGACAGTTCCGTCCAGAGCGTTGTCTTCAGCCCAACGGGAACATCGCTCGCCAGCGGGAGCCGCGACCGGACGATTCGATTGTGGGATGTGGCAACCGGCAGACCCATCGGTGAACCACTGCGTGGACATGAGCTGGGCATTCGCAGCGTCGCCTTCAGTCCAGACGGGAGCACCATCGCCAGCGGGAGCTGGGACAAGACGATCCGCTTGTGGAATGCCGCGACCGGCAAGCCACTTGGCGAACCACTGCGTGGGGCGGATGACAACGTCCTCAGCATCGCTTTCAGTCCAGACGGAAAGACGATCGCGGGCGGAAGCGGTGACGACACGATTCGATTGTGGGATGTGGCCACCGGCAAGCCGATCGGCGAACCGCTGCGCGGAGCAGACGGCGATGTCCTCAGCGTCGCCTTCAGTCCAGATGGCACAACGCTCGCCAGTGGAAACGAAGACAACACGATCCGCCTGTGGAATGTGGCGACCGGCACGCCGCTCGGCGAACCGCTGCGAGGCCATCAGACTTTCGTGTTGAGCGTTGCCTTCAGCCCCGACGGGACGACGCTCGCGAGTGCAAGCAATGACAAAACGATCCGGCTGTGGGATGTGGCGACCGGCACGCCGCTTGGCGAACCGCTGCGAGGACACGAACAGATGGTGTCCAGCGTCGCCTTCAGCCCGGACGGAACGGCGCTCGCAAGTGCGAGCGATGACAGGACGATCCGATTGTGGAGCGGCGTGCCCATGCGCGACCGTGTTGCGAAGTCCCGCGCCCTGTTGAACCAAGCCGAGCGTGTGCGCGCGTCGCTCAAGGAACGCATCGCCGAAGTCGGTGATTCGATCGAAGAGGTCGAAGCATTCGATGCTGATGTTCGCGCCGATCGCCGATTCGCCAATGACTTGCGCACCGCCGCATCGATCGTGGTGGGCGACATCGACCTCGAACGGCAGGACGCGCGCGCTGCCAAGGCGACCGAGGAAGTCCGAAGGCGCAACGAGGACGAGGCATCGCGCCGGGATCGGCTGAAGCAAATCGAAGGCGCTATGCAGCAGAAGGATTGGGCTCGTGCGCTCCAACTCACTGCGGCGGCCGACCCAGACGATCTCGCGAACGCGAATGCGCTCTTCTGGAATGAACTCGTTTGGCGCGGTCTGACTGAAGTCCCTGTGGATTCGCCCGCGCGAGATCTGAAGCAGCTGCTCAACTTCGCCCAACGCGCTGTCGCGCTCACGCAGCGCAAGGATGGCGCCATCCTTGACACGCTCGCCAGCGTCCACTGGGCACTCGGAGACCGGACCAGCGCGATCGCGGTGGAGCACGAGGCGATCGCGGCGCTCACTGCTGAACTTGCAGCTGCACCGGCGGACGCCGCTGCGCAGTGGTTGCAACAGGCCCAGACCATGCTGGCTGAGCTGCAGGCCACGCTCGCGAAGTACGAACGCGAGCAGCCGCCAGCGCTCACGATCCCAGCCACACAGCCGACCGTGCCAACTCCTGCTGCCACGCCTTGAGTCTTCTGGCTCAACGGGGGCCTCAGCGCACGCGCTAGCCTGAACGCGTGCGAGACCACGCGACGCGGCGCGAGTTCCTAGGCACGGCAGCCGTGACGGCGGCCGCAGGAATTGCAGGCGCCAACGCGGCGACGCGCGATGCGATCGCCGGTGGCGGATCCAACGCGATTGTTCAACCCAAGGGACCACGACCCATGCATGAGTTCGCGCCAGCAACGCCCGAGTGGGCCATGCCCTATCCATCGCAACGCATGCCGACGCTCGCACGCCGCGGGATCGTCGCGACGAGTCAAGTGCTCGCTGCACAAGCCGGCACCGAGATCCTTGCGCAAGGTGGCAACGCTGTCGATGCAGCGATTGCGACCACAGCGTGCATGACCGTGCTCGAACCCACGACCAACGGGATCGGTGGCGATGCGTTCGCACTTGTTTGGTCCCCCGCTGACGGCGGTCGCTTGCACGGCTTCAATGGTTCGGGTCACACGCCGCGTGCACTCGATCGATCGCGGTACGGCGGCGGCACGATGCCCACGCGCGGTTGGGATGCGGTCACCGTGCCAGGGCAAGTCGCGCTGTGGGCCGATGTGCACCGCGCGTTCGGTGCCCTGCCGTTCGCTCAGCTCATGCAGCCGGCAGTGGCGTATGCGCATGATGGATATCCGGTTGCGGTGCAGACGGCGCGGCTGTGGGAACGCGCGGCGACCGCGCTCGCTGGCGACGACCAGTGGCGCCGCACCTTCACGATCGATGGTCGCGCACCGCGTGCTGGCGAGTGCATTCGCCTGCCCGATCATGCGCGCACGCTCGAGCGTATCGGCGCGACCGCTGGCCGCGATCTCTATGACGGCGAGCTTGCGAAGGCGATCGATGCGATGGCCCGTGCTGACGGCGGCGCGATGCGGCTCGATGATTTGGCCGCGCACGCCACCGAACGCGTGGCACCGATCTCGATGGGTTTCCGCGGCGCGCGCTTGCATGAGATCCCGCCCAACGGTCAAGGCATCGCGGCGCTCGTCGCGCTTGCACTCCTTGAGCGCGTGGGCATCGATCGGCACGGTGTCGACGATGCAGCAGGCACGCACCTGGCGATTGAGGCGATCAAGCTCGCCTTCCGCGAGGCGCACCTGTATGTCGCTGAGCCCTCGTGCATGATCGAAACGACAGCGGCGCTTCTCGATCCGAAGCGGCTCGACGCGTTGGCGGCGCGCATTGATTCACAGCGAGCGCAGGATTTTGATGCCGGCGTGCCCAAGCCGGGCGGCACGATCTATCTCTGCACGGCTGATGCAACAGGCTTGATGGTCAGCTTGATCCAGAGCAACTACATGGGCTTCGGCAGCGGGCTCGTGGTGCCGGGGACCGGCATCGCGCTTCAGAACCGCGGCGCATGCTTCAACCTGGTCGCTGGCCACGCGAACGAACTCGCGCCAGGCAAGCGGCCCTATCACACGATCATTCCCGGGTTCCTTTCGCGTGATGTAGGCGCGCCATCAGCGCATGGTGCGAGCGAGTCGGTCGCCGAGCCGATCGGACCCTTCGGGATCATGGGCGGCTTCATGCAGCCGCAGGCGCACGCGCAGTACACGCTGCGCACGGTCGTGCATGGGCAGAACCCGCAGGCCGCACTCGATGCGCCGCGTTGGCAGTGGATGAAGGGAACGGATGTCCAACTCGAGCCAGGCTGGCCGCAGGCGACGATCGATGGGCTGCGTGAGCGCGGGCACAGCATCACGATGGCCGCGGAGCGATCGGTGAACTTTGGCAGAGGGCAGGCGATCGCGCGGCTCAGCGACGGGGTCCTGTGCGGCGCCAGCGACCTGCGCGGCGATGGGTGCGCTGCGGGTCGATAGCGCTGCTGTTATCGGAGCATTCGGTGGTTTGTGATAGTTCTTTGTGGAAAGTCACATACGAAAGGTCTGGCCATCGCCTGACTGGCGATGCCCTGATGGCTCACCTCGCGTCGCCGCGCACTCCTTGGGTCGCCACGAAGACGAGATCAGCAGTCCCCCAGTGCTACCATTCACCGCGACACGGCCGCCGCATCGAAAGAGCGGCGGCCGTTTCGTTCTGCGAGACCCCGCCCATGCCCATCACCACTGCCCTGACCACCACCATCGAGCGCGTTTCCATCCTCGACGAGCACGGGAACTTCGACGAGAAGCTCGGCAAGGGGCTGATCCCCGACGCCGACCTACTCAAGCTCTACGAGACGATGGTCACCTGCCGCACGATGGATGAGGTGGCCTTCAAAGTGCAGCGATCGGGCCGCATGGGCACCTATCCGCAGAACATGGGCCAAGAGGCCAACAGCCTCGGCGCCGCCTACGCGCTGAACAACGATGATTGGCTCGTCACCTGCTACCGCGAGAACTGCGGCCTCATGTGGCGCGGCGTGCCGATCGACAGTTTCCTTCTGCACTGGATGGGCGACGAGCGCGGCAACGCGTTGCCCCGTGCGCACCACGCGACACCCATCGCCGTCCCCATCGGCACGCAGATGCTGCACGCGACTGGTCTCGCGTGGGCGGCCAAGTACCGCGGCCAGAAGCAGATCGCGTGCACCTTCTTCGGCGACGGCGCGACGAGCGAAGGCGACTTCCACGAAGCCTGCAACTTCGCCGCGAACCTGGACATTCCGGTGATCTTCTTCTGCCAGAACAACTTCTGGGCGATCAGCGTTCCCGGCCGCATTCAATGCAGCGCGCCGACCGTGGCGCAGCGTGGCGTTGCGTACGGCATGCCGTGCCTGCAGGTCGATGGCAATGACTTGTTCGCCGTCGTCTACGGCATGCGCAAGGCGATCGATCATGCGCGCACGACCGGCAAGCCCTTCTTCATCGAGGGCGTGACCTACCGACTCGGCGACCACACGACCGCTGATGATGCGCGGCGCTACCGCGACCAAGCTGAAGTCGATGCGTGGAAGGCGCGCGATCCGATCATCCGCCTTCGCAACTACATGACGAAGAAGGGCATCTGGTCCGATGCCAAGGACGCTGCACTGCGTGAAGCCGCTGAAGCGACCTGCATGGCAACGATCGAGCGCTGCGAACAGATCGAGCACCCCGTGCGCGGCGATGTCTTCAACCACACCTTTGCCGAGCTTCCTGCGGATCTGGTCATCCAGCGCGAAACCGGTCACACCCACTCGCTCGGCCAAGACCCGAGCCAGCTTCCGAACGCGTCGAACGCGCGCTGAACAACGAACACCACGAGCATCCATCAGGACTCCACCATGGCGAACCTCACTCTTGTCCAAGCCATCAACCTCGCCCTGATCCAGGAGATGGAGAAGGACGATCGCGTCATCCTGCTCGGCGAAGATGTCGGCAACAACGGCGGCGTCTTCCGCGTCACCGAAGGCTTGCAGAAGCGCTTCGGCGCACACCGCGTCGTCGACACGCCGCTGGCCGAGAGCGGCATCATCGGAACAAGCATCGGTCTGGCGATGGCGGGACTCCGACCGGTTCCCGAGATTCAGTTCGAGGGCTTCCTCGGGCCGGCGTACGACCAGATCTGCAGCCACGCCGCGCGCATGCGCACGCGAACGCGCGGTGCCTTCACGGTGCCGATGACGATCCGCGTTCCGGTCGGCGGCGGCATTCACGCCCCCGAACTGCACAGCGACAGTCCTGAAACGTTCTATGCCCACCAGCCCGGCCTGAAGGTCGTGATGCCGAGTGGTCCCTACGACGCCAAGGGTTTGCTCATCAGCGCTCTGCGCGATCCCGACCCGGTCATCTTCTTCGAACCCAAGCGCATCTATCGCGCGATCCGCGAAGAAGTGCCCGAGGACGAGTACACGATTCCACTGGGCAAGGCTCGCGTGGTCTGCGAAGGCACCGACCTCACCGTGGTGAGCTGGGGCGCGAGCGTGATCCAGTGCATGCAGGCGATCGAGGCCAGCGGCCGGAGCATCGAACTCATCGATCTGCGCACGATCTATCCGATGGACATCGAGACTGTGGAGCAGAGCGTTTCCAAGACCGGTCGTTGCGTCATCGTGCACGAAGCACCGCGCACCTGCGGCGTCGGTAGCGAGGTCGCGACGCAGATCATGGAGAAGTGCTTCCTGCACCTCGAGGCTCCGGTCCAGCGTGTGACCGGCTTCGACACGATCATGCCGTACTACAAACTCGAGCTCGAGTACCTGCCCGATGCAGCGCGCATTCAGCGCGGCATCGAAGACTGCCTTGCCTACTGAACCCGCACGGAGGCGAACCATGGCTGGCCTAAAGCAACCTGACGACAAGAGCCACTTCCTGCTGCCCGATCTTGGCGAAGGCCTGGTCGAGGCCGAACTCATCAGTTGGCGCGTGAAGCCCGGCGATGTGGTCACGACCTCGAGCATCTTGGCTGAGATGCAGACCGACAAGGCACTTGTGGAAGTGCCGAGCCCGTGGCCTGGCACCGTGAGCGAACTCTGCGGCAAGCCGGGCGACATCATGAAGGTCGGCAAGCCGCTCGTGCGCTACGCCGTCGCGGGCGCTGCGCCCGCAGCTGCCGCCAAGGCGCCGGCCTGCGTGAGCGCGTCGGCGGCAGCAGGTGTCCCTGATTCGGACGCTGACCAAGGCACGGTCGTGGGCACGATGAGTGGCACGCTCACCGTGAGTGATCGCTTCGCACGCAAGCCTGAACATGCCTCCGCCGCGCCCGTCCGCGGCAAGGCGCTCGCCACGCCCGCGGTGCGTCGCATCGCGCGTGAGATGGGCATCGACATCAACAAGGTCGCGGGCACCGGCCACAGCGGTCGCGTCACGGCGTCTGATGTGCATGGCTTTGCTGGTGGATCGACGACCGCTGGTTTCGCGCCACGCGCCGTTGCCGCACCAACGCCGATTCCGCCGGTGGACAAGGATGGCGTCTCGCAGCGGATCGCCTTCCGCGGCGTGCGTCGCAAGATTGCCGAAGCACTCGATCGCAGCGTGAAGACCGCCGTGCACTTCACGGTCGTCGACGAGGCT
Source organism: Phycisphaerae bacterium (assembly GCA_016873315.1). Lineage (GTDB taxonomy): Bacteria > Planctomycetota > Phycisphaerae > Phycisphaerales > SM1A02 > SYIB01. The sequence goes on along the minus strand of VGXL01000060.1, from coordinate 1,585 downwards.
GATGTCACCGAGCTCGACCGCAAGCGACGCGAGTATTCGAAGGTCGTCGGTCAGAAGCTCAGCATGATGCCCTTCATCATGACGGCCATCTGCCGCGCTCTTCGTAAGCACCCCTCGCTCAATGCGAATGTGGACGATGCCAACAGCGAGATTCTGATCAAGGGTGTGATCAATCTCTCGATCGCGGTGGACACCGACAGCGGATTGATGGTGCCGGTCGTGCGCAATGCCGACCAGTGCACGATGGTCGATCTGGCGAATCAGGTGAAGGTGCTCGCGGGCCGTTGCCGCGACCGCACGATCAGCCGCGAAGAGAGCATGGGCGGGACCTTCACGCTCTCCAACGTCGGCAGCTACGGCGGGATGTTCGCCACACCGATCATCAACTATCCCGAAGTGGGCATCCTCGCCGCCGGTCGCACCAAGGAGCGCGTGCTTGTGAAGGACGGCCGCTTCTACGCTGGTCTGGTCCTGCCCCTGAGCTTGTCGTGCGACCACCGCGTCGTCGATGGCGCCGAAGGTGCGCGCTTCTTGAGCACCATCGTCGGCCTGCTCGAAGATCCGTCGTCGCTGCTCTGACGCAGCGCGCTCTGGGTCCGCGTGCCTGCTGGGTCTACACTCCGCTGATGCGCCGAGTCGCCGCCGCTTTCGCGCTCGCGCCCTTCCTGCTTGCTGCCGCCCAGGCCCCGACCAACGGCACGGCGCGAGCCGTGCCAACCGCGCCAGCCGCGAAAGCCGCGCCGGCCGCGCGATCAGCGCCCGCCGTGATCGCCTGGGCTAACCGCGCCGACGCGCATGTCGCCGAAGCGCGCACCCGCACGCTCGCCGCCGCATCGGCGCGCGGCCTTGCACTGCCGGCCGACTTCATCGCTTGGGTCGACGCCAACCCGATTCGCCAGGCGACCGTGTTCGGCTGCTGTCGCGACCCGCTGCCAGTGCTCTTGGCGCTGCGCTCGCTCGAGATTGACCTCGGCGCCGACGTCGTCCGTGAGCGCTACCCGCAGTTGGCGCTCGCCTTCGCGCTCGAAGCCTCCTACCGCGCCGTCCGCACCAACGCCTCGCCCTGGAACGACGGCGACGAGGCCGCCGCCGACGAGTTGCCCGATGTTTCGCCGCGCGCCCTGCTGCAGCTGACGATCCCTGGCGACCCGCGCGTGCGCGTCGACACCAAGCCCGTGGACCGACCGCTCGACCGCGACGATCACATCATCAACTTCCTCGAGGACCACCCGCAGATCGAGGTCGAAGTCGAAACGCGCGAGCTGCCGCCTCTCGAGTACGACGAGCGAGGTGTCGCCAAGCCGCGCGGCAAGGCCATCGCGGTCAAGAAAATCGTTGTGCGCGAGCTCTACGCTGCCGACGTCATCGCCTCAGCGGCACTGCAGGCGGAGTTCATGTCCTACATGACCGAGCGTGGCCACCCGGATGTGAAGCTCGACTGCGGCGATGGCGCTGTGGCCTGGCGCAGCACGGAAGCGATCAGCGACGGCGACCTGCGCAAGCGCATCGCGGCCGCGCACGAGCTTTTCCAAGCGGCGTATCGCGCCAAGGGCCGCATGCCGAACGAGCGCGACCGCGCGCCGAC
>VGXL01000059.1 GCA_016873315.1 Phycisphaerae bacterium | reverse complement strand
CCCAACGCCGCGCGCAACAGGTCGACCTGCTCGACATACCACGCCACATCCGGTGTGACACCATCGGGCAGCGGATGGTCGCCAAACCCAGGCAGATCCGGCGCAATCACGCGTTGCCCCGGACGCATGGCGGCAAGAAGCGTCATCGCTTCCTTGCTCGTGCCGAAGCCGTGCAACAAGAGCAGCGGGGGAAGACCCGGCGAACTGCCGTCGGCGCCGCGTTCCATCACGGGCCAGTTCTGCTCGCCAACGACGATCGAAGTCGTCGACAGGCCAAACGCCAGGCCACTGAGCCGCCGCACGGTCCACTCGAACCCCGCAGGCCAATTCCAGAGTGCCACGAGCCCGATCGCCAAGGTGACGATGGGCGCCAGCAACACAATCAGGATCTTGCGGCGCATGGACTGCTTCTAGCGGCGGGGCGCGGCCGCGGTTCGTTCGCTCCAGCCCGATCCGACGCATGCATCAGCGCGCTCGCGGAACCGCTCCGGAACCGGCATCGTCACGGTCACGCGCTCGCCGCTCACCGGGTGATCGAATGCAATGGAGTGAGCGTGCAGGAAGAGCGTCACGGCCTTGTCCCGGAGCGCGCTCGTGTTGGGCGGCAGCAGGCTTCGATACACACGTTCCCCAAGAACCGGTGCACCGAGCCACGCCAAGTGCGCACGGATCTGGTGCAGTCGACCAGTTTCGATCGAGATCGAGAGCACCGCATGGTCGCCCTTTGCGGCCAGCGTCGTCCAGTGCGTGATCGCGGGCTCACCCGCGGTCGCGATCACGCTGACCTTCGTACCGCCACGCAGCGTTTCGGCGAGGGGCTGACGGCAGGTGCCGTCTTTGCGCGGAAGCCGACCGTGCACGATGGCCAAGTACGACTTGTCGATCGTGCGCCGCTCGAACTGCCTACGGATCCCGTCGTACGCGGCAGCCGTTCGCGCGACGATCACGCACCCGCTCGTTTCGCGATCGAGCCGATGCAACAGACCCCAGTCTCGTTCGTGCCCAAGTCGCTCGAGCGTGCGGCCATCCTGCGCGAAGAGCGCGTTCATCAGCGTGTCGCGTTGGTGACCGACGCCAGGCTGCGTCGGCATGCCCGCTGGTTTCGCCGCGACCATTACCTGCTCGTCCTGCATGAGCAGCTGCAGGTCAAGTGCTGGGTTGGCGACCGGGGGTGGCGGCATGTCGCTATCTTCGCGCAAAGCGCCATCACGCGCACGACCACACATGCCGCACACGATTCATCCTCGGCTTGCCGCCTTCGGCGAGAGCATCTTCACAACGATGAGCCGGCTCGCGACCGAACACAAGGCCGTCAATCTTGGGCAGGGATTCCCTGACTTCGATGCGCCCGCGGTCGTGAAGCAGGCCGCCATCGACGCGATTGCCGCTGGCCACAGTCAGTACGCGCGCGCACCTGGACTGCCGCACACCGTCGAACGCATCAGCGAGCGCATGCGCGCAACGCACGGATTCGCGCCCGACCCGATGACCGAGATCACGCTGTGCACGGGCTGCTGCGAAGCGATCACGGCGACCATCCTTGGGTTGTGCGGCGTGGGCGATGAAATCATTCTGCTCGATCCGTGCTACGACTCCTACCCGGCGGCCGTCGCGATGTCGGGGGCGAAGGCAGTCCGCGTTCCGATGCACGCTCCCGGATTCCGGATCGAGCGCGAGGCGCTCGCGCGCGCCATCACGCCGCGAACCAAAGTCATCCTGCTGAATACGCCGCACAATCCGACAGGTCGCATCGCGACGGATGAGGAACTGCACATCGTTGCTGACCTCGCCATCGCGCACGATCTGGTCGTCATCAGCGACGAGGTCTACGAAGAGATTCGCTTCACCGCGCCGCATCGATCGATCGCGTGCCTGCCAGGCATGCGCGAACGAACGGTGATCGCGACGGGTCTGGGCAAGACGTTCTCAGTCACCGGTTGGCGACTCGGCTGGGCGGTGGCTCCGCCGCAACTCTCCGCCGCCGTTCGCGCGACGCACCAGTTCATGACGTTCTGCGCCCCCACACCCTTCGCTCACGCGGCGGCGGTTGCGATCGACACGCTGAGCGACCCCACGGGCTACGTCGCGCAGTTGCGGCGCGACTACACCACGCGCCGATCGATCATGCACCGCGAGCTCTCGAGCGCGGGCCTCGATCCGCTCTGGCCCGAGGGCGCATACTTCATGCTCGCGAGCATCGAGCCGTGGGGGTTCACCGATGATGTCGAGGCCGCGACCACGCTCGTTCGTGAAGCGGGCGTCGCAGCGATTCCGTGCTCAGCCTTCTACGACGCCGCGCATGCCGAGCGCGGCTACCTGCGCTTTGCCTTCTGTAAGCAGGAGGCCACGATGGTCGAGGCTGGGCGGCGCCTGCTCACCTGGGCGGACCGGCGCCGGGGCTAGGCGGTTATTGCGCCGGGGGCCGAAGAGTGCCCCAAGCGAAGTGCGTCGCCGAAGATCGGGCGTCCGCCTGGAGCGGACGGGCGACCGCCGCCGGGGGCAGTTCCACGGCAGTCGGCGGTGGGGGGGCTTGCACCATGCGCCGGAATCGCTATGCTTGCCGATTCCCCACTCCTGACCAAGGATTTCACCGTGTACGCGATCATTGAAGACAGCGGAACCCAGATCAAGGTTGCCAAGGGCGATGTGGTGCAGATCGATCTGCGCGAACTCGCCACTGGCGGCAAGGAACTCACCTTTGACCGCGTTCTCGCGGTCAACACCGGCGGCACGGCCACCATCGGCGCGCCGTATGTGAAGGGCGCTTCGGTCATCGCGACCGTCCTCGGCGAAGAGAAGGGTGACAAGACCATCGCCGTGAAGTACAGCCGCCGCAAGGGCTACCGCAAGAAGATCGGTCACCGTCAGGGCTACCTGAACGTGCGGATCGAAGACATCAAGGCCTGATCTAGCGCCGGCGCGTTCGCGCGCTGCGACCGAGACCAGCTCTGATTCCACCGAAAAACCTCGCGCCCCGTCGCACTTTCGCGGCGGGGCGCTAGTCTTTGCACTTGGTCAGACGATCGCTTGCGGGGCAACCCGCAGGAGGAAAGTCCGAACACGACAGGACACGATGGTGGCTAACGACCACCGGCCCCGGCGCAGGGGTCAGGGACAGTGCCACAGAAAACAAACCGCCACCGCAAGGTGGTAAGGGTGAAACGGTGCGGTAAGAGCGCACCGCTCCTCTGGTGACAGAGGAGGCAGGGCAAACCCCATCGCGTGCAAGCGCAAGCAGCCCCCGCCGCAAGGCACCTGTTGTCCGCAGGATGGGGCGGGTCGCGTGCTCCGAGCTGTCCGGCAACGGCAGCCTGAGAGAAATGATCGTCGCCCGCAAGGGAACAGAATTCGGCTTACGACCAGATCTGCGCCGCATGGGCCAGCGCCCATGCAGTTTTTGCCGGGAGCGAGAGTGAGGTTGCCCGTGCGCCGAAGCGAGTGTTGCCGGAGCCGAAAGCGAATTCTCCCGTGCGCGGAAGCGAGTGTTGCCGGGGCCGAAAGCGATTTTTTCCTTGCGCGAAAGCGAGATTTCGCCTGCGCGCCCTCGAGGTCAGTCGGCTCGCCGAAGTTGGTTTTCCTAAGTTGAACGCATGGCCGAACTTGCGCAGGATGGGCTCGTAGGGGGCGCAGTTCAGGCCCGACCGATGTTCGGTCGGAGCATCCTGGCGGATCACCACAGGTTGTGGTCGGTGACCAAGCATCACGCAACAGATGGACTGAAATCCAAAGAATTGTGTTGAGTCGGACACCCGTCTCTGAAACAATCCCCCCTCAATCCAAGGATGATCGGTGTTCCCGATCGCAGACCTCCCGCGCGGGAGCCTGACCTTGGATTGTCCGTCAACGAACTCCTATGAACATCACCCCAAAGACCAACAGCATCCAGACCTACACCTCGCTGCTTTACCGCAAGGCGATCCACCCCGAGTTCTTCGGGATCGAAGGTCGCAACCGGATCGAGCACTGCGGCATCGAAGTCGAAGGTTGGATCTTCAAGGGCGGCCACTGCGCGCGTTTCGCGTTCGGCAACACGGTGCTGGTCGAGGCCATCGTCGAGAACCCGCAGACCATGCCTGAGCGCGGCCTGATGGCTTCGCTGCTCTGCAACGGCGAGCGCGATCACGAGGAGCGCCTTTCGGATCACGCGATGTTCATGACGACGATCCAGACGGAGACGCTCAGCGAGCACCTCTATCTGGGCACCTACAAGGAAATGGTTGCGCACGCGCGCGAGAACGATTCGCTTGCGAGCATGTGGACCGATGAGTCGGGCAAGCCGAACCTGTCCTTGCTCGACATGCAGCGGCTCGGCAGCGAGCTGCACATCCAGGGCTACCACCTTCGATCCGACTGCTCCATGGTGCTGCGCACGCAGTCCATGTTCCAAGTCGCGCTCAACGGCAAGAAGCTCAGCTGATGCACGAATCCCGGCTGGCGGCGCAGCAGCGCGCCATGGACCGGGCGTTCGGCGTTGATCTGCTCGATCACGCACGGTCGGTGCATGCACTGACGGCGCATGCGACTTCGGTTCGCAGCGGTTCCAGTTCGACTGCGCTGGATCCCGCCGCTTCCGTTCGCGGAGCTGCGGTTCCCAAGCCTCGACCGCTCGCGCCGCTCGGCGCGCCGCCGAGCGCCGTCCAAGCGTCCGCATCCCCAACCGCCCCACGACGAACGACCGCAGCGGTGACCGAAGCAATCGGCATCGGGGGCTCCGGGCGTCGTCTGGAGTTGCAGGGTGAACGCCAGGCGCTTCTCGAAGCGCTTCGCGAGCGTCACGCATCCGAGTGCCCGCACTGCACGCGCGCGAGTGGCCACACCAATCTGGTGTTCGGCGAAGGATCAGCGAACGCCGAGCTGGTCTTCGTCGGCGAGGCCCCGGGGGAGACCGAGGATCAGACCGGTCGACCGTTCGTGGGCAAGGCTGGCCAGAAGCTCGATGAGATGATCGCGGCGATGAAGCTCCGTCGGGAGCAGGTCTACATCGCGAATGTGCTCAAGAGCCGTCCGCCCAACAATCGCACGCCGCTGCAATCGGAAGTTGATGGCTGCGGTCCGTATCTCATTGAGCAGCTGTGCATCCTTCGGCCTCGCGTCATCGTGACGCTCGGCGGACCAGCCACCAGATTGCTGCTCGCGACTGAGGTCGGGATCACTCGACTCAGGGGTGCGTGGGGGACATGGACCGCTGCAGCGTGGACCGGGCTCGATCTGCAGGTGCCGGTCATGCCGACCTACCACCCGGCGTATCTGCTTCGGAACTACACGGCGCAGACGCGCGGTGAAGTCTGGGCCGATCTCCAGGCCGTGATGGCGCGGCTCGCCGGCTGACCCGCTTGGGGGGGGGCGGAGCGCGTCGAGGAGTGAGGACCAAGGCCGCGTCCCATTTTGACTCCATATGTCGAGTCCCAGAGTGTGTACCCAAAGCCGTCCCAGAACGGCCCAAGACACCTACCCAATTCCATTCGTCGGAACGGGTTGCGAGCCTTTTTCTTTCCGTTTGGAACCGAAAGGCCGGTCGCTGCGGATAGGCACGCGGAGGGATGGAAAAGGGAGCGGCACCAGTCCTTGAGGGAGGACCGCCGCGTCGGGAGAAACAGAAGTTCGGGTCGTGTTCCTCAAGCTCGCGACCCATGGCTTGACGCCACTCAAGCCCCCCACGAGGAGCCTGTCGATGCTTCGCGCTCGATAGGCTCTTTTCCTTTTTGCGACTCGCATGCGACCGTGACTGCAGACAGCGGGCGAGCGCCGCAAGGCCCGCGCGGGTCACCCGAATCAATGAGCTTGCGCGTCCGCGCCGCAATGACCGCGCGGGTCACTCGCAGCAGGCGAGCACGGCGTAACTGACGAGCATCTGCCGCTTGTCGTCGGTGACTTGGCGGTAATCGAGCATCTCGAGCCCGCCCTCGCATGCGGCACGCATGGCCGTGAGCGCGCCGACGATCATCCATCGTTGGGAGTTGTCTTGGCGCAGGGCCTCGATGAGTTCCTTGCCGCCTCGATCGCCCCGGGTGAAGAGCGCGAGCAGTTCGCGGTCGCGCGACTCGATGGCGTCCTGACGCTGCTCGTCGATCGGAGCCGGATCGCCGAACTGCGCGCCAACATGGCTCAAGTCGCCGCTCGCGACAATGAGCGTGCGTCCGCTCCACTCACCGACAAGATCCGTCAGTGCCGCGCAGAAGTCGGCGTGCGAAACGCGCGCGCCGTCATCGGAAAGCAGGGGATTCAACGGACTCGGGAGCAGCGCTGCCACCACGGGCACATCGCCAAGCACCGCTTGGATCCACGGCAACTGAACCTGCACCGTGGCGTCGGTGAAGAAGTCGAGTTCGTCCTTCAAGAGCCGCTCGCCCAGGCGTGCGATCAGGCTGTCGATGGCGACCGAGTCCGGCCGCACGACGCCCAGCGGCGTCTCGAATCCGTGTCGGCTCATGACGACGCCGTCGCCAAGGCCGCCGAGGTTGCTGCCGAGGACGACGACGCGGTCTGGCTTGGGGCCACTCGCGATCGACTTCCATGCCATGGCGTATCCGCCCGATGCGCGGCTGTAGTCCATGCTCGGCACGACGAGTCCGGTGATGGGGGACTCAAGCTCGGGATCCTCGGCCTCGCTGAGCGCCTGCTCCACGCGCGCCTTCGCTTCGGCCGCGTCCTTGCCGACCATGGCCGAGGCGCCAATGGGGAAGCAGCCCGCGGCGGCCACGCGCTCAAGCACTTGGTGCTCGTATCGCTCGGAGGTGGGCCCCCAAAGCAGCCCAGCTTCATCCAGCCGCTGCACGAGTTGCTGCAGGAACTCGGCGGGGGCCTTCGTTTGCTCCGAGATCTCCTCGAGCGTGCGTTCGCCTTGGAACAAACCCAGCAGTGGGAACACCTGCGCGGGGATGACCAGCATTTGGTCGGAGAGCGGGACCGGGTTGCGCAGCGCCACGACCTGCTGACCTTGCTGATTGCCCGCGACGGGCAGGAACGGGCGGATATGCGGACGTTGGAGGTGGTCCGGAGTGGCGGGGGCGGTCATGGGGGGTGGAGCATACTGCGCACTCGTGCAATTCTCTTGAACTTGGATCGTTCCCTGCCGATAGTCATCTGTCACCACCCTGACTGGGTACAGTGGTCGATTCCCACGACCGCCTTGGAGTCCTCATACATGAAGATTGCGATCCCATCGTTCCTCGCCGCTGCGTTGACCGCCGCCGCGCTCGCCCAAACCCCTGCCCCAACGGCCCCGGCTCCCCAGGCACCCCCAGCCGATGTGCCGGTGTTGGACACCCTGCCCGACACGGCTCCCCCGGACCTGCTGAGCACGACTCGAAAGGTGCAGGGCACACCGATCAAGCCGGCCGAAGGCGCCATCACTGGCCCGCCGCCGATCCGTTTCGAGCCCGAGTTGCTCAACCTTGGCGAGATGCAGGCTGAAGTGCCCAAGACCGGCAAGATCAAGATCTGGAACATCACCGACAAGCCGGTGACGATTACGCGGGCCATTCCAGGATGCGGTTGCACCACCGCGCAGGCCCCGACCGATCCGATCGAGCCCGGCAAGTTTGCCGAGATGGACATCACGCTGAAGCCCGCCGCCAAGCAGGGCATCAAGCTCAGCAAGAAGGTCACCTTCCAGATCGATGGCTACGCGCCAGTCGTGCTGACTGTCGAGGGCGACGTCGCCGCGTACATCACGATCTCGCCGGACATCATCGACGCTCCCAAGGACGACGCGCTGATGACGACCGACACGCAGATCCGGTTGGCGTCTGCGGATGGAACGCCCTTCAAGATCACATCGGTCAATCCGCCGATCATCTCGAACGTGCCCGAAGCCGCTGGTACCGAAGCGCTGCTGAAGGTCGACTGGTCCAAGTGGCAGGACACGGGCCGCACGATCAAGGTCACCTTCACGACCGATCACCCCAAGGCGCAGACCATGAGCGTGATGGTGAAGCGGCCCTTCAACGCCGCCGATGCCGCCAACGCGAAGGCGCTTCCCGTCTCCAAGCCCATGAGCGCGCTCATCATGGCTGCGCGCGATGGCGATGCCGCCAAGATCAAGGAAGAGCTCGCCAAGGGCGGCGCGCTTGTGGACGAGCTCGACACCGGCAGCGGCCGCACGGCGCTGATGTGGGCGGCCAAGGGCAACAAGGTCGACGCCGTCAATGCGCTGATCGAAGGCAAGTCCAATGTCAATGCCAAGGACCGCACTGGCAAGACTGCGCTGACGATCGCTGCTGAGAGCAAGTCTCTTGACGCGACCAAGCTCCTGATCGCCAGCGGTGCTGATGTTGCCGCGCGCGACCAGATCGGCGGAACGCCGCTGACTTGGGCGTCGGGCATGGGCTCGGTCGAGACTGTGACTGCGCTCGTGGATGCTGGCGCGGACATCAATGTCATCGATGCGAATGGGCTCAGCCCGTTGCTCTGGGCCGCTGGCATCGGAAGCCCAGAGACCGTGAAGTTCTTGCTCGATCGCAAGGCGAACATCGCCGTGGCGGACAACATCACCGGCGACACGCCGCTCATGCGCGCTGCCCGAAGCGGCAAGCCTGACAGCTTGAAGCTCCTGATCGCGGCTGGAGCCGATGTGAATGTGGTCAACAAGCAGGGCCTCACGCCGCTGCTCGTGGCTGCGCAAAGCGGTACCCCCGAAAAGGTTCGCATGCTGCTTGATGCGAAGGCTGACCGCGCCGCCAAGGGGCCGCTGGGCAAGAATGCGCTCGAGATCGCCAAGGCGCGCTCGGATGACAACGGCCGCGCCATCGCGTCGATGCTCGAAGTTCAGTGAGTTGACCTGATGGGGCGCCTGCCCCAACCCAAGATCGCACCAAGAGGCCGCCCCGTGTGGGCGGCCTCTTGTCATTCCAAGGATGGAGGTGACGGGGTCGAGTTCGTGGCGAGCGCTCCGTCGGTGGCTGGCCGAGGCGGTCGAGAGCAGAGATCGCCCCGCATTCCCTAGACTCGCCGACATGAGCACTGCATTCGACCGCGTGATCGATGCCTCCCGCGAGGCTTCGCTTCTGGAATCGACCGCGAGCATCTTGGGCTGGGACCAAGAGACCATGATGCCGGTTGGGGGCATCGAGTTGCGCTCGAAGCAACTGGCCCAGCTTGCACGCATGCGCCATGAGCTCTTCACCTCGAAGGCGATGGGCGACATGATCGGATCCGCCGAGGGCTCGGTCGAGCGGGGATCCGCCGAGGCAGCGCTCGTTCGTGAACTGCGCCGCGACTACGACCGGGACACCAAACTTCCGTCCACGCTCGTTGAAGAGCTCGCGAGCGTGAGCAGCAGCGCGCAGCACGAATGGGCCGAAGCTCGCAAGGCGAGCGACTTCAACCGATTCCGCCCGTGGCTTGAACGATTGGTGCACCTCAACCGCGAGAAGGCGCGCTGTTACGGCATTCCGGCCGGCGGCGAGACGTGGGATGCGTTGGCCGACGGGTTCGAGCCCGGCTGCCGAGCGGCCGATGTGGAGCGCGTCTTCCGACCGCTGCGCGAACAGCTCACTGGGTTCATCGATCGGCTCATGGCGAGCCCCACCAAGCCGAGCAACCGATTCAACGAGACGGCGATCGGGATCGACCGTCAAGAGCCGTTCATGCGACTGGTGGCCGAGGCGATCGGCTTCGACTTCTCGCGCGGGCGCCTCGATCGCAGCACGCATCCCTTCTGCGGAGGCAGCCACTGCAATGATGTGCGCATGACCACGCGGTATCTCGAAACATGCGTGAATGACGCGCTGGGCAGCACCATGCACGAGGCCGGCCACGGCATGTACGAGCAGGGTCTTCCGTCGTCGTGGATCGGCACACCGCTCGGACAGGCCGTGTCGCTTGGCATTCACGAGAGCCAGAGCCGACTCTGGGAGAACCAGGTCGGGCGAAGCCGTGCGTTCTGGTCGTGGATGGCGCCGAAGTTGCCTGAGCTGCTTGGTGACGCAGCCCGCGGTTTCTCGCTCGATGAGCTGTACGGCGCGGCCAACATCGTTGAACGCGGCTTCATCCGCGTCGAGGCTGACGAGGCGACCTACAACCTGCATGTCATGGTGCGATTTGAGATCGAGCGCAAGTTGATCGGCGGTCAGATGGAGGTCGCGGACCTGCCGTCGACCTGGAATCGTCTCTATCGCGAAATCGTTGGCGTGGAAGTTCCCGATGACCGTCGCGGGTGCCTTCAGGATGTGCACTGGTCGATGGGTGCGTTTGGGTACTTCCCGACATACACGCTCGGCACGCTCTACGCGGCGCAGTTCTTCGAAGCGGCCACGAAGGCGATGCCGGGCCTTGAAGCGGGACTGGCCCGCGGTGAGTTCAAGCCGCTGCTCACCTGGCTCAACTCGAACATTCACGCCCACGGCCGCCGCTACTTGCCGGGTGAACTGTGCGAACGCGTGACCGGAAAGCCGCTTTCGAGTGAGCCGTACCTGGCCTATCTCAAGGGCAAGCTGTCGCCGCTCTACGGGCTTTGATTCGCGCGCTCAGCGGAGCGCGTGGCGGAGCCTTCAGGGGAGCAGGTCGCGGCGCGGCGAAGGGATCGATCCGCTCGGCGCCGTCGTTGCGTCCTGCTCAGCGAATCGGCCTCGGCCCGGGATGCGGCCGAAGAACGCCAAACCGCAGGCGATGATCGTCCACAGGGGAACCACGCTCACGCCGGGAAGAGCTTCAGCAATGAAGACTGGCAGCAGCACCATGGGTCGGCCGAGCACCAGCCAGAGCAGGACGGCCGTGACGATGTCGATCCCAATGACGATCGGCGGTGCCCAGGTGAAGATCGCGTTCAGGATGTCGCTGACCACTGCAATCGCGATCGCGGCGATGCGCTGCGGCCACGAATAGGGCATCAAGAGTGGGGTCTTCGCTCCATCGTCCATTTCGGATAGCCTCGCCGGACTCGGCACTGCCGGGACAGGACCAAGACTACCAATGCCCGACGCCTCTTCCATTCGCAACGTCGCCATCATCGCCCACGTCGACCACGGCAAGACCACGCTCGTCGACTCCATGCTGCACGCTTCGAGCGCCGCCCGCGAAGTCGAGGGCGAATGCGTGATGGACTCGAACCCGCTCGAGCGCGAGCGCGGGATCACGATCCTGGCCAAGAACTGCGCCGTCGACTATGTGATGCCCGAGGGCCCGCACAAGGGCGATCGCATTCGCGTGAACATCATTGACACGCCGGGCCACGCCGACTTCGGTGGTGAGGTCGAGCGCGTGCTCCGCATGGCCGACGGCTGCCTGCTGCTGGTCGACTCGCTTGAGGGCCCGATGCCACAGACTCGCTTCGTGCTGCAGAAGGCGCTCGAAGTCGGCCTGAAGCCGATCGTCGTCGTGAACAAGTGCGATCGCCCCGAGGGTCGGCCAGACGCGGTGGTGAACGAAGTCTTTGACCTGCTGGTTGAACTGGGCGCTGACGATCTGGCGCTCGACTTCCCGGTGCTCTTCGCGAGTGGCCGCGATGGATGGGCCGCGTTCGACCGCAACGATCGTGAGCGCGGCGTGACTGATCTCTTCCAGGCGATTCATCAGCGCGTGCCGGCGCCGTCGTGCGATACGACCAAGCCGCTGCAGTTCTTGGTGACGAATCTGGACTACAACGACTATGTGGGTCGCATTGCGATCGGCCGCGTCTACCAGGGTTCGGTCAAGCCCGGTCTGGCGATCGTGGCGACCAAGCAAGACGGCAGCGTGAAGCGCGGCCGCGTTTCCGGTGTCAAGCGCTTTGAGGGCCTTGGCCGACAAGCTGCGGATCTCGTTGAAGCCGGCGACTTGTGCGCGATCGAAGGCATCCCCGACATCGAAATCGGCGACACGATCTGCCTGCATGATCAGCCGCTTCCGATGGAGCGTGTGAAGGTCGATGAACCCACGCTGCACATGGTGTTCCGCATCAACGATGGTCCGCTCGGCGGCCGCGAAGGCAAGTTTGTCACGAGCCGGCAGATCTGGGATCGCCTGCAGAAGGAACTCGAGAAGAACGTCGCCCTGAAGGTGTCGATGGGTGACACGAGCGACGAGTTCCATGTCTCGGGCCGCGGCCTGCTGCACCTGGGCGTGCTCATCGAAAACATGCGCCGCGAGGGTTTCGAGTTGACCGTGGGCAAGCCACAGGTCATCGAGAAGGAGATCGATGGCGTGACGTGCGAACCGTTCGAGCGGCTCGTGCTCGATACCGCGCTCAGCGGCATGGGTGCTTCGCTCGAACTGCTCGGCCAGCGCGGGGCGGAAATCCTGAAGGTCGACACGCGCGGCGAACGCATGCACGTCGAGGCCGAGATCCCGGCCCGCGGCCTCATCGGTCTTCGCACGCGCGTCCTCAACGCGACCGGCGGCGAAGCCGTGATGTACCACTCGTTCCACTGCTACAAGCCGCTCAAGGGCGCCATCGCCAAGCGGCAGAACGGCGTGATGATCAGCATGGAGTCGGGCACGGCCACGGCGTACGCGCTGCTGGGCCTTGGTGACCGCGGCTTCATGTTCATCCGCCCGAGCGAAGTCGTGTACGAGGGCATGATCGTGGGCGAACACAACCGCGACAACGACCTGAATGTCAATGTGGTGAAGGCGAAGCAGCTCACGAACTTCCGTGAAGCCGCCAAGGAAGCGACCGTGGTGCTGAAGGCTCCACGCATCATGTCGCTCGAGGCGGCGCTCGAGTACATCGAGGACGATGAGCTCGTCGAGATCACGCCGACCCAGGTGCGTGTGCGCAAGTTGATCCTTGGCGAGGCTGAGCGCCGTCGCCACGAACGCAGCGAGCGAAGCAAGGCCGAGAGCGTCGGCGCGTGATCCGCTGATCGGAATCGGCGCGTGAGCCGCTGATTGGAATCGGCGCGTGAGTTTCTGAACGGAGCCAGCGCGCGCAGGGGCTGCCCGTCGGGGCTTCCCACCGGCATTGCGCCCGGTAACATCGGTCATTCCATGGCCCGTGTCGTGATGAAGTTCGGTGGCACCTCGGTCGCGGATCCGGATCGGATTCGCCGATGCGCCACGCGCGTGGCGGACCGCCGCGCGGAAGGTCACCAGGTCGCCGTCGTCGTCAGCGCCATGGGGCCGACGACCGACGACTTGATCGCGCTCGCGCGGCGGCTGAGTCCGGCGCCCAATCGTCGCGAACTCGACATGCTCATGGCCACGGGCGAGCAGGTGTCGGTTGCACTGATGGCGATCGCGCTCCAAGAGATGGGGCTCGACGCCGAGAGTTTCACCGGCGACCAGGCCGGGATCGTGACCGACGGCCACTACGGCCGCGCGAAGATCACCACGATCGATCGCACGCCGCTCGAGTCCTGCCTGGCCAAGGGTGCGATCCCGATCGTGGCGGGATTCCAGGGCCGAAGTGCTCGCGGTGCGATCACGACACTCGGTCGTGGCGGGAGCGACACGACGGCCGTCGCTGTGGCCGCCGCGATCGATGTCGGCCGCTTCGATGGTCACTGCGAGATCTTCACGGATGTCGACGGTGTGTACACCGCCGATCCGCGCGTCGTCCGCAACGCTCGAAAGCTTGAAACCATTTCATACGAGGAAATGCTTGAACTCGCAGCGCTTGGAGCGGGCGTGATGCACGCGCGAGCGGTCGTCTTCGGCGAACGCTACGGCGTGCCGATCCACGTGCGCCACAGCCAGAAGCCCGATCCGGGCACCGTCATCTGCAAGGAGACACCAGACATGGAAGAAATCGCAGTGGTCGGTTGTGCGCTGAAGGAGGAACTTGGACGCTTGACGGTCCGTCGCGTGCCCAATGCGGTGGGAATGCAAGCCCGGATGTTCGAGCGCGTTGCTGCCGCGGGCGTCGTCGTCGATGACATCGTGCAAACGGAGTTCGGTGACATGACGAGCTTGGCATTCACGGTCGAGCACGATGACTTGGCGGAGACGCAAGACATCATCGCACGGCTGCTGGATGAACTTGGCCACGGCGAACTCGAGATCGACGTCGGACTCAGCAAGGTCAGTGCGGTCGGAACGGGCATGAAGAGCCACGCCGGCATCGCCAGCCGCATGTTCCAGGCGTTGGCGCGCCACGGGATCGCGATCCACAACATCTCGACCAGCGAGATCAAGGTCTCCTGCATCGTCTCACGCTCCGATGGTCAGCGTGCCATGCAGGTCGTTCATGATGAATTCAAGCTCGGCACCGGCGGCGATGCGCCCATGCGCGTCGAAGGCCAGCCCGGCGTGGCGTACGCGCCGTGAGCGGACTGGGACAAACCGAGGGGTTCCAGGGGGACGGCGGCGTTCAGGCACCCCCCGATGTTCCGGGCATCGAGATCGAAGCGAAGATCGGCGAGGGTGGCTTCGGCACCGTGTGGCTTGGATGGCAGCTTGCGCCCGCGCGTCGACGCGTGGCGGTGAAGTTGATGCGCCATGCGCTTGCGAGTGAACTGGCGCGCCATCAGTTCGAGCTTGAGCAGGCGGCGCTCGCGACCCTGCAGCATCCTTCGGTCGCCACGATGCACTTGGCCGGCATCGATCGGCTCGGAAGGCCGTTCGTCGTCTTGGAATGGATCGAAGGGCAGCCGATCACGACATGGTGTGACGCGCGCAAGTCTGGTCTGCGCGAGCGTGCGGCGTTGCTTGTGCAAGCATGCGATGCGGTGCAGCACGCGCATCTTCGCGGCATCGTGCACTGTGACTTGAAGCCGGGCAACCTGCTCGTGACGGAGCGCGACGGTCAGCCGCTGGTGAAGGTGATCGACTTCGGGCTCACGCGCAGCCGCGACGCCGGTCCAGCGACGCTCGGGAATCCTGTGCTCGGGACGCCGGGGTACATGGCGCCTGAGCAGGCGGTCCCCGGTCGTGCGGTCGACGCGCGCGCCGATGTCTGGTCGATGGGCGTGGTGCTCGTCGAACTTCTGACGGGCAGCCGACCCACGGATCGGTCGATCGCGCCGAGCGCCATGGTCGGTGCGCTTGGGGCGAACGATGCCGCCGAGGCCGCTCGACAACGCGCGACTGATCTTGGAAATTGGTCCGGGGCTTTGAAGAGCGGTCCCGACTGGATCGCCGCTCGGGCGCTTGAGGCGGCGCCAGAGGCGCGCTACGCATCGATGGATGCACTCGGCCAGGACCTGCAGCACTGGCTCGCCGACCGTCCGCTGGTGGCGGCCCCGGACCGGGCGGCGTATCGCGCGCGGCTCTTCGTTCGCCGAAACCGTGTCGCGACGGCATTGGCGACGGCGGCGTTCTTGGCGATCGTGGGTGGCGGGGTCGCTGCAACGCTCGGCTGGGTCGAGGCCAGCGCCCAGTTCCACGCGAGTCAGCGACAGCTCGCGCGAACCAAGGAGCTCTTGCGGTTCACGAAGGACACTGTGCTCGGTGTGACGCCGGAAGTCGCGCGCGAGGCGGACACGACCGTGATGAAGTTGGTCTTGGCGGAGTCGGCCCGCCGACTGGAGGCGGACGCCGCGATGGACGAGCAGGTCCGGCACGATTTGGCCAGCATGCTTGGGCAGGCGTACTTCAACATTGGCGACTGGCCCGAGGCCGAGCGTTTCATGAAGCTCGCCCGCGAGGCGGCCGTGACCGGCTACGGCGCGTCGAGCCCCCAGTTGATTTCGGCCGACGCCGAGCTCGCCGAGGTTGATCGCGTTCTGGATCGGCTCGACCGAGCCGTCGACGGACTTCGTTCGGCGCATGATCGCTTGTTGGCGATGGTCGGAGTCGATGATCCCGACCGCATCCGGGTGTTGGCGTCGCTCGGTTGGGCGTTGGCGGAACAAGGCAAGCTCGACGAGGCACGCACGGCACTGACCGAGGCGCTCGAACGACGCACCGCACAGCTTGGACCGGATGATCCGATCGTTCTTCAGGTGCGTTCCAACCTGTGCGAGATCGATCGGTTGGCCGGGCGCATTGCCGAGGCGATCGACCGAGGCCGCGCGCTGGTCGCCGACCGAACCCGGGTCCTGGGAGCCGACCACCCGGACACGCTCGTCAGCTCAAACAACCTCTCGGTGTGCTTGCTTGCCCTTCGAACAGTCGACG
>VGXL01000058.1 GCA_016873315.1 Phycisphaerae bacterium | reverse complement strand
TGTGCAAACGAAAGTCAGAAAAATGTTGCAATTGCGGCGGGGGGGGGCTGGGACCCCATGGGAGGCGACCAAGCCGCTCGGTCACAACTCGCAAAAGGGAGCAAAAATGGGCGAAGTAGGATTCCAACCCACTGCAGGAAACCCCGAGGAAACCGCTAGAAGCGCCTGAGCGCGATCTAGAGCGATGGCGGCACCGCCTCGCCCACTGGCGCAACGAACTCAAGGCCCACCACCACCAGCTCGCTGCAGCGCGCTTGGGCGTGCCCAAGGACTTCGTTCGCGAGTTCGACCCCGGCTGTTATAGACGAGTTTGGCGCCCTAACGCTCGCCAGTATTGACGAGCACGGCGCGCTACAGGGCATCGAGTTGGTCGGCATCAAGGTTCCGCCAAACACTGAGCTCGACCGTAGCGCAATACGAGGCGCCTACGGCCAGATCGCACCTACCGCGACGATACGCCCAGGAGCACCCTTGGCGGTGGGCTCTGACTTCGGCGAACTCCATGCGAAGTGGCTCTCTGGAGCCAACGTGGGCTGGCGATGCAGCGACACGATCTGTGAGTTCGCCCGTCGGTCGATCGCACAACATGGGCAGCGCATCGGAGCTCCAGAGATCGAGCCGTCGCCGACGCACGCAGACCGCTCCCCGTGCGGCGCATGTGCAAGCCCTTCGGACGAGCACCCAGAATCCTCGCCGACTTCGCGTGGGCGAACGGGCTCCAGAAAGGGTCGAGTCTTGTTCGGCGACCTTCCGGGGGCGCCCCAGGGCATTCCATGCAGCAAGGCGCCGCCTGCGCGTGCCTCACAATCCACTACACGGAGCTCTGAGCGCGATTTAGCATTGACCCAATGCTGATCGCAGTCACGTTTCGGGCACGCGCCTTGGCACTTTGGCATCTTGGTGCTTTCGCGCTGATGGTGTCTGGCATCTGGATGCTTCCCGCGTGCGCATCGGCAATCAAGCACAGCGCGCCTCCGGATGTATCAATCCAGGTGGTCGTGTCGGCCATCTGGCCGGGGCAGGGTCCTGTGCGCTGCGCTGTGTTTGCTGACAAGGCGACATTCCTCTCACGGGCTGGAATCCACAACGGCACCAGCGCAGATGCAAGTGCGGAGAAGATGCGTTTCACATTGCGAGCCCCTGAAGGTGCGGAGATTGTGGTATCGGTGTTCCAGGATCTCAACAACAATGAGGCGCTCGATCGCGGCGCATTCGGAGCACCAACGGAACCGTGGGGATTCAGCGGCAAACCGTTGCCACTCGGTCCACCAATCTGGAGTGCGTGCGCCATCCGTGCGCATGCGGGTATGACCATAGACATCACCCTCATGGGGCAGGAGTAGCAAGTTGTCAGATGCACTCCCGTTGGCGGGACGGGAGTCCCCCGTGCCTGAAGCTCCAGTAAGCACGTCACGGATGATGTGCTGGTGCGGCGATCGGGTCAGTGAACTTCTACGCACGGGTCTGCGGGTCAACATCAAGGTGGTGGGGGTTGACGCAAGCACCTTCGCGGCTGGGCCGGTCGTGATCGCCGCGAATCACCTCAGCCTGGTCGATACGCCGCTTCTCCGCTACGTCCTGCCGCCAACGATTCGCGATAGGACCTTCACAGTGGGCGCTCGAGACTTCTTTGCGCCCGCGCCTAGCGATCGTGGCGTGAGGCGTATCTTCAGGCACTTGCTGTGCGGCTGCATCGTCGGCACATACCGCGTCTGCCTAATCGGCCGCGGCGACGATATGGGGGACGGGCTGCCCAAGATTCGCTCGCTCCTGGCCCAAGGGTGGAACATCATTCTGTTTCCGGAGGGCACGCGGTCCCGGACCGGCGCCCTAGGGCGATTCCGCAGTGGGGTAGCTCAAATCGCGCGAGAGTCCGAAGCGGCTGTACTTCCGGTTCACATACGGGGAACCGAGGGCATTCTGCCCGTAGGCGGCCGGTGGATTCGCTCGGCTCCCTTGACCGTGACGTTCGGCCAACCCATGAGGGTCGGCGGTGATGAGTCAAACGCCGAGTTTCTCGGGAGGCTGCGGGGTCAGATCGCGTCGCTCGGCAACATTGCCGAGTTGCGCTGAATCCCGTTGGCGAGCGATGGTGATGAGACCTGTCGCTGTAGCTAGCAGGACAATGACGACAGCCCACAGCGGGGCGGCGAAGCAGCCAACAGCGGCGCCGAGTGCAGCGGCTGCGAGAGGTGAGCAAGTTCGGATCGCTGCTATCAGCACGACTGCCGAAGATGCGCCCAGCGCAAGTGGGCCGAGCTGACATGCTGCTGCGAGCGCTGCAAGGCTGGTACCCACCGCCAACGCGAAGCAGGCCAGAAGAGTGGCCTCGACGACGGCCGGCGAGAGCACAAAGGGCCAGAGCACCTGCCGCTTTGCATCACGACTCGCGTGCCATACGCCCGAGATCCCCACAACGCGCATGAGCACACACAGCACGAGAATGGCGATGCCCTCAGGCCAGTCACGGCCGAATCGGTAATGGCTCCGCGCTACCGATCGACTTCGGCAGATGACCGGAATCGTCACCTGCCGAATGCGTACGCCTCTCCACGCGAGGCGGATAATGGCTTCCTCCTCCCATGCGTATCGCCCGCTTACGCATCGAAGGTCTAGGGTCTCTCGGATCGGATACATGCGCATACCGCAGGCGGCATCGCCGACCGACTGCCCGCAGGCTGCTCGGACTGCGAGTCCGCTGAGGGTCCGTCCACAGAGCCGCGCAAGCGGATAGGTACTGGGAAGTGGACGCCTGTCTCCGAGTACGAGAACTGGGGTGCCATCGATGCTCTCCAAAAACCGGGGGATTGCCCCAGCGTCATGTTGCCCGTCAGCATCCACGGTGAGCGCATGGGATGCGCTAGCCGTTCGCGCAGCGTCCATTCCCACGAGCAGGGCGTGAGCCTTCCCGCGATTGCGCCCGCTCCGGATGATCCGTCCTCCGGATTGCTGCGCGAAGTGCTCTGCGACGCGATGATCTCCGCCATCGGTGCTCCCGTCGTCTACAACAATCACGTCAAGCCCGGCAGCCTGCACGGCGCGCACCACATCCAGTACGGTGGCGCCGTGGTTGTAGAGCGGAATGACGGCTACCACAGCGGGCATAGGGGCATGTAGGTTAGGGAGAGAGCATGTCGACGAGACTTGACCTTCAGTCGCTGCTGATGCAAGCGAGGGGTACGGCAGGAGTGTCGTGCCGGCGCCACCTCAATGGCATGCTCTCGTCGCTCATCCATACGGTCGGCATCGACCGCAACTACGTGCGGGGAGAGGGACCCTACCTGTGGGACGATCGTGGCAATCGGATCCTGGATTGCTTGGCTGGGTTCGGCGCCATTGCAGTGGGGCGGGCGCATCCTGTCGTCACCGATGCGCTGGAGCAGTGCCTCCGTCTCGCCCCTCCGAACTGGGTTCGCATGGAGAACAATGCCCTTGCGGCCGAGGCAGCGCGCCGGCTCGTTGGGGCGGCGGGAGTGAGCGCAACCCGCGTGTTTTTCACCAACTCGGGGACAGAGGCTGTCGAGGCTGCGATCAAGTTCGCGACCCGTCACACAGGCAGATCTGGCTTGCTTTCCTGGAGCGACTCCTTCCATGGCCTGACGTGCGGATCGCTTTCGGTGAACGGCAACGATGACTTGCGCGAGGGCTACGGGGCACTTCTGCCGAACTGCGATCGAATTGAGTTTGGCGACCTGTCCCGACTTGAGCAGGCACTGCACTCTCGGAACGTGGCGGCACTGATCGTCGAGCCTGTTCAGGGAAAGACGCTTCGCGATATGGGTGAGGGTCGCCTGTCCGAGGCGCATGCAATGTGCCGAAAGCATGGCACGCTGCTTGTCGCCGACGAGGTGCAGTCCGGTTGCGGGCGGACTGGCACGTTTCTCGCGTGCCACGCTGATGGCGTGGATCCAGATCTGGCGGTCCTCTCGAAGGCTCTCTCGGGGGGACTTGTGCCAGTTGGAGCGCTTCTTGTGGGAGATGATGTCTGGAATTCGACGTACTCGTCGCTCGACCGGGTCTTCGCTCACAGCTCGACCTTCCACGAGGGATCGTTGGCCATGACCGCGGTGATCGCAACCTTGGCCGTGATTGAAGAGGAACGGCTCTGTGATCAATCGAGAGCTCTCGGTGTTGAACTGCGCGAGGGGCTCACCCGAGCCTGCAGCAGTTGCAGATCGTTCAGGTCAGTACTCGGGAGGGGCCTCATGATCGGCGTGGACTTTGAACCCGCAGGAGTCGCCAGCCCCGCATCTCTGCCAATGATTGGCGACCGGCTCTATCCGATCGTCGGCCAGTCGATCGTGAGCAGCCTGCTGAACGATCATGAAGTGCTTGCGCAGGTGACCGGCGCCAAGCGTCCCGTACTCAAGTTCCTTCCGCCAATGACCATCACCGCAGATGACGCCCGGCACATCGCGAATGCCACAGCATCCGCGCTGCGCTCCTTCGAGAACGGCAGCGCATACCGCGCCGCTATCGGAGCGGCCCTGCGTCTCACCAGCGCACGTCTGCGAGGAGGCGGCGACTGACCTCAGTGATCAGCGAGGCGAATGCCTTAGGCGTCACTTGGCGGCTGGAGCCATCGGCGCTTTATGTCCGCTTCAACGAGCGCTTCGCGCTCTTCCGAGTACTGCTTGAGCAACGCCTCATACTTGTTGATGCGAGCCTGCTTCTCAGCGCTCGCCCCGTTGTAGTCCAGCGCCCCGGAGCGGAAGTTGGGGTTCGACTGCGGGTTCACCCGTTTCGCCAGCGTGATCTGCGTGCGCGTGATCTGGATGAGTGTGGTGTATTCGGCGATCTTTGTAGCGTCGTTGTTGCTCTCAGCAATTCGACCGCGTGCGCCAGCTGCATCGGCGTCGTACGCCGAGATCTTGTTGGTGATGCGGCCGTAGTCCGAAGTGGCACACCCAACGAGACAAAATGCTGAAACGATGAGAACTGCTCGGAGAATGCGGTTCATGACCGAATTGTAATCGTGGGGTTGGGGATCGTCCAGTATGTTTGAGCGAGGTGGGCACCCTACAGCTTCATGGCAGATCCCGGAAGCGCGAAACCATGGATGCGTTGCATCCGGACGCCACACTTCTGTGCGCTGAGTATCGGCTTCTATCCCGTGTTAACCGCATTGCTGGCGCTGCTGAGAACCTCCTGGACGCGATGCAGAGGTACCAGGTGCTGTCCCCGCCCGGAAGCGCGACTGTGGTCGACTTCGGAAGCGGCGGTGGCGACATCGCGCACCGTGTACTGAAGCTGTCCCGCAAGCTGGGATTGAACATCGAGGTGTTGTGCACCGATCGGAGCGAGCACGCAGTGCAGGTGGCTCGTGCGCATGGCCAGCATGGCTGTCAGTACCGAACGCTCGACATCAGAAACGCGATCTCCACCCTCGGTGAGAAATCGTTCGACGTATCGCATGCATCGCTTGTACTGCATCACCTGGATGACGATGACGTCGTTGCGGGACTTGATGCGATGCGCGCCGTGTCACGCCGGCTGATGGTGTGGAGTGACCTGATTCGGGATCGCCTGGGGATTCTGGGGGCCTTTGCGAGCACCGCGCTGAGCCGAGCGGAGATCCGAAAGGATGCGATGCTCAGTGTGCGAAGGAGTTTCACGCTTGCGGAAGTTCGAGCGCTCACCGAAGCTGCGGGATGGGAACAGGTCGATGTCAGGCGAGTGAAGGCTGGTCGATTCGTCGCCATAGGCATACCTGGCACATCCCGCCCAAGTGTGCGCCCGCTGCTCCGTGTGGAGGGCCTCTCATGCAGTATGAAGGGGAATCCCGTGTTCAAGGAACTGGAATTCGTTGCGCGAGCCGGTACGGTCCTGCATGTCACTGGCGCGAACGGTTCGGGCAAGAGCACGCTCTTGCGATGCATCGTGGGCGCACAATCGGCCGACTCTGGACGCGTGTGGATTGACCGATCGTGCGGGGCCCCTGGATATCACCCTCAGGATGGCGGACTGATGGGTGGACTGAAGGTGATCGACCACCTTGAGTGGTCGGCACGCCTGTCAGGGGTTCCATCACATCTGCTTGATTCGAGGGTGAAGTCTGCAGTGGTGCGCTTTGGCCTTGGCGAGGTGCTCGTCAAGCGCGTGAGTCAGCTTTCCGGCGGGACCCGCAGGCGAGCGGCACTCGCTGCTTCGCTTGTCCACGCGCCGATGGTCTTGGTGCTCGACGAACCTGATGCCGGACTCGACGCCGATGGCATATCGACACTTGCTGATGAGATTGTGCGGGTGCAGCGCCTTGGTGGGCTCGTGGTGCTCGTTGCGCATGGCGCGGCCCGTGAGAGGCTTCTGCCAGGGATTGCGAACATCGAGGCATTGGACCTGCCGGGAGTCGCATCCCGATGATCTCTCGTGTCGTCGTCGACGGGTGCTACTACCGCTCAATCCGGTGCATGCCTCGGCATGCAGATCTCTTTGGTCGGCAAGTGGCACGCCTGATCTGGGCAGCGTCAGGCTCCACTCGCGCGGTGTTGAGCGAAAATGCCCGACTTGCGCTGGGTCCGGATGCCAGTCCGAAGAGGGTGCGGGAAGTTGCGCGTGAGATGATCCGCAACATGCAGCGCTCCATAACGGAGGTGCTGCTATCCGAGGGAACCAGCGCCGATGAACTTGCGTCCTCTGTCACGGAGTTCTCAGGCGAGAAGGAGTACGACCGTGCTCGAGCGCTCAAGAGGGGGATCCTGCTGGCGAGTATCCACATGGGCGCATTCGAGCCATGCATGGCACTGCTTCGCCGCTTTGAGCGGCGGGTGCATGTGCTTTTCCATCCAGATCCCATGCCCTCGTTTGAGCGGGCCCGCTCGCGCTTGCGGCGGAGCCTCGGTGTGATCGAACATGCCGTATCGGATGGCGTGTCCGCTTGGGCGGCCTTGCGGGATGCGCTTGAGGCCGATGAGGTCGTCGTGCTCCACGCCGATCGGGTGATGCCCGGCCAGTCTGGCGCCCGCATGAGATTCTTGGGGATCGACGACGCGAACCTCCCGACAGGGCCTGCCCGGCTCGCAATCGGATGCGGCACCCCGATCGTGCCTACGTTCTGCATGCGGCGCCCTGGTGGATACGCGGTTCACATGAGCACGCCGATCATTGCGCCGGGCCAAGCGCTTCGAGCGAATGATGTGGCGAACCACCCCTCGCAGCAAGCGCTGATAGCGGCCATGGAGAGTGCCATACGAGCGGCACCGGATCAGTGGATGGCGTATGGCAGGATTGCAGGAGCGCACCGTTGATCGCTACTACTGTGGCATTGCTGCGCGCGTTCGCATCGGACCGGATAGCCGCTGTGCTCAGCGTGCTCTCGCCTGTGGCGCTGTTCACGGTCTTGGGCCTCTTCTACAGCCATCTTGAGTCGTCCGGTGGAGTGAACTTTCGCGTGCGAGTTGTAGACGCGTCAGGCACGAATGATGGGAGCAGAATGGTGGCGGCACTGCGCGCGATGGCAACATCGCGCCTCTCGGTTCACATGGCGCCTAGCGACTTCGTGTGCCTCGCAGAAGTACGCCTCCCTGAGGGCTTCTCGTCGCAGAGCCCGAAACTTGATGTGATCTCGATATCGCCGATGCCAGGAGTCACCGATGCCGTGGTGCAAGTGGTCCGATCCGCCTACGCCCAGGCGTTCGGCCATCCTGCCGGGCCCGTGGCTGTTGGCGTGCAGCGGGAGGACGGCCTGTTGGTCCGCAGTAGCGTGTGTGGAATTGCAATCGTGTTCATACTCTTCGCGGCCTCATCGCTGATCGGTAGGGGGCTGGGCGATGATGCCGCCGGACTGCGAGAGCGGGTGCGTGCTCTCGGTGTCGGCAGTGCCGCCTACATGACGGCCCGAATCGCTGCGGTGTCTGTGATCGCCCTCGGGCAGCTCCTTGTCACCCTCGTCTGGGCGAACATGGTGTTCGGGGTGACCATCTCCAGTCCGCTTCCCGTGCTCGCCGCCGCTCCGGTTGTTGCTGTGTCCTGCGGGGCGAGCTATGTGGCGCTTGCCGCGTTCTGCGGTAGCCGAGCCAGGTTCGTCGCAGTAGCGCCCGTTGCAACGATGGCCTTGGCCGCGCTGTCCGGCGCCTTCTTCCCGCGGATCCTCATGCCGGATGCTGTGAGTCGCATCGGCATGTTCCTGTTTCCCGGCTGGTCGATCGATCTGTTCAACGGTGCGATTGACGGCTCCCTGAATGTCGGGCTCGTATCGCTCCTCCTCGTCTGGTCTCTCGCCTGCGCACTACTGAGTTTCCGGCTTGAAGCGAGGAGAGTCTGATGGCGCACACGCCGATCGCGATCGTGCGCATGGCGGTCTCGGGCGCCATGGGGCCAGACCTCAGATCCATCGTGCAACGCATCCGTGGTGAGAGCAGTGGGGTTCGGCGAGGTCTGGCGCTTGAGCAGGCGCCAGCGAGACCGGCAGATGTTGGCGAGACGCCGCTGCCGATTCCTGTGGCATGCGTGCCGAACCGGGCCGAAATCCTTCTCGAGCGATGCCTCTCCCAACTCCTGGGTGATGACCCGTCGCGAGCGCTCTCGGCACCGCCAGAGCGCTGTGCCTTCGTGATCGGCACAACACTGGCGGGTATGCGCCACTGTGGGACCGCGATGCGACGGCTGATGGATGGTGATCAAGCGGCTGCCAACGCTGCGTTCCGATCGATGCCGGCGGGGCAGGTGCTCCGCAAGGTGTTGGCGGGATACCCAATCCGGGGCTGTTCCACAAGCATCAGCTGCGCGTGCGCATCTGCGCTTAGCGCAGTAGCCAATGGATGCGCGATGCTGCAGTCAGGTGATGCTGACGCTGTGGTGGCGGGAGGCTATGACCCGATTGCGGAGTTCTCCTTCGCGGGGTTCTCAGCCCTTCAGCTTGTAGCCACTGGGCCGCTCAGCCCGTTCGCGGCGGAGCGGGAAGGCATGAAGCTTGGAGAGGGTGCGGCACTCTTCCTGCTTCGACGGCTCGATGATGCACGGGAGCTGGGAGAGTCGATTCTCGGGATCGTCGATGGGATCGGCGAGGCGAGCGATGCGTTTCACCTCACCAAGCCTCATCCGGAGGGGCGTGGGGCAGCCGCGGCACTCTCGTCGGCGTGCGGTGATGGTCAGGTGGACCTCATCATCGCCCACGCTACTGGCACTCCTGACAATGATGGATGCGAGTACGCCGCGTACCGGTCAACATTCGGTTCGAGGCTTCGGCACATTCCTGTCACTGCACTGAAGAGCCGATTCGGCCATCCCCTCGGGGCAGCAGGTGCGCTTGAACTTGCTGTGGCTCTCCAGTGCGCGACTGAAGGGTTCATTCCTGCTGGAGTGGGGAACCCGCCGAACGCTGAGGAGTTCCCTGAACTTGACCTTGTGCACCGCACAGCTCGCAGCGCCAGTCCGCAGAGGATGGTTGCGCTCTCGGCAGGTTTCGGCGGTGCCAATGTCGCGATCGCTGTGCGCCGGCCAGCAAGTCGCGAGGTTGGTGTGACGGCGGGGCGGCCAGCACTGGCTGTCGGAGTGCGTGTGAGCGCGATCGGCGCGGTCAGCGGCGGAGGCCGAGGGGTACCTGGTCTTGAGGCCATGCTGGGGACGTTGGGTTCCGATGTCACAGACGATCTCGTTGATTCGATGGTCGACCGTGCGCGTACGCGCCGCCTGGCCCTGCTCCCCAAGTTGCTTATCTGCGCCGTGCGAGACCTTCTTGAGTCAGTGCAATTGTCTGAATCGGCGCTATCGGATGTGCCCACTCTGGTCGCGACATGGCATGGCGCCACCGGCTTCACGGAGCGCTACTACACCGACCTGATCGGCTCCGGCATCGATCTGGCCAATCCAATGCTGTTTGCGGAGTCCGTCCCAAACGTGGGCAGTGCGCACGTGAGCATCACCTACGGCGTGCGTGCTTCGAGCGCATCCGTCATCGGCACAAGAACATCTGGGCTCGAGGCGCTGCACCTCGCGCGAGCCCGAATCAGCGCCGGCATTTGGCGGCATGCGCTGGTGCTCGCTGCGGAGGAGTCGCACCCGCTCGTCGACAGCGTGCTGTCGGATGTCTGCGGCGCGACGGTTCACGGCCGTGCAGGGGCAGTAGCGCTACTCCTCCAGCGCGACGAGGGCCAGAGTGGCGTCCAAGTACTCTCGACGGGAGTGGGAGAAGTGCCGGCAGGCGCAAGCGTGATCAACTCTGGGCAGGTGCTCGATGAGCCCCTTCAGACGGATGGCGGTCAGCAGCTCATGCTTCCGGAAATGGGATCGTGCACTGGGCTGGCGTTGCTCGCCCTTGCCGCCGACCGCAGTCGCCACGACCGAGTGACGGTCTGTTCACGCGATCCCAAGGGCATCCGATGGTGGGCAGAGCTGGGACCGGATGCTCCATCTCTATAGACTGCGTGATGCCATGGGCGTGCCTTTCGGTCGGCCGGCAGAAATCGCGACGAGTGTTCATCGGTGGGTTGCCACTGGTGATGTACGCGTTGACCTTCCCCCTTGGGTTGGTCCTGTTGTGGACAGTGGCGCCGTTGTCGCGTCCGACGCAGTGGATGTCATTGCGCTCACGGGCGTTCAGCTGCAGGAAGCCGCCTTCGGCGTGTTTGACCGATGCCTAGATCGACTCGGAATGCCGCCGACGCGGGTGTGGGCGTTTCTGTCGGACATCACCAAGTCCGATGATGCCGGCCTGACCCGCTACATGCATATGAACATCGGTCGTGGACGGGCCTACGCGCGTCACATGAGCCCGGGAGTTCCGCCTCCTGCTGGAACAAGTGTCGGCCACGCGGGCAGTCAGCTTGTCGTTCACGCGCTGCATGTGCCAGGTCCCGCGACTTCTGTGGAGAATCCGCGTCAGGTGCCGGCATGGGAGTACTCGTCGAGGTATGGGCCGGTGTCGCCGCCATTCTCCCGTGCAGTGCTGACGCCGGACCTGCTGATCGCGTCTGGTACCGCATCGGTGGTCGGCGAGGAGACCAGGCACGTCGGCAAGCTGGCGCGCCAGTGGGAGGAGACGATGAGAAACCTAGAGGTGCTCAAGAGCGCCGCTGGCGTGCGGGGTGAGTGGTTCGGACTGCAGGTGTATGTGCGCGATGAGAGGGACCTTGAGGAGGTCAGCGCCTGCGCGACAGCCGCGTTTGGAAGCTGCGAGCGTGTCTTGCAGGCCTCGCTCTGTCGCGATGGTCTGCTCGTGGAGGTCGAGGGTGTGGCCAATGTCTGAGCAATTCGACTGTGTCGTCATCGGGGCTGGTCCCGCTGGTAGCGCGGCGGCGATCGACATGTGCCGTGCAGGCCTGAGTGTGCTACTGCTCGATCGGGGTGAGTTCCCCAGATTCCGGATAGGCGAGAGCTTCCTGCCACGCACTAAGGCAGCGCTGCGAAGGCTTGGATTGCTCGAGAAGTGCTACGCGTTGCCGCACGCACGAAAGGTCGGCGTCGAGATCTCGATGGGGGACCGTCGATTCGGCTCTCGAGTGTTCAAGTTCCGTGACACGCTGGGGAACGGGGAGAAGGATGCATTCAACATGGCCCGGGTGCATCTGGATGCGATGATGGTCCAGTCGGCGCAGGAGGCGGGTGCGGTACTGCGGACGAACTGCGCTGTCCGTTCCCTTGTCGCGAGCTCGGACGAGGGCGTGACTCTCGAGACCGACAGCGGCACGGCCCACGCGCGGTGGATGATCGACTGCAGCGGGCAGGCGAGTGTGCTTGGGCGGCTGCGCGGAACGCGTCGCTATCACTCGTTCCTCAGAAACGTTGCCTACTTCGAGCACTTTGATGATGTCAAGCGCCCTGATGGTGACGCGCAGGGATGCTTCGGCCTGACCGTCCTGGATGAGGGCTGGTTCTGGCTCATTCCTCTCGATGACCGTCGCACCAGCATCGGGTTTGTGGCTCGCGAGGGACTCCATACGCGCCTCGATGTGCCGCCTGAAGAGCGCCTGCGTTGGGCGGTGCAGCGCACTCCAATCATGGTCGAGCGAATGGCGAAGGCAGTTGGTCCGTCAAGCAATCGCGTGATTGCGGACTTCACCTACCGATGCGACCCTTTCTCCGGTCCTGGATTCTTCCTCGTAGGTGACGCGGCTGCGTTCCTTGACCCGGTGTGGTCGACGGGGCTGACGATGGGTCTGCTCTCCGCGGAACAGGCCGCACAAGGCGTCATCCGCATCTGCGCAGGCGGCAGTGCCGAGCGCGAGAGGGCTAGATACCAGGCTTGGGCGTCGCGAGTTGTGGGGCGTGCCTTCAGGCTCGTGGAGGGCTTCTATAGCTCAGGATTCCGTGATCTGCTCTTCGCGCCATACCAGCCACGTGAGCTTGTGCGTGGCTTCGTGACGTTGCTCGCCGGTGAGTTCGATCGCGTGCGTCCTAGCACAGCGGTGCGTTGCCTCACTCTTGGCGCCATGTGCGCGGTTCAGCAGCGGATTGGATTCGCGCCTCGCAGGCGGCCTTACCGCTTGCGACCAGATGGCGTGAATGCAAGAGCCGCAGTGGTCAGCAGCGTGCCTGGAGAGTCTGTCGCTTGAGGAGCGTTGTTCAGTCCCTGCTCGACAAGGCCTCGTCCCCGAGGACTCGCACGGCAATCGTCGACCCGAATGGGCGTGAGTGGTCCCACCGCGAACTGTACGATTCGATGCGCGCCGCATGTGGCTGCGTACGCCAACAGACGGCGCCGACATCGACGGTGCTTCTTCGGCAGCCATCGGGTGGTCACTTGTGGGCCAGCCTTGTTGCGACCGTTGCCTCGGGTCGAGACGCGCTACTTCTTGCGCCTGACGCCCCTGATGCAGTGCTGCAGCGGGTAGCCAGCGACGTTGGGACGCTCGTCGAGTTTGACGAGGATTGGCTGCAGGCATCGGCTACAGGTTCTTTCGAGTCGGATGGTCCTCTTGGCGGGATCATCCTGCACTCCTCCGGAACCACGGGACGGTCCCGCCTCGTACGCCGAACACCTGAAGCGGTGGACCTCGTCGCCGTCGGGCTGGTGCAAGCGGACCTCTACAGGTCATCGGACATCGTTGCTTCATGCCTTCCTATGCAGCACGCCTACGGATTCGAGCACGCGCTGCTGGCTCCAATTCTCAGCGGATGCACACTGCGCTGCAGCAGGACCTTTGATGTTGAGCAGGTACGGGAAAGCTGCGCCCGCGGAGTCACGGTCATGCCAACGGTGGGGCCTGCGCTTGACGCGCTCCTGCGCGCGGGGGTAGACGCATCGGGCTTGAGGCATGCGATCGTGGCGGGATCCTCGCTGGCCGAGTCTCTTCGCAAGAGATGGGCGGAGGCGGGTCACTGCCCGCTTGTCGATCTCTATGGCGCGACGGAAGTAGGCACTATCTGGCTGGATTGGGGCCGTGGCGGAGTAGCCATGCCCGGCGTTGAGCTGCGCCTGTTGGATCCGCAGCAGACTGAAGCGCTCGCCCCTGTCGCCAACGGCGAGATCGGTGAGGTCGCAGTGCGCACTCGCCAGATGGCCGAACGAATCGTGTGCCAAGGATCCGAACGACTCGAGCAGGACGGATGGTTCCGCACAGGAGACCTTGCCCGACAAGACGATCACGGATGCTGGCGATTGGTCGGTCGCTCCAAGCTGCTCTTTGATGTGGGCGGGCTCAAGGTCAATCCCATCGAGGTCGAGTTCGCCCTGTGCGAGCACCCTGCGATTGCAGCGGCCGTGGTCGCGCCGGTCGATGTTGGCGGTGTCACTCGGGTGAGCGCCCGACTCGAGGCGAGGTCAGGATGCGAGTGGCCGTCGTCAGTCGAACTGCGCGAGTTCCTGCGCAGTCAACTTCCGCCTCATGCGATTCCGCGCGACATCGCGTTCGTGGACCGCCTGCCTCGGACGGGGAGCGGCAAGGTGCTTCGCGCCAGCGGTCCGGGAGCTGCCGCAGAGGTTCACTCGATTTCACCAGTGCGTTCCCGGTCTCAAGGACTCTCCCGCAGGGCAGATCGTGAGGACTGGACCCGAAAGCTGTTTGGCCGCACCGCTCGCGAGTACGACAGCGCCAGCGCCGTGGCATCGCTCGGTACGGGGCATTGGTACCGCCGCAAACTGCTGAAGGGATTCGGGCTGAAGGCTGGGATGTCGGTCTTGGATGTGGGCAGCGGAACGGGCGTGTGCGCGTCGATCGCGCAGGCAATCGTGACACGCTCTGGCCGCGTCGTGGCTCTCGACCCGAGCCGCGAGATGCTTGATATCGCCGATCGGCGCGGGGTCTCTGAGACTGTCGTCGGATTCGCTGAAGCGCTGCCGTTTGGATCCGAGACCTTCGACTTTGTCACGATGAGCTACATGCTTCGCCATGTGGAGGATCTTCATGCGGCATTTGCCGAAGCCCGCCGAGTCCTGCGCCCCGGAGGCAGGCTCCTGGTGTTCGAGTTGTCGCCGCCAGAAACTCCGGTGCTGCGGTGGGCATTCCGTCACCTCATGGGAACAGCTATCCCCTTTGCCACCATGGTGGTCAGCCGGCGCGCATCGACCTTCGGCATGATGCGATACTGGGGTCGGACGATGGATGTGGCTGTACCTCAGAACACGATTCTCGACGCGATGCAGAATGCAGGACTTCTTGCCACCCGCTGCTACACGGAGATCGGTGTCTTCCACTGTTACCGCGGCGTTGCACCGCTGCGCCCTGGCGCGACATCCGGATCAGCGACATCGGCTGCGGGCACCGACAGCACGAGCTCTCCGGCAGCAATGGTCGCATCGCTGACGGAAGCTCTGACGTCGAATCGGTACAACGCGCCGAACTCGTGAGTGCAACTGGCGGTCAGCACGAGATGGCAGGGCGGCTTGGCGGGAGTGGGGAACTTCAGGTCCACCTTTGCGAGGAAGCCCTGCGGACTCCTCTCAGATCCTGAGCATCGGCATCCAACGATGAGCCCAGCGGTCTGAGCCAAGGCTTCGGTGACCAGCACGCCGGGGACGATCGGATTCCCTGGAAAGTGCCCTGCGAAGAATCCCTCACGACCGTCGATACGCCATATGGCCTTTGCCTGATCGCTGTCTGCCGCAACTGACTCAGTGATGAACAGGAACGGTGGGCGGTGCGGCAGCGTCTCTTCGATGCTTCGGGAGCTCATTCCTTGCTCGATAGCTCTTGATGGACGAAGTTAATGAAACTGCCGGCGGTGGACATGGTTTCCTGGCCGAGCTTCCGCTGGGCGATCTTGTGCCCGAAGCGCTTCTCAATGGAGGTAACCATGAGCAGCAGATCGAGCGAGTCCAGCTCCAACCCGCCGCCCACGAGCTTGAGGTCATCGGTGACCTCCATCCCGGAGAACTTCAGGTCGACGCAGATGATCTCCCGAACCGCCGCCGAAACTTGATCACGCGTTGTCACACTTCCGATGCTAGTGACATCCGCGGCGACTGTGGGCGCCAGCGTGCGTCGACCATAGTGCGATGCGCCATACGTTGGAATGCGTCAGGACACCCACTCCTCGCCGTTGAGGGTGACGTCACGGGGCGATCCGTCGCCCCCACGACCATCATCGAAGCGAGGACCGATGGCTCGACTCAAGGACACATGATGTCGTGTGGCTGCAGCCGATCCTGATGGACCTCTTCGAGCACGCTGAGGAAGGTGCTGTGGACATGGTGCCGCTGGCAAAACAGCGGGCCGAAAGTATCTACCAGCGCTTTGGAAGAATCGTTGAGCGTGCCGGATTCAAGAGGTGGCCACGCCAATTGCAGAATCTGCGCTCCTCGTGCGCCACAGACTGGGCCAGCAAGTATTCAGTTCATGAGTCTTCAAAGTGGATGGGGCAGAGCGTCAACATCGCATCGAAGCACTATCTGCAGCAGCGTGATCTGCACTTTCAGTCGGTCACGGGCACCGGACCGTGGGTGACTTCAGGGGTGCACCAGGACGGTGCAGAATCGGGTGCAGTCAGGGTGCAAAATCGGGTGCAGCGCCTGTCTGCGCCAAACTGCACTAATGTGAGATCGAGCGACGCAACCCCAGAAACGCAACAGGGTTGCGCAGATTCTTGCCGAACCGCGCAACCCAGTGCCAAATCAATCAATGGGCGA
>VGXL01000057.1 GCA_016873315.1 Phycisphaerae bacterium | reverse complement strand
TGGTCACTGACTGGCACTGCGCGCCAGCTTTCCTCGCAGGCTGCGGAACTCGCTCGGCGAGGCATGCCGCGCCCCTCTTCCGCGACGGCCGCAGGACTGAGTCCATCGCGGTGAACGACACCATGCAGAAAACTCCTCGTTTGCATCACTCCGAAGTCATTTTCGGGGGTCAAGATTGCAGAACTTGAGCTCTCCGCGTCGGCGAGTCTGTTCGTCGGCGCCTCGGATCATCGACGCGTTCTACTCCGCGTGGCTCACGCCGGAAGTGCCGCGCGCGATCAGTCGTCGTGCAAGGCGCAGTCCGCACACAGGGCATCGGCTCGGAAGTGCCGCGCGCGATCAGTCGTCGTGCTCGTCGTCGTCGTCTTCGTCGACGATGAAGGGGAACGCGTGCGGCGTGGCGCCGCTCGATGCGCGTTCGATCACGGACTCGGCGACCCAGATCTCCGCCCGGCCGTCGGCGCAGAGTGCCAACGCGTCGCTCGGTCGGCAGTCCAGTGCAACAGGTCCCTGCGCGGTCTGCAGCGTCAGGACGGCATGGAAGGTGCCCTCGCGCAAGTCAACGATGTCGACGCGCTCAAGCCGTGCGCCAAGCTCGGAGATGACCCGATCCAGGAGATCGTGCGTCTGCGGCCGCTCGGGCTCTTCGCCTTTGAGGCGTCGTTCGATCGCGTAGGCCTCGGGCAGACCGATGACGATGGGGAACGAGCGGCCCGTGGCCACATCGCGCAACTCCACGACTTGCATGTCAGACATCTCGCGGATCAGGATCCTGCTGAGTTCAACGCGAATCGGCGTCGTGGGTTGGACGGTATTCAATCCGGGCTCCACGAACTCAACAGGATGCCAAGGTCCGCACCGCCGATCTCACAGTTGCCATCAAGGTCACCTGCGCAGGACGCACACGATCCGCACACGCCCCAACCGCTGAGCATGATCCCAAGGTCCGCACCGTCGACATCACCGTCGCCGTCCAGATCGCCCGGCGGAGGCGCGAGCGCTGCGGCCATCGCGACCGCCGCGCCCGCGTCGAGCCGCCCTGCGCCAGTGAACTCGTCGAATCCGGCAGGCGACATGTCGACACTGGTGGCTGCGAAGATCGACCGGACCTGAGCATTGGTCAGGCTCGGATTGGCCCCGAGCATCAGCGCCACGGCACCGCTGACATGCGGTGCAGCCATGCTGGTCCCAGTTCGTGTGATCACGCTGCCGGTCGTCGTCAGGCTGAGCACACTTTCGCCAGGGGCGGCAAGGTCCACTTCGGCTCCGTAGTTCGAATTCACCCAGCGCAGGTTCGCGCTCGTCGATGCGGCCACCGCGATCGTCTCGGGCCAACGCGCTGGGAAAGCAGGTAGCGACAGGTTGTTGTTGCCCGTGGCGGCCACCATCGGCACATTGAGCGCTTCGCCGTACAGCACGGCATCACGCAGCAACTGACCACCGGCGTTGGATTGCAGACTCATGTTGACGACGTCTGCACCGTGGTCGATCGCCCAGACCAACCCCTCGGCCACCCACTGTTCATAAAACGAACACGGATTGACAACGACGACCGGCAGGATCTTCGCATCCCAGCACAGACCGGCCATGAGCAGCGCGTTGTTGCCGGCCGCAGCGGCAATCCCGGTCACATGCGTGCCGTGTCCACCACATGTGTCCGTCGTCACGGTGGACTGCTGCGGCACATTCCATCCGGGCAGGATTCGGCTTCCAAACTCCTCGAGGGGCTGAACGCCACCATCCAGGAACGCAATGGTCACGCCAGTCGTCGCGACCTGACTCCACGCCGACACCGCGTTGACATCGGCCCCCGGCACGCCGCCAGTCTGGCCGGTGTTGAGGAGCGCCCACTGCTGCGAGAAGGACGGATCATTGGGAAGATCAGCGAGCGTCCCGGATCCATCGGGCTCGACGATCTCGAATCCTTCCCAGGCTCCCGCGAGCATGGCGCACGCACCAACTGGCTCCGTGCCGGCAGGGAACTCGATGGCGATCCATCGATCGAGGCCGATGCGATGGCCAGCCGGATCCACGGCTCGGGCGACTCCCGCGCTCCCGGTCACTCGGCCACCGAGGGCGCCAAGGCATGCCGTGGCGCGATCGGGCAACTGCTGGACCTGCGGTCCCGGTTCCCACGCCCACGCGGCGACTTTGGCCTGCGCCCGGACGGGAGCCTGGGCGATGGCTGCGGCGATAAGGATGGTCGCGATGTCGGGCATCTGTTCTCGTCGAAAGCGTAGGCCGCCGCCAGAGAACACGCTCGGGCGGCTGCCGACTAGGATCCTGCCCCCAATCGTGGCATCCGTCCGGCTTCACGCCAAGCCTGGAGTCGGAAGGATCAGCCCAAAGTTCATCGCTTTCTGCCTCACCAAGGACCCCACATGCCAGCAGGACTGCACACCTTCACCAGCGAATCCGTCTCCATGGGCCACCCCGACAAGGTCAGCGACCAGATCTCGGACGCTGTCCTCGATGCGATGCTCGCTCAGGATCCCCGCAGCCGCGTGGCGTGCGAGACGCTGGTGACGACCGGCTTGGCCGTGGTCGCAGGCGAAGTCACGACCAAGGGATTCGTCGATGTGCAGAAGGTGGCGCGCGAGACGATCAAGCGCATCGGCTACACCGAAGCCGGCGTCGGATTCGACGCCGACAGCTGCGGCGTGGTCGTCACGCTGCACGCGCAGAGCCCGAACATCTCGCAGGGCGTCGACACCAAGATCGGCAAGAAGAAGAAGGCGCAGGGCGCGGGCGACCAGGGCATGATGTTCGGCTTCGCGTGCAAGGAAACGCGCTCGCTCATGCCGCTGCCGATCTCACTCTCGCACCGGCTCGTCGCGCGCCAAGCTGAAGTCCGCGAGAAGGGCATCATCAAGGGCCTGCGCCCCGATGCGAAGAGCCAAGTCGCCGTGCAGTACGACGGACTGAATCCGCGCCGCATCGAGAATGTGGTGCTGTCGACGCAGCACGCGCCCGACTGGAACACGCGCCAGAAGGCACTCCACGAAGCCGTGACCAAGCACATCATCAAGCCGGTGCTCGGCGACTGGTGGCATGACGGCATCAAGGTCTTCGTGAACCCCACCGGCTGCTTCGAAATCGGTGGCCCGCACGGCGACTGCGGCCTGACTGGTCGCAAGATCATCGTGGATACCTACGGCGGACGAGGTCGACACGGCGGAGGCGCCTTCAGCGGCAAGGATCCGAGCAAGGTCGATCGCAGCGCGGCGTACATGGCCCGCTACATCGCGAAGAACATCGTCGCTGCCGACCTTGCCGATGTCTGCGAGGTGCAGGTGGCGTACGCGATCGGCGTGGCCGAGCCGACGAGCGTGCTCATCGACAGTCACGGAACCGGCAAGGTCAGCGACCTCGCGTTGGCGAAGCTCGTGCAAGCACACTTCGACCTGACCCCGGCTGGCATCATCGAGACCTTGGATCTCCTGCAGCCGATCTACTCCCCCACCGCGTACCACGGCCACTTCGGCCGCGAGCCCGGCGAAGGCGGCAAGGGCACGTTCTCATGGGAGCGCACTGATGTGGCGCCTCGGCTCGCCAAGGCGGCGCGGCGCACGGTGCGGGCGTGAGCACGAGTCCTGCGCGAGCAGCTGCCTTCGCAAGGCTCGCGCGGCACGCTGCGGACTATCCCGAGTTCTCCTTCGGCGATGATGCGCCCGCAGGGCTCGAGCCGCGGGACGCTGCTCTCGCTCGGGCGATCGAGCAGTCCACGCTCCGTCACTGGCGCGCGATTGTTCCGATCCTGAGCGCGTGCGTGACGCGACGCTTCGATGAAGTGCAGCCCGAGGTCCGCGGTGTGCTGATGGGCAGCGCGGCGCAGTTGCTCCTGCACGATCGACTTCCCGATCATGCGGTCGTCGACGACGCGGTGGAGTGGACGAAGGAACATGTCCATCCTCGTCCGGCCGCCTTCGTGAATGCGGTGCTCCGCAAGGTCATCGCGCTCCGCGGTGGACTCCTTGAGGCGAGTGATCCGGAGGCGGGTCGCTGGCGTGATCGGCGCGATGCGTTGCCACTGTCCGATGGCCGCGTCCGCCTGCTGACCGATGCACTGCTCCCCGAGAGCCAGGTGCAGCGCTGGTCGGCCCAGTGCAGCATCGGTCGTGCGCTCTTTGAACACTGGACGAGCACGAAGGGGTTCGAAGCTGCCGTGGCCTTGGCAGTGCAGTCGCTCGTCCAGCCTGGACTCACTGTGACGGGGCTCCCCGTGGGCGCGCTCGATCCGACGACCAAGGCACCGTGGCCGATGGTTCCGCACGACGCTGCTGGCTTCATGGTTTGGGAGGGCGGGCACGATTCGCTCATGTCGGCACTGCGCGCGAACCCCGAAGCCCGCGTGCAGGATCCCGCGAGCGCGCGTGCGGTCGATGCCACCAGGCATCTTCAACCCAAGCTCATTCTGGATGCGTGCGCAGGTCGCGGGACGAAGACGGCCCAACTCGCCTCGACGCATCGCGCTGCCGAGATCATCGCGACCGATGTCGATGGTCCCCGTCGGGCAGCGCTCCGACAACGCTTCAAGGGACATGCGCGCGTGAAGGTCGTCGGCCCGGAGCAACTGGCGTCGTTCGGCGCGGGCTTCGATCTGATCCTGCTCGATGTCCCCTGCTCCAACACCGGCGTGCTCTGCCGCCGCGTCGAGGCGAAGTACCGCTTCAGCACCAAGGGCTTGGCGGGACTGGCCGACCTGCAGCAGCGCATCGCCCTTGATCACGCGCCGCTCTTGGCCCGCGGGGGTCGACTGCTTTGGTCAACATGCAGCCTGGAACAGGCGGAGAATCGTGCACAGGCTGAGTGGCTTTCGCGCCGATTGAAGCTGCGGATCGAGCAGGACGAGGCGATGGCGCCGACGGGCGTGCCCGGCTCTCAGGCGGCGTCGGTTCGCAATGGGTCGTACCACGCGTTGCTCGGTCCGTGATGTTTGGATCATCGGCGGCTGGGGCATCGGCGCGACCGATCGGCGCGCGACATGACTCAGGCGTTGCGCGACATGACTCAGGCGTTGCGTTCGGCAGCCGCGAACAACTCGTACATCCGCTCGGCGCTCGCGGCTTCGTAGCACTGCGCACGGAACGCGGCATCGGACATCACGCGGCTGATCCGGCCGAGCGCTTGGATGTGCTCGGCGATGCGGTCAGGCGGACTCACGAGCAGGCAGACCAGTCTGACCGGACGGCGATCGATCGCATCCCACTCGATGGGCTCTGCGGGGCGGCCGATCGCCAACCGGACCGCGCGCGCGCCCGGACACTTTCCATGAGGGATCGCAAGACCCTCGCCAATGCCGGTTGAGCGCTGGCGCTCGCGTTCCCACACGGAATTGCGCAGATCCGACGCCTCGCCGATGCCACCGTGCGCGGCGAGCATGTCAACGAGTTCGTAGATCGCATCCTGCCGCGTCGTCGCCTTCAGAGGCACGCGGATCGTGGCGGGCGTGAGGATGTCGAGCAGCGCGCTCACCATGGGGTCGGGAACTCTACCACCAGCATTCGGTGGCGTGCGATCAGCGTTGACCGGCTCCGGCCCGCTGTTGTTCCTCGGCAGCAAGGCGCTCAGCCTCGGCGAGCGCGGCCTGCGCTTCCATCTCGCGTCCGCCTCGGGCGCACGCGTCGGCGAGTGCCTCCCAGAGACCACGAACGGTTGGAGCCAGACGAAGAGCCTCCTGCAGGGTGGCGATGGCCGCGTCGTGCTGCCCGAGTCTGGCGAAGCCATTGGCCTTCACGAGCATCGCGCCCGGGTTGCCCGGTGCCATCTCAAGCGTGCGATCGACCAGCGCGATCCCCTCGTGAACCT
This sequence comes from Phycisphaerae bacterium, assembly GCA_016873315.1. Lineage (GTDB taxonomy): Bacteria > Planctomycetota > Phycisphaerae > Phycisphaerales > SM1A02 > SYIB01. Next base: position 10,327 of record VGXL01000057.1, on the reverse strand, counting down.
GGCCGTCGCCCGAACCTCGCTCAACCAAGACCACGCTCAGGCGCCTGAGCGCATTCAGGCTGTCGGGGCGCGCCGCAACCCACGCGCGCGCGGCTTCGATCGCTTCGTCGTCATGGCCTTCGGACATGAGCCAAAGGATCTCTTCGTCGCGGATCGCTTCCCACTTCGGATGTTCCGCAAGCGCGCGAGCGACCCACGCGCTGGCCTCGCTGCCCTGACGCGACGCACGCAGCACGCGCGCCACGCCCGCGACGATGACCTCGTTGCTGCCCTCCTGATGCAATCCATGCAGGAGTTCGAGGGCGCGTGCGTGATCACGCTTGACCGCAGCAAGCCACGCCAAGCGCATGGTGAACCCACGGTCGCGCCATGGCAGCACGGCCCATCCGCCCTGCCCGATCGATCGCGCGCGCAGGTACCAGGCGGTGGCCGCATCGACGGCCTCGATCGTCTCGCGCTCCGGCAGCACACCGTCGGCATCGAAGACCATCTGCTCGGCCACGAGCACATGGTGATCGAGTCGATCGGCCATCCACGCCGCACCACCTGCAGCTGCGGTGGGCAGGACCACGCCGAGGGTGCCCGCCGCGATGAGCACGGTCACCACGCCGGCGGCGCGTATCCGTCCGCCTTGACGCAGCACCACGCCCAGCGCAGAGGCGTCGTGCAACGCCAGCGCGCACCAGCCGGTCCAGACGGCCCAGGTGAGACACACCGCGAGGCCACTCGCGAAGAGCAACGGCAGCAGCGAGTACGACGCCATGAACGAGACGCCCGCGATGGCGCCGATGAAGATCTCGTCCGCGATCGAGAAATCGAAGAGTCTGGCCGCCGCAGGCACCGCGCGGCCCGGCCCGGCACCAAAGCCGAACGACAGCGCTTGCTTTGGACACACGCTCACGCAGTCCATGCACTGCATGCAACCAATGTCGACGACCATGCGATAGTCGCGAACTTCCTCGTGCACGCGGACATTGCTGGTACACACCGCCGTGCAGTGACCGCACTGGTCGCAGGCATCACTCACGCGGATGCGCGCGCGGGCGAAGCGTGCGATTGGCGCGAAGAAACCACCGTAGGGGCATGCGTAGGTGCAATAGCCCTTGTGGCCAAGGAAGACCACCGTGATCACTCCGCACACCAGGACGAACGGGATACCCATCGCCCAACCTGGCATCCCGCGCCAGTAGTCATCCGTGGTCAGCTCCATGCTCAGACCTGGCCACGACAAGGTCGGCTGCAGGATCGGTGCCAGCGCGATCCGATAGACCAACGGCCACACGAACATGTACAGCGCCAGCAGGAACGGAAGCCACAGGAGCACTCGGCTGCGGAAGGGCCGCGGGCGGATGCCCAAGCGCGCCAGCAGCGCAGAACACAAATCCTGCAACAGCACCATGTGGCAGCCCCATCCGCAGAACCAGCGACCGAGGATCGCTGTGCTTCCTAGGGCAAGCGCGAAGAAGATCGCGCCGACGGTGATCACGCCGTCCTTGACGGCCGCCATGGATTCGCTCGGCTCGATCGGCGCCAGCGTGGTGCCGTCGAAGAACCAGTGCAGCACATGCACGATGATCAGCACTTGCACGGCCCAGAGCACCGCGAATCGCTTGCGGGACATCCTGCTCACGAGCGCTGGCCGAGGTCCGTCGGCGGGAAGCACCGTGAGCGAGACATGACGCGGATGGCAGTCGGATGGCATGGCGATTGCTCCGTGCGCCAAATCTATACTCATGACGATGCCACGCGACTACTACGAAGTTCTTGGGGTCAAGCGTGATGCGTCTGCCGATGACCTTCGTCGAGCGCATCGCAAACTCGCCCGGCAGTGGCACCCCGATGTCAACAAGACTCCGGAAGCCGCAGCGAAGTTTGCCGAGGCGCAGGAGGCCTATGACATCCTGTCCGATGCCGACAAGCGAGCCCGCTACGACCGGTTCGGACACGCTGGACTGCAGGGCGGCGCGGACGCAGCGGCAAGCGATCAGCCCTTCGGATCAGGATTCGGCGGATTCGACCCATCTCAGATCGATCCCGAGATGTTCGACCAGATCTTCGGCGGCATGGGCGGCGGGATGGGCGGCGGGCGCACTCGCGGTCGTCCGCGCGGACCGTCGCAGGGACAGGATCGCCACGCCGAAACGACCGTGCCGTTTCAGGTGTCGATCCTCGGAGGCCGCCATGGCGTCAACAACGGTCAGCGCACAGTCGACATGCAGATTCCGGCAGGCATCGAGGACGGCGGCCAGTTGCGCGTGCGTGGACAGGGCGATGCTGGGCACAACGGCGGACCCGCCGGCGACCTGATCGTCACCGTGCGGGTCGCTCCCCACCCGGAGTTCCGTCGCGACGGAGACGACATCCTCCGCGATGTGCACATTTCGATCCTCGATGCGGCGCTTGGCGCAAAGGTCGATGTTCCGCTGCTCAAAGGCACGGTCACGCTCACGATCCCACCCGGCACGGGCAGCGGCAAGCGACTGCGAGTCCGCGGGCAGGGCGTCCGAAGGCCAGCCGGAGCGACGGGCGACTTTCTCGCGATCGTGCAACTCGATGTCCCGGCGGACCTGAACGACCAAGACCGTGCTGCGCTCGAGACCATGCGGGATTCACTGCGCAGCCGCGAGGCGTGAGCGACGGCGCTGACGCGGCAACCGATCGCTCAGCGCGGAACGATCGCGCCAACGCGGAAGCCGATCGCTCAGCGCGTGTAGCGCTTGCGGGCGTCGAGGATCGCCACGCGGCACTTGGCAGCATCGCGGACGCATGTCCACGCCATTCGAGCCGGGGCGCGCGGCGCACGGCGGATCGCGACATGGCCGAGCCCGACGAGTCGTTCGGCGCTCGTGGTCCCTGCATCCACGCAATCCGCATCACGCAAAGGCATGGCCTGAATCTGCGGCACGGCGCCCGAGCGCACGATGATCCTGCGATCGGTCAAGATGTACACACGGCTCCACCAGTCGCTGGCCGCCCACGCGAGCCGCGCGACCACGATCAGGCCGCCTGCACCGATGGCGTGATCAGCATCCCACGGAACACTTGGGTCCGATGTCGCCGCCAGAAGTCCAAGCGCAACCACGATGCCCATGCACGCAACCCGGACGCTGACGAGCAGGATCAGCAGCGCGGATGGCTTGACGGCCAGCAGAATGATCTCGCCATCATCGATGCACTCCTGCGCGCTAGGGTGGACCTCTTCGTCGAGCGCCAACCCTGCGGTCGGAGCCTGCGGACTCACCTGATCACCTCGCGTCGCAGCACTCCGATGTACGGCAGGTTTCGATACTCGTCGTCGTAGTCCAGCCCGTAGCCCACCACGAACTCATCGGGAACATCGAAGCCCGAGTACTCGCATGGCGTCGCCATCGCTTCGGGCTTGTCCTTGCGCACGAGCACGCAGGTGGCCACGCTGGATGCGCCCTTGGCCAAGATCTCTTGACGGAGCAAGGAGAGCGTGCGACCCGTATCGAGGATGTCATCGATGATGAGCGCGTGCGCGCCCTCAAGGCCCGCAGGCAGCGACCCACGAATGGCGGCTCCCCTGCTTTCGGTACTGGTGCCGGGGTAACTCGAGACCGTGACCAATCCCAAGCGGAGCCGGTGCGGAAGTTGCCGCATCAGGTCCGCAGCGAAGACCAGTCCACCCGTCATCACGGGCACCAGGAGCAAGCGGCCTTCCCGTCCTGCGTAGTCGTCAGCGATCTGTGCGCCGAGCTCCTCCACGCGTCGTTCGATCGCCGCGCGGTCCACCAGCACGCGTTCGATGTCGTGATCGAGCCGTGGCGACCGGGGCATCATGCGCCCTTCCCCACGCGTTCCATCACGCGTGCCTGGACGGTCTTCGCATCCACGGTGCCGCCTGATGCCTTCATGACATGCCCCATGATGCGGCCCATCGCCGCCATCTTTCCTGCCCGCAGATCCACAGCGGCCTGGGCGTTTGCAGCGAGCGCAGCATCGACCCACGCATCGAGCGCGCTGTCGTCGCGCACGATCACCATGCCCGCGCGTTCAGCGGCTGCTCGTGGTTCGTCATCGCTCTCGCAGAGCATGCCGAAGAGCGCGTCGGCCGAGCCGGCGTTGATGGTGCCTTCGTCACGGAGCGCCATGAGCCCTGCAACCTGCTGTGGCGTGATGCCCGCTCGATGCAGCGGTCGCGCTCGCTCGTTCGCGTGCTTCATGCCCACATTGAGCAAGAGTTTGGCGATCCCCAGCGCCGCGGCAGGCGCGCCACCTGCGGCGGCCACGCACGCTTCGAAGAAGTCGCTCAGATCGGGCTCAGCCAGAATCTGATCGGCGTCCTTCCGCGCAAGACCCCACGGTCCGAGGTACCGCTGTGCGCGGGCGGCTGGCAATTCGACGAGTTCGCCGCGCACGCGCGCGAGCCAGGCATCATCAACCTCGACCCAGACGAGATCGGGATCGGGGAAGTATCGGTAGTCGTGCGCGTCTTCCTTCTCGCGCTGGAGCACGGTCACCAAGCGCACATCATCCCAGCCTCGCGTGGCCTTCATGCCGCGGCCCATCACTCGACCATCCTGCCGCCATGCCTCGACCTGGCGCACGGACTCATGTTCGATCGCGCCCTTCAGGGCACGGAAGGAGTTCAGGTTCTTCACTTCGACCACCGGCGTGCGGACCTCGGTGCCGTCGACGAGCGTCAGCGCTAGGTTCACATTGGGCTCGAAGCGCATGTGCCCCTTCTGCATGATGCCTTCGGTCACTCGCAGGAAACGACACAGATCGCGGAGCTCCTGCGCGAACTGCACGACCTCGTCGGCGGTCGTGAAGTCTGGCGCGGTCACGACCTCGAGCAGCGGCGTTCCGGCGCGATTGAGGTCGACCAGCGAGCCCTCGTAGTCGTGACCACCGGGCAGCTCATGGCCGAGCTTGCCCGTGTCTTCTTCCAGATGTGCCCGAATGATGCCAATGCGTCGGTCGCTGCCTCCAAGAACCCACGCGCCGTCGCTGCACAGCGGCCGGTCGTACTGACTGATCTGGTAGCCCTTGGGGAGATCGGGGTAGTAGTAATTCTTGCGGTCCCAGCGGCATCGGCGAGCGATCGAGCAGCCAAGGGCCAAACCCACCTTCATCGACATCTCGACGGCGCGGCGGTTCATGACCGGCAGCGCGCCCGGAAGCGCCATCACAAGCGGATCGACCAGCGTGTTGGGTGCAGCGTCGTAGTGGCTTGGGTGCGCCAGGCTCGGCGCTCGCGTGAACATCTTGGTCCGCGTGGCGAGCTCGATGTGGATCTCAAGGCCGATGATCAGCCGGGTCGAGGCAATCTCGGGCGTCTGCAGCGGGGCCATTCGTGGCATGATACGAAGCACTGACGGAGGCCCCATGGACCCAACCTGCCTCGCCGCGATCCTCATGCTCGTCAATGACCCACCGCGTCCGCTTGTCGATGTCGCCTTGCGTCCGAGTCGGCGCTATGTCGCACCCGACGCGCCGATCACCATTGAAGTCGATGGATCCGATCGGCCGGGCTTGACGGTTCAGGTGCTCGACTCGATTGGCGCACGCGTGGGTGGAACGATTCCCGGCGCTCCCGCAATCGATCTTCGCGATGCGTTCGCTCCCGCGCAGGCGCCCGAACGCGCAGTCTTCGTGCAGGCGTTCATCGGCGACGAGCCCGTGGGCTCACCGCTCGTGCTCGAACCGCTTCGTGCCGCACCCGCATGCCGGACCGTCCGCGCCGCGGGCGCTCGATCGCGCGGGCCGTACACCAAAGTGGTGGGATGGGGCTCATCGGTCCTTCCCGGTTGCGAAGAAGACGCCGCCACGGTCGCGCCCACATGGATCGACGGTGACCCCGTGGTCACCTCGGGCTGGCGCATCTATCCGGAACGCGATGCCGTCCTTGAGACTGACAAAGGACCGATCCGCGTGGCCTTTGCACCCGACGTTGCGCCCGGCACCGTGTGGACGATGCTGCAACTCGCCGAAGATGGCTTCTACGACGGAACGAGTTTCCATCGACTCGTGCCGCAAGATGCGCAAGGCCATCCGTTCGTCATCCAAGGCGGTGATCTGCATGGGTCGGGCAACGGCACACCGGGCTTCAATGTCGCACTCGAGCCGAGCTCGCTGCCTTTCGACTACGGCGTCGTCGGCATGGCACGGGCCGACGAGCCACACAGCGCCGGAAGCCAGTTCTTCATAGCGCTTTCGCGCGAAGGCACCGCGCGACTCGATGGCCAATACTGCGCCTTCGCCTTCGTGATCGACGGTGCATCGACGATCGATCGGATCGCCGCGCTGCCCATCGAGGACCCTGCAACAGGTCGCCCCATCAAGGCTCCGCGAATCAACACCGTGACGCTGGTCCCGTCGCCGCCGCGATCGGCCAAGGTTGATCGCACTGGCCAGCGCATCGATCGTGCGAGCGCGCCGCCGCCGGACCGCGACACGCGCTGACCCGGAACCGCGACACGCGCCGCCGCCGGACCGGGACACGCGCTGACGCGGGCGATCAGAGTTTCGTGTACTTGTCGCGACGACCGCGAGACTTTTCGACCGGGTACTTCTCGGCGTTGCGCTTGATCTTGGCGTGCGCGGCCTCGGCTAGATCGATGCCGAAGGCATCGGCCACCAGGATTGAGAAGAGGAACACATCGGCCACCTCCTCGCGAACGCGCGCCACATCCTGGGGTTCCAGTCTCTTGCACTCGTCGGTCGACTTCCAGAGGAAGACCTCTTGCAACTCGGCAGCCTCGATGGCCAACCCTTGCGCAAGGTTCTTCGGATCGTGGAACTGGGCCCAATCGCGCTCATCGCGGAACGCGAGGATGGCACGGCGGATCGACTCGAGTCGATCTGGCGCGGCGTCCGACATCAGCGACCGGCCGGCTGGGCCGCGTTCACGGTCACCTTGGTCATGCGCGGCGCCTTCGCCGGCGTTCCACCGCGCGGATCACGCAGCGGCGTGGCGGCGATCTTCTCGATCACCTCCATGCCCTTGGTGATCTTGCCGAACGCGGTGTACTCGCGGTCGAGGTGCTTGCAGTGCTCGCGCGTGAGGCACACGAAGAACTGGCTGCCGGCGCTGTCGGGATGGCCGCTGCGTGCCATGCTCAGGACGCCGGGCACATGTTGACGCTCGTTGAATTCCGCCTTGATGTTCCAGCCTGGACCACCAGTTCCGTCGCCCTTGGGGCAGCCGCCCTGAATCACGAAGCCAGGAATGATCCGGTGGAAGGACAGGCCGTTGTAGTAGCCCTTGTTGGCAAGCTTGAGGAAGTTCTCGGCGTGTCCAGGAGCGACATCGTTCCAGAGTTCGAGCTCGAAGGTGCCGTGGTCAGTCTCGACGGTGACAGTGGGGTAAGACATGGTCAATGGACTGTAGCAGGCGCGCGCGCATCGCTTGAAGCGTGCCGTGTTGAAGCGAACCGGACCGTCAGGGCGTGACGCCGCGACCAGCCTTCAGTGGCTCGGCGCGATCGGGGAGCAGCCACAGGGCGCCATCGGCTTCCCAACTCGCACCGCTCACGAGCATCGCCTTGCCCACCGGAGCGAGCCGTGCGGCTTCTTCGATGCGCTGCAGCGCGAGACAGGGCACGAACTGAAGGCGACGCTGCAGGCCAAGGTCGTTGTCGAATGTCAGCGCATACCACGCGCCCGTGCTCGCATCGCGTTCAATGGTGCAGCGCTGGCGCTGCAGTGCACGAACCGGGGCCGGCGGCGGACCACCGGGAGTCGCCACCGCGCCGCTCTTGGGTGCCGTCCCCACGCGCTGTTCAAGCCCGCGCTCGAGCCGCGCGGCCACATCCTCGGGCGCGCTCGCGCCTTCGCCGATCGCTGCATCGAGTCGCGCCTCGGCGGATCCCGCGGCGAGTTCTGGCGTGGTTGCGCCGCCAGCAGCCGGCCCCTTGGACGAAGCAGGACGATCGACCCGTGCGATGTCGACGGGAGCACTCCCCCCGGGCGGAACGATGGCAGTGTGCGCAGCGGCTGGCGGCTCACCGTCGAGACGGGTCGCGAAGGTGGGCACGATGAAGTTCATGCCTCGGTAGGTCGTGACGATGCCATTGAGCTTGAACCACACCGGCCCCTTGGCTTCATCCATTGCTGCGCGGAAGTCCGCGAGCACTGGGCTGGGTAACAACGGTGCGCGCCGCTCGACGGATCCGAGATACTTGCGCTGGGGAATGGCCACCAATCCACCCGCGTCGGTCCGCTCAATGCGCACGACCATGCCAACCACATCACTTCGATCCGGCAGCAGCGGAGGCCGCGCATGGCCGGCGGTCGGTGCGGCTGTCGGCGGAGTCGGCGCGCCCGGCGCGCTCGATGGGACCTGGGCCGACGCTGCAGTGCTGATCGCGATAACCGCGTACTGCACCAGCGACCAGTGTTGACGCGCCATCATCTGCATGCCACTATATCGCTTCGACAGGAACGCTGGCCGTGTACCCAAGTGGCCTAAGGGGCTAGATTGCAAATCTGGTATTTCGTGGGTTCAAATCCCACCGCGGCCTTCACCAAGCGACCCCGCCACTCGGCGGGGTCGTTGTCGTTTTTGGCTTGTTGTGCTGGCAAAGTCGTCGCCGCGCACCGCTCGATCTGTCAGCGTCCTCGGACCTCGCCGACCTTGCCTGACGCATTCACATCAAAGCCCGCCCGAGGCTTTTCCTGCGCGTCGTAGAGCACGCTGCCGCTGGCGCCGTCGAGCAGTGTGAAGGCATCGATGCGCATGCGCTCATTCGGGTCGAACCACTGCACGCTGGCCTGCCCGCCAGCGAGCGTGCTGGCATCGATGCGTCGCGCACCGCCCTGATCGAACCACTGAAGGCTGGTCTGGCCATCTTCGAGCGTGAACGCGTCGAGGCGGCGATTCTCGCCACCGTCGAGCCATTGAAGGCTTGCAACACCGTCCGTGAGCGTGAACGCGTCAAGCCGCTTGCGTTCGCGCGTGTCAAACCACTGCATGCTGGCCTGGCCGTCGGCCAGCGTCGACGCATCCATGCGCAGGCGCCCTGCCCCGTCAAACCAGTGCAGGCTTGACTGACCGTCGGGCAGCGTCGTGCCGTCGAGCCGTCGCGTGCCCTCCGGATCGAGCCATTGCAGGCTTGCCTGACCATCGGCGAGCGTGAAGACATCGACTCGCACGGTCTCGTTCGTGTCGTACCACTGCATGCTCGCGCCGCCGTCGCCGAGCGTGAAGGCGTCCATGCGCAGTTTGCCTGCTGCATCAAGCCACTGCAAGCTCGCCTGGCCATCGGACAGCGTGAAGATGTCCATGCGGCGGCGCTCACGATCATCGAACCACTGCATGCTCGCCTGGCCATCGGGTGTGGTGAATCCATCCATGCGTTCGCGGCCGCCCGCGTCGATCCACTTGAGGCTGGAGTTGCCATCGCCGAGCACGAAAGCGTCGAGACGGTCTTGCCCCGCTCGGTCGGCGAGCTTCAGACTGGCCTGACCATCACGAAGCGTTGAGAGATCGACGCGGCGTTCGCCCTCGATGTCGAAGAGTTGCACGCTCGCCTGGCCGGAGGGAAGCGTGAACGCGTCGAGGCGGCGACTGCCGGTGCGATCGAAGAACTGCAAACTCGCTTGGCCATTCTCGAGCGTGCCCATGTCGACGCGCCGGTACTGGTCTTGGTCGAAGAACTGCATGCTCGACTGGCCGCTCGCGAGCGTGAAGGCATCCAAGCGGATGCCGCCGAACGCATCGCTCCACTGCATTGCGGCATCGCCTTCGCCGGTCGTGAAGGCATCCAGACGCAGCGATCCGTCGGCGTCGTACCACTCGGTGGCCGCGTCGCCGTTGTCGGCGGCATACGCCACGAATCGCTCCATGCCGGCGTCGTCGACGATCTCGAGCCTGCGAACGCGGAGTTCATCCCGGTTGGACGCGACGTACGCCACGAGGCACGCCCCGAAGGCGAGCACCGTCAGGATGTTCACCCTCGTCCGCTGGCGGGCAACAGTCGCTTCGAGTTCCTGAACGCGCTCGTCAATCGTCGGCATGGTTCACCTCGGTGCCCGGACGGTACCCGATCCATCGAGCGGATCGATCGAGCCCGACTCACCGTGGCGATCAGCCCCACGCCGAGAGCAGCATGCCTAAGTCGGACCCATTCACGATGCCGTTGCCATCAAGGTCCGCCGCGCCCGAGACGCCCCACTGAGACAGCAGCACGGCCAGATCACCGCCATCGACGGTTCCGTCGTGATTGATGTCCTCGGGACGGGTCGCACCCTCGACCGTGATCGTGACGGCGAGCGTGCTCGCATAGAACTGCCGACCGAGCAGGACTTCGTCGCTCGTGCGAATCAGCACCGTTGCCGGGTACGAGCCGGGAGCCATCGCGGC
>VGXL01000056.1 GCA_016873315.1 Phycisphaerae bacterium | reverse complement strand
CCGCTCGAGGAGAGCAGCGCTGCGAGGTGCCACACCTCGCCGATGTCATGCTTCGAGGCGAGCGCCTGCACGAACTCAGAGTCGGCCACGCTCCCGCAGTACGCATGGGTCGAGGCAGCGACGGCCTCGCCGTGCAGTTCACGAAGATCGACCGACACGATCTCGCGCTGTCCGCCCCACTGGGCGTGCAGGTGCTTGAGCAGCGCGTGGCCCATCTCTCCGCTGGCTCCGGTGACGAGGATTGCACCGGTCATGGTGGTGGCGCGTGTGGATGACTTCGGTTCGGTCATGGTGCTCGACATGGGATCCCCCGAGTGTATGAGCAGGCGGCGTCAGGCTCCGCAGCCCAACCGCGCCAGAAGCTCCCGGGTCGCCTTGATGCCATCGGGCTCCGACAGCCTGCCACCCTCGTACTCGATGCCGATCCAGCCGGAGTACCCGGCTGCACGGACCAGCCCCAGCATCCTCGGATAGTCGATCTTCGTTTCGTTGCCCTTGGCGTCGAAGTCGTAGCTCTTGGCACTCACGGCCTTGGCGAAGGGCATCAGGTCCTCGACTCCCCGGTAGCGGTCGTACTCGTAGAAGTTGCCGAAGTCCGGCAAGGTCCCGCAGTTGTCCATGCCGACCGACTTGATCACGCCAGCGAGCCAGTCGCCATGGCTCGACATGCCGCCATGATTCTCGACGATCACATTCAGCCCCAGCGGCTTGGCCACCTCGGCGAGCCGACGGAGGCCGTCGGCACTCAGCCGAGCCTGCTCGGCACGCTCACCATCGCTCTGCGCGTTGACCCGGATGGAGTGGCAGCCCAGGTGCTTGGCGAGGTCGAGCCACGCCCGGTGGTTGTCGACGGCCTTGGCGCGCTTGGCTCCGTCAGGATCGCCCAGCGCACCCTCGCCATCGCACATGATGAGCACGCTCGTCACCCCGGCATCGCTGCAACGGCGCCGAAGGTCCTCGGCGAATCCATCCTTGCCCAACAGGTCCCGGTAGAAGCCGTTGACATACTCGACGCCGCGGATCCCGTAGTCCCGTGCGGCAACGGCCGGGAAATCGAGCGGTTTGACGGTGCCGGCAAAGAGCGACTTGTGCAGGCTCCACTGCGCGAGCGAGATCCGCATGGGCTTGGCGTCCTTGTCGTTCGGCTTGGCGGCGATGGCCGGATCCTGCATCGCTCCCCACGCCGCGCTGCCGAGCGCCGCCACCGCAACGCCGGCGCCGAGCACGGCCCGACGCCCCGCCAGGTCCCGTGACGCAGCGCCTGTCACGGCGCCGCCCGCACCACGGCTTCCCATGCCATGCACGCCTGCCCCGGAACCAAGGTTGCCTGTGTTGTCCATCGTCGGCTCCTCCATCACCCGTTCATTCCCACTCGATCGTGGCCGGCGGCTTGCTGCTGATGTCGTACACCACCCGATTCACGCCGCGCACTTCGTTGATGATCCGGTTGCTGATGCGGCCGAGCACCTCGTAGGGCAGGTGTGCCCAGTCGGCGGTCATGAAGTCCTCGGTCGTCACGGCACGCAGCGCGACGACATTGTCGTAGGTCCGCCCATCACCCATCACGCCCACGCTTCGCACAGGGAGCAGCACCGCGAAGACCTGGCTCGTGCGGTCGTAGAGCCCGGCGGCCCGGATCTCCTCGAGCAGGACCGCATCGCACGCGCGGAGCAGGTCGAGTTTCGCCGGCGTGACGTCGCCCAGCACGCGCACGGCAAGGCCCGGCCCCGGGAACGGGTGCCGCCAGACCATGTCGCGCGACAGTCCAAGCACCTCACCCAGACGGCGCACCTCATCCTTGAACAGCATGCGCAGCGGCTCGACCAGTTCGAAACCGAGCTGCTCAGGAAGGCCACCGACATTGTGGTGCAACTTGATGTTCGCGGCGGTGCCAGCGTGCCCGTGACCCGACTCGATCACATCGGGATAGAGCGTGCCCTGGGCAAGGAAACGCACATCGCCGTCCACGCCCGCTGCGGCCTGCTTGAACACATCGATGAAGCGATGACCGATGCGACGGCGCTTTTCTTGCGGCTCATCGATCCCAGCAAGATCATCCAGGAACTCCCGGCTCGCATCGACCACGCGCAGGTCCACCTCGAAGTGGCTGCGGAAGGTTTGCTCGACCAGTTCGCGCTCACCACGACGCAGCAACCCGTTGTCGACGAAGATGCAGGTCACTTGTGACCCGATCGCCTTGGCCAAGAGCGCCGCGACCACACTGCTGTCCACGCCGCCCGAGAGTCCGCAGATCACGCGCGACGATCCAACGACCGCGCGGATCCGCTCGCACTCCGCCTCCATGAAGTCGGCCATCGTCCACGAGCCGGTGCATCCGCACTCGCCGTACAGGAAGTTCCGCAGCAGATCGCGTCCCTGCGGCGTGTGCGTGACTTCAGGGTGAAACTGCACGCCCCAGAATCGCTTGCCCGCATGGCGCACTGCAGCGTTGGGGCAGGTCGATGTGCTCGCTAGCACCTCGAACGATGAGCCGAGCCCGGTCACTTGGTCGCCGTGGCTCATCCAGACCGTCGCTCGCGTGGGCATGCCCTTCATCAAGTCGGCGCCGTCGCCGACATCGATCTCAGCCCGGCCGAACTCGCGATGACTCGCCGACACGACCGTGCCGCCAAGCATCTGGCAGCCCAACTGCATGCCGTAGCAAATGCCGAGCACTGGCACGCCCAACTCGAAGAGGCCCGGATCGCAGCGCGGTGCGCCCTGCTCGTTCACGCTCGCCGGGCCACCCGACAGGATGATCCCCTTGGGCGAGTACGAACGGAGTTCCTTGAGCGACGCATCGGGCCGGACCAGCACGCTGTAGGCACCCGCCTCGCGAACCCGCCGCGCGATCAACTGCGCGAACTGGCTGCCGAAGTCCAGGATCAGGATGGTGTCCGTCGTGAGCGCCGAAGGCTTGAGCGTGGCCGTCATGGTTGAGGTCGTCCAGGCCCGGCCGTTGGATCGACCGGGAAGCGGACGAGTCTACCCCTACCCTTCGCTGAGCGACCATGTCTCGCGAAGGCTCAGCGCTGCCAGGACGAGACCCGCCTTCAGGCCCGTGACCGAGCACAATTGGTCAGGATCCATGGGCGAACCCCCCTCCGACTCGGCAGCTTGGATCCGTGCGACGGCGTCGGCGAGCTCAGGCCGAAGGCTGCTCGGCGGAGCCCCCCGCCGACAGGCCGCCAGCAGACCGGGCGCACCGCCAAGCGCCTGGACGACCTCGCTTGAGTTGGTCACGAGCGTGGCCCAGCCCTCGCGAATCATGCGATGGCAGCCGGCCGCGCCGGGCGAGTCAACTCGACCTGGCACAGCCATCACTTCGCGTTGGCGACCATCGGCAGCGAGCCGGGCGGTGATCATGGCACCGCTGCTGAGCCCGGCCTCGACCACGACCACCCCGACGCAGAGCCCAGCCAGAATCCGATTTCGACGCGGGAAGTGATGCGAGAGCGGCTCCGCATCGCACGGCAACTCCGTCATCACGCAACCGCCGGCCTCGACGATTGCGCTCAGCAGACCCGTGTGCTCGGGCGGGTATGGCACGCCCAGTCCAGATCCGACCACCGCCACGGTCGGACCACCGACTCGGAGAGCGCCCCGATGCGCGGCAGCATCGATCCCCCGCGCTGCCCCACTGACCACAGTGAGACCCGACTGCGCAAGATCCGCACCGAATCGCCCCGCCACATCGAGTCCATACGCGCTCGCGCGACGGCTTCCCACGATGGCCACGCTCGGCGCGCCAACCGCCGCGAGCGACCCCCGGACCCAGAGCGCCTTGGGCGGATCGTCGACCTGACGGAGCGCCGCCGGCCACTCGGGGTCAGTCGGAACCAACACCGTTCCACCGACCTGATGAAGTCGCTCAAGCTCACGATCGGCACCACCCACCCAGTCGGGTGGCAGCGCACGCGCAAGGCAATCGAGGGTCAGTTCGCGGAGGTCACTGGGCACGCCGCCACGGTAGCGGTGCCAACCTCGGGGCCACCAGAAACCGCAGGAAGTTCGGTGCCTTCCGGTGCAGATTCCGACGAGCCGGCGCGACGCCGTGGTGCCGTCGTCACGAGCCCAACGAAGATGCACATCACGCCGCCGCCCATGACCCACAAGCGCGTGCGTCCAAGCGCCCAACGCGACAACAGGCTGTCGCGGAACGGCTCGGCCACGAAATCGCTCTCTGGGACGGAGCCCTCGATCCACTCGGTGATGGGCACGGTCGCGCTCTCAGCTCGCACGATCGGCACTTCGCCCTCAGGCAGCAAGTTCAGCTGGCTCACAGCCAGCCGGCGCATCAGGGTCGGATCGACCTCCTTCACGCGAGCCGCGAAATCGTCATAGGCCAGCGCCACCGCTTCAGAGCGCGTGACCATGTGCTGCATCTGGGCGAGCTGCTGCTCACCCTGATGGAGCTTGGCCTGCTCGGGGATCACGACGGCGCCGAACACGAGCCCCAGCCCGGCCAACAGATAGGGCCAACCGGGATCGATCTCGAAGAGCGGCTGCGTCGAAGCCATGCAGCGAGTATCGGACAAACGCTTGGCACTCCCCCACATTCCCCCTCAATGCACAACCGCCCCGCGCAGTCGCGAGCATCCGGTCCCGGGCGCGTGTCCCAACGCGTTCCCCCTCGAAACACAACCGCCCCGCAGGGTGTGCGGGGCGGTCGGCGATGGCTTGTTGGCGATCGATCCCGCGCGGAGCGCGCGGTCGAATGCCCCGGGCTCAGCCCAGTTCGGGCGCCAGGTTGCGAACGACCCCGACAAGGTCCTTCACATGCTGCGCGCTCTCGTTGAAGAGCTTGGTTTCGTCGGCGTTCAGCTGCAAAGGCACGACGCGCTCCATGCCGCCCTTGCCCAGCACGCACGGCACGCCAACGAAGTAGCCCTTGCCCTTCTGGCCAGGCGCCACGCCGAACTCGTCCTCGCAGTAGGCCGCGCACGGAATGATGCGCTTCTTGTCCTTCACGATGGCCTCGACCATCTGGATCGTGCCCGACGCCGGCGCGTAGTAGGCGCTCGTGCCCATGAGCTGCACGATTTCGCCGCCGCCGACCTTCGCGCGCTGCACGCACGCGTCGATCTTCTCCTTCGACAGGAGCATCTCGATCGGGATGCCATGCACGCTGGTGAAGCGCGGCAGCGGCACCATGTCGTCACCGTGACCGCCAAGCAGCAGCGCCTGGATGTCCTCGACGCTGCAGCCAAGTTCCATCGCAAGGAACGCGCGGAAGCGAGCCACATCAAGCGCACCCGCCTGACCAAGGATGCGGTGCGTCGGGAAGCCGCTGGCCTTCCACGCGGTGTAGACCATCGCGTCGAGCGGGTTGCTCACGATGATCATCACAGAATTCGGGGCGTACTTCGCGACATTCTGCGCGACGTCCTTCACGATCTTGACGTTGGTCGCGATCAGGTCATCGCGGCTCATGCCCGGCTTGCGCGGGATGCCGGCGGTGACCACCACGACATCACTGTCGGCGATGTCGGCGTAGTCCTTCGTGCCGGTGATCGTGCAGTCGAAACGCTCGATCGGCGCGCACTCGTACAGGTCCAGGGCCTTGCCCTTGGCGACACCTTCATTGATGTCGAGAAGGACGACATTGCCGAGTTCCTTGCTCGCGGCCCAAACGGCGCAAGACGCTCCGACGTTGCCCGCACCAATGACAGAAATCTTCGCTCGACGCATGTTGTGTGGTCTCCAGTTGAGGGGGCAGATCATAGCCACGCCCCTGCACGACGAGACGCCGCGCACCACCTCAGGCTGTTCCGCAATGTCCTGTTCGCGGCCCTCGCGGCCGAAGGGCCGCGTTCGACCCCCGTCGATTCGCGATGCCTTGCTCGCGGCCGAAGGGCCGCGTTCGACCCCCGTCGATTCGCGATGCCTTGCTCGCGGCCGAAGGGCCGCGACTCAGAATGCGCCGGAAAGGAATCGAACCTTCGACCTCACCCTTATCAGGGGTGTGCTCTAGCCAACTGAGCTACCGGCGCGGGGGCGGGAAGCATAGCACGGATCCCGCGGAGTCACCACCCCGACAGGCGCCCGGCGATCGGCTGAACCAGATCCCGAAGTGCCACGATCCCCTGCGGTCGGCCGTCATTGCCGCGGATAACCGCGAGCGTGGACCGCGCCTTGCGCATCGCGGCGATCGCATCACCCACCGCTGCATCGGGAGCGAGCACGAGTGCAGGGCGCATGAGTCCTGATGTCGGTCGAACCGGATCGATCAAGACATCGAGCGCGTGCAACACGCCGAGCACTTGACCATCGGCGCTCGTCACCGGAAAGCGACTGAAGGCATGTTCGCGCAGCGCTCGTTCGCGAAGCCCTCGATCAGCATCCATGCGGATCGCGACGACCTTTCGCCACGGCACCGCGTGATCGACGATCGGTCGACCGCGCATCCCCAGCGCGCGATCCACGACGGCCAACTGTTCCTCGCCCAAGACGCCGCTCCCCGCGCCCTCGCGAATCAGCGTGCCGACGCGATCGCGCTGGGTCGCAGCATCCTGCGGCCGCACGCCGAGCATCCACAGCACGAGCTCACCGGTCCCACGGACCAAAGGAACGATCGGAATGATCGAGAACACCACGCGCAAAAACCGCACCCACCACACCGTCGCGTAGGTCAATCGATCCGTGTGCGCGCGGTACAGGTCCTTGGGCAACAGCTCTCCGAGCAGAAACACCAATGGCGTGAGCACGACGGTGTTGGCGATCGCCATCTGGGTCGGGGTCCACTGCAGCGTCTCGAGGAAGACTGTCGCGCCCGCGCTCTGGACATAGTGCGCGACGTTGTTACCCACGAGCACGGTCGCGAGCATGCGGTTTGGTCGCAGCAGCTCATCGCGGATCCGCGTCGCCGCGCGGTCGCCGCGCCCCACGCGCACAGCCAGCCTGACGCGATTGATGGTGTAGAGCCCGGTCTCGATGCCGCTACAGAGCGCGGATGCGCCGAGACCGACCAGGAACAACGCGATGCCAGTCAAGAGCTCAGTCGACATGGTCCACCCCATGTCTGCGCATGAGCACCGATCGCACCGTGCCGTGTTCGACAGCCAACACCTCGATGTCCAACCCATCGCACGACAGACGCCGTCCGACCTCGGGCACCCCGCCGGCAAGTTCGACAGCGAGTCCACCAATCGTTGACGCGTGCACATCGGGAACATCGACCCCAAGCGCTTGCGACACCGCGACCACGCTCACATCGCCGCGCGCACTCCACACTCCGGGTTCGATCTCGCGCGGCAACTCCACCGATCGCTCACCTGGAGCGGCGATGTCGCCCACGATCTCCTCGACCGCATCTTCCACAGCGACGACCCCTGCGAGTCCGCCGTACTCGTCCACGACGATTGCCAAGTCGACGGACTCGGCGCGAAAGAAGGTTCCGAGTTGCTCGAGCGTGGCGACCTCTGGCACAAACCGTGGTCGCTGCAGGTGCGGTTCCATTGGAGCCTGATCCGCACGGACATCGAGCAGATAGCCGCGCACATCGAGCAGTCCAAGCACATCGTCGGTGCGCGCACCGTGTACGACGATCCGTTTCACACGATGACGACGGCACGCCTCGACGACGGCGGCGCGACCGGCAGTCCTTGGCACCATGGCCAACTCGACGCGCGGCGTCATCACATCTCGCACACGAACACGGCGGTAGCGGATCAGGCGCTGGATGAACTCGCGCTCGACCGCGCCGATTTCGCCCTGCCGGGCCGACAGATCGACGAGCGCGTCGAGATCGCTCTCAGTGACCTGCTGCACGCGATCCGCGCGCGTCAGCCGCGCGACAGGCTCTGCCACAAGTCGCGAGATGGCCCATCGCACAGGCTTCAAGAAGACGTGCAGCGCGTACAGCACTGGCGCGAGCACCATCACAAGGCGATCCCGGAACGCATTCGCTGCCATCTTGGGGATCACTTCGCCGCCGAGCACGATGGCCACGAGCAGTCCGACACTGATCCCGACTTGCCACGCTGGGTCCGTCTCATGCAGAGCGATGACGCTCGCTGCTGCGAAGTAGGCACCGTTGATCGTGATGTTGGCGAGCAGGATCGTGGCGAGCAATCCAGCCGGCTCGGCCAGCATCGAATCGACGATTCCGGCGATGCGCGGGTGCGAACTGCGCAGGTGCATTCGCTCAGCGTGCGAAAGTCCAAAGAGCACGGTCTCGCTCGAACTGCACACGGCGCTGGCCACGATCAGGGGCGGCAGCGCGGCGACCAGCGAGATATAGGCGGGGTCGATCGACATCGTTCAGCCTTGACGCACTCTGCCGACATCCGTCATGCGTGCGAGCGCCCTGAGCCGAGAAATCGTGCGGCGTGCCTCGATCCAGACACCGGTGGCGCGACCCTCGGTCAGGGCATCACCGAATCGGGACACGAGCGATGCGCGTTCGCTGACCGTCCAAGCGCGAGCATCGGCCTCGGCGGCAGATCCGCCACCGATCTGCTCCTCAAACCACTCGCGTCGCTCAAGGAGCTCAACCAACTCCATCGGCGGCAGCGCTTCTTCCGTCGCGTCGACTCCGTTGGCACGAAGCACGGCACTCGCTGCGAGGACGGGATCCAGCAACTGTTCCGCGGCGCGGTTCGCCAATCCCATGCGCTCGTCGAAGGCAGCTCGCTCGACCGCGTCGCGCGCGCGGTCGGGGTGGAATCGCGCCGCTGCGCTGAGCCGTGCCCGTTGGACGGTCGCCGCCACGACAGGCCACGATGGCTCAAGGCCCAGCATCGCGAACGGGCACGCTTCGCTCATCCCGTGCCTGCCACGCGATCAATCTCCTCGACGTTCGTCTCGCCAGCAGCCACCAGTTGCCAGCCGAACTGCTGCAGGCTCGTGAAGAGCCCGCTCGAGAGCACGGCCTTCATGTCAGTGATCGTCGGGCGCTTCAGCACAACATCGCGCAGGGCATCATTGAATTCAAGCACTTCGAAGAGCGCGCGACGGCCGTGATAGCCCGTGCGCAGGCAGGCGGGACAGCCGACTGGCGTGAAGACCTTGGACATGCCCTTCACATGGGCGCCCATCTTCAGCGTCTGCGCCGGCGTGGGCGCGATGGGGCGGCGGCAGTCTCGGCACAGCACGCGCACCAGTCGCTGCGCAATGATCAGCGACATGGCGTTCGCAACCAGGTACGACTCGACACCAAGATCGAGCAGGCGGAACACGGCGCCGATCGTGTCCTTCGAGTGCACGGTGCTGTAGACCAGATGCCCCGTCATCGCCGCTTGCATGCCGACGGTTGCGGTCTCAATGTCGCGGATCTCGCCGACGAAGATCACATCCGGATCCTGTCGCAGCACGCTCCTCAGGATCTGCCCGAAGGAATTGCCCTGCTTGTGGTCGATGGGGATCTGCGTGCAACCGTCGAGGTAGTACTCGACCGGATCCTCGATCGTGAGCACATTGCGCGTCTCGAAGTCGATCTCGCGCAGGCAACTGTAGGTCGTCGTGGTCTTGCCGCTGCCGGTTGGCCCGCAGGTGAGCACCATGCCGCTGTCGCGACGCGCGACCTCGCGCACCTTGCCGTGCATCCACGGCAGCATGCCCAAGTCGCTGAGCCGCGCCGGGGCATTGGACTGGTCCAGCACGCGGATGACGAGCTTCTGCCCGTGCATGCTCGGCGTCAGGCTGACGCGGTAGTCGACGCGTCGTCCGAGCACCATCACGCCGAAGTGACCCTCCTGCACGATGCCCCGCTGCGTGATGTCGATTTCGCACAGGATCTTGACCACGCCAAGCACTCGCCGTGCCAAGGATGGGTGTAGGTCGCACGCTGGGACCATGACGCCATCGACCCGCAGGCGGATCGCAGAACGATCCTGCTTGGGCTCCATGTGCAGGTCAGTCGCACGCGCGCGGAAGCACGCGAGCAGGAGCAACTTGAACAAGCGAATGCTCTCAGAGTCCTCGTCATTGGCCCGTCGAACCCCAGCTGCCGATGCACCATGGATCGTGGTGCCCTTGCAGTCCATCAGCGCAATCTCGCGCTCCGTGAAGGGCTTGGCCGGCGCGCCATCGATGATGCGACTGAGTTGCTGCGCGTACGAGGTGTCGCTGGTGATGGTGCTCGGATCGATGTCGATCGTGCCCTGCGCTCCGAGCGCGCCGGCATAGAAATCGGGCTTCCGTGCCGCGATGACCGGATCGTCCTCGGCGATCGGCTCGAGCGGGGCCACAGATTCCAGGTCCACGAAGCGGAAGTCGGTCGAACCAATGTGGAGCACATCGTCGTGGACCAGAGTCTGGTCGATGACGCGAGCACCGTTGACGCGAACACCGTTGCGCGACTGAAGATCGCGGACGATCCAGGTCCCGAGCGTTGGACCTGGTTCGACCACACAATGCTTGCGGCTCAGTGCCTCATCGTGCGGAAGCGAGATCACATTGTCGGGGTGACGACCGATCGTCACGCCCGCTTCGGGGACCTCGACCCGCTGCTGGCCGGTCAGCGACCTGAACTCAAGCGTTGGCATGGCGTACGACCCCCGCGCAATGCATCAAGACGCCCCACCATCCGCGCCGCTGTCGGGGCGCTTGGGGTCACTCGGCCGATCGGCGGCCGGACCCGATGGGCCAGTCTCGCCGGGGCCGGATGCACCGCCGGCGCCATCACCCGTCCGTGGTCCACGCGATGGTCGATCCTGTTGACCGAATCGAGGTCCGAGCGGTCCGCGATCGGCGCCGCCTGTGGGACCCGACGATGGGCCGCCCGGTCGTGATGAACCGAATCCGGGTCGTGATCCGCCAAGGCTCGGGCGATCGCCGCTGGGTCGATCGCCGCTGGGCCTGCCGCCCGATCCGCCGGGGCCCCGTCGTGGGTTCCGACTGAACCCGCCGGCGCCGCCGTCCCGTCCGCCCGACGACGAGCCGCCTAGACCACGAGGTCCACCAGGGCCGCGCGATGCGCCACCGAGTCCGCGAGGACCGCCAGGGCCGCGAGACGCGCCGCCGAGTCCGCGAGGACCACCTGGCCCACGCCCCGTCCCGCCGGGTCCGCGAGGGCCGAAGGGGCCACGAGCAGCGGGCTTTTCAGCAGCGCCGCCCTTGGGCTTCTTCTGAACTTCGTTGATCACGAGCTCGCGGCCGTGGAGCTTCTTGTTCTTCAGGACTTCGATGGCCAATTGACCGCGTTGCTTGTCGCGGAACATGACGATCGCGAAGCAACGGCTCGTGCCTTCCTTGTCCGTCGCCAGAGCGATGTCCTCGACATCGGGAAAGGCCACGAAAAGCGTGCGAACATCATCGGCCGTCGCGGCGCGGTCGAGATTCCCAACATAGACCTTGAACATGCCCATCGTGACCCTCCTGAGAGCGCAGACCACCCACGCGAACCTGGCCAGCACCTGTGCCGGGCCGTCGACGCAATGCTATCGGCTCACACCTCGTCGAGCCCAATCGGCAAAAACGAAAAGGGCCCCCTTGGCGTTCACCAAGAGGGCCCATGAAGTCGGCGATGACCTACTTTCCCGCTGAGCAGTATCATCGGCGCCAAGGTCTTAACTGCTGTGTTCGGGATGGGAACAGGTGTGACCCCTTGGCTATCGTCACCGACAAACCCCAGACACGCCTGTCGGCGAGCCTGGAGAGATGACTAGGAAACGGGTGTCGTGCCCGGCCCATTGGCCGAGACACTCGAGCCTTAAACACGAGACGCTTGAAGGCTTGGAGCCTGGACACCAGACCGTCTGACGACGGTGGCTGGTAGACAAGGCCAAGCAATCGACCGTTAGTACCGCTTCGCTGAACGCATTACTGCGCTTGCACGTGCGGCCTATCAACCCGGTGGTCTACCGGGGGTCTCTCGTCTTGCGACATGGAATACTTATCTCCGGGTGGGCTTCTCGCTTAGATGCTTTCAGCGATTATCCCTGCCGTACTTAGCTACCCAGCTGTGGACCGAGCGGTCCAACTGGCACACCAGGGGTACGTCCATCCCAATCCTCTCGTACTAAAGATGTATCCCGTCAGTATTCCTGCGCCCATGACAGATAGGGACCGACCTGGCTCACGCCGGTCTGAACCCAGCTCGCGTTCCGCTTTAATGGGCGAACAGCCCAACCCTTGGGACCGCCTTCAGCCCCAGGATGCGAAGAGCCGACATCGAGGTGCCAAACCGCTCCGCCGCTATGGACGCTCGGGAGCGATCAGCCTGTTATCCCCGGGGTACCTTTTATCCGTTGAGCGACGACCCTTCCACACGGGATCGCCGGATCACTAGAGCCCACTTTCGTGAGTGCTGGTCCTGTATGACTCGCACTAAAGCTGGCTTGTGCTCTTGCACTCTGTGCGCGGTTTCCAACCGCGCTGAGCCAACCTTTGCACTCCTCCGTTAATGTTTGGGAGGAGACCGCCCCAGTCAAACTGCCCGGCATGCAGTGTCCCTGGCCCGGCTTCACGGGTATCCAGGTTAGGCCACGAATCCAAACAGGGTGGTATTTCACCAATGACTCAGTCCCAACCGAGATCGGGACTTCAAAGTCTCCCACCTATCCTACGCAGTTCAAATCCATGACCACTGCAAGCGTACAGTAAAGGTCCACGGGGTCTTTCCGTCTTGCCACGGGTAGGCGGCATCTTCACCGCCACTACTATTTCACCGAGTCGGTCGTGGAGACAGTGCTCCAGTGATTACGCCATTGATGCGCGTCGGAACTTACCCGACAAGGAATTTCGCTACCTTAGGACCGTCAGAGTTACGGCCGCCGTTTACTGGCGCTTCAGTCGCTAGCTTCGCTTGCGCTAACCAGCTTCTTTGACGTTCCAGCACCGGGCAGGCGTCACACAGTATACGTCCTCTTACGAGTTAGCACTGTGCTGTGTTTTTGATAAACAGTTCCCAGAGCCTTTTCTCTGCGCCCTCTCTTGCGAGTAGGGCCCCCTTATTGCGAACGTACGGGGTCAATTTGCCTAGTTCCTTCACGACCGTTTTCTCGAGCGCCTGAGGTTATTCACCACACCCACCTGTGTCAGTTTTGGTACGGACCTTGCATTCGTAGCGTTGCGGTTTTTCTTGGAACCCCGCCACCCAACCTGGACACTTCACAGTCTGGTTGAACTTTGGGATCCGTCACGCACGCATCGAACCTCATGCAAGGGGGCCGGAATATTGACCGGCTGTCCATCGACTACGCCTTTCGGCCTTGCCTTAGGATCCGCCTAACCCCGGGCGGATTGACCTTGCCCGGGAACCCTTGGGTATTCGGCGATGGAGATTCTCACTCCATTAATCGTTACTCAAGCTGGCATATTCACTTGCTATCGCTCCACCAACCCTTGCCGGGAAAGCTTCAACGCTGATAGCGACGCTCCTCTACCACTCTTTCGAGTCCACTGATTCGGCACGACACTTATTCCCGATAATTATCGGCGCCAGATTCCTCGACCAGTAAGCTGTTACGCACTTTTTAAATGGTGGCTGCTTCTAAGCCAACATCCTGGCTGTCACAGCAATCTGACTACCTTAGTAACTGAGTGTCGTTTAGGGGCCTTATCAGATGGTCTGGGTTGTTTCCCTTTTGACCACGGACATTATCGCCCGCAGACTTACTCCCAGCGCTTCAGACACGGTATTCGGAGTTTAATTGGACTGAGTAGCCGGGAAGGCCCTCGAATCCATTCAGTAGCTCTACCCCCGTGTCCTGCTTAGCTGAGGCTAGTCCCAAAACTATTTCGAGGAGAACGAGATATCTCCGGTTATGATTGCACTGTAAGCCCTCCCCACAGGTCATGCCAGAACTTTTCAACGTTCACGGCTTCGGTCCTCCAGGCGGTGTTACCCGCCCTTCAACCTGCCCATGGGTAGATCAACCGGTTTCGCGCCTACCCCCTGCGACTTTTCGCCCTTGTCAGACTCGGTTTCCCTTCGGCTGCGCCGCGTAACGGCTTAGCCTTGCCGCAAAGAGTAACTCGCCAGCTCATTATGCAAAAGGCACGCCACAACCCTTACGGGCCGTGACCGCTGTGTAAGCACATGGTTTCAGGTACTTTTCACTCTCCTTATAGGAGTGCTTTTCACCGTTCAGTCGCCTTACTGGTTCACTATCGGTTGTCAAGGAGTACTCAGGCTTGGAGGGTGGTCCCCCCATGTTCAGGCCAGGTTTCTCGAGCCTGACCCTACTCTAGGCCATTCACAGTCACGTTGATACAGGACTATCACCTTCTGTGGTCCACCATTCAAGTGGTTCACAACGCTTCTGCTTAAATCCGCGTTCGCTCGGCGCTACTTGCGGAGTCGCTTTTGCTTTCCTTTCCTGCAGCTACTTAGATGTTTCAGTTCGCTGCGTTCGCTCTACATGCCCTATGCATTCAGGCATGAGTGACCCTTGCGGGCCGGGTTGCCCCATTCGGAGATCCCAAGATCACAGTTCGGTTACCAACTCCCTTGGGCTTATCGCAGGTTCCAACGTCCTTCATCGCCTCTTGACACCAAGGCATCCACCATGTGCCCTTTCTAGCTTGGCCACGTCAACCACACACCGTCGTTGACGCACCAGGACGGCCGGCATATGCGACCATCCACTTCGGCTAGGCGCCGAAGCAGCCCTCAAGCTGCTCGTGTTTCTAATTCACTCGGTGTTGCTGCCCCACCGCTTTGCACGGCTCGCATGAACCGCGCGCGCGCTTGGTCAGCACACGACACCTACGTTTCCTGATTGTCAATGAAAACAGCCTTGATTTGCAGGGCTGCCACACACCGCCGAAACGATGGGTGGAGGGACAATGATAGTGAAGTCACGCTGCCTGTCAAGGGGTAGTGAGTCTGCACCGCGTTTGCGTAGGTTGTCCACATGTCCGCCAATAAAAACGCCCGGCACGAGGCCGGGCGCTGGGTCGGATGCATGGAGCGGGATCAGCCGCCGGGGCCGCTCGGGCCGCCTGCGGGACCCCCTGCTGGGCCAGCCGGGCCACCACCGGTGGGCGGCGCATCGGCGGGCGTTTTCGCTGGCGCGTCCGCCTTCGCGGCCTTCGCTTCTGCGCTGAGCGCAGCGCGAGCGCCGCTGTCCTTGTCTTGCCGTGGCACGCGATACTCAATCAACTTGCCGCCAAGATCCTGAATCACGACGACCGCCTGATCGCTCGGGTCTGCATCGGCCGCAACCTTCGGATCAACGAAGATGTCCACGATGAACCAATCAGTCGTGAAGTCCACGCCGGCGCTGGCGCTCCTGCTCGATGCCGCCTCGCCGATGCGATCGCCCGGGCTCAGGTTGAAACTCTCGACCTGGCGCTGACCGTCGTGCAGGCGGTAGACCTCGACGGTCGCTTCGCCGCGTCCACGCAGGCTCGCCTGCGTCACGAAGAGCGCGAGCTCAGACGGAATGGTGTACGGATCGCTCCAGTCGCTCGTGGCCGAGGCAATGGACGACGCCTTGGCAAGCGGCTGTTGCGTTGCCGTCAGCACGGACTCCTTGCCTAGGAACGGATTCAGCAACCTGAGCGAGCAGCGGTAGCGATAGGTCTCGCCTGGCTTCACCTTGACATCGTGGGTCCACACGCGGACCGACGAGTCCTTGCCAAGATCGATCTGGGTCGCGGCCCGTTCGAGTTGTTCCGCCGTGCCGCCAAGAGCAATGACCTGCTTCTTCTTCGCGTCGATGTCCTTGACGACCTGATCAAGGAGCTTCGTCTTCTGAATGCGCTTCTTGTCCTTCTCAGCGTCCTTGCCAGCGTTCGGGTCGCGACGACCCTTCATGCCGCCGCCGCCCGCGCCGCCACCACCGAAGCCGAAGCCACCACCACCGTCGCCACCCGCGGCGCCGCCTGGCGGCTTGTCGTCCTTGTCCTTCTTCTTGTCGTCGCCCGCGGGAGCATCGAGCCGCCCACCGAGTTCCTTGAGTTCAGCCTCGAGGCGCACGCGCTGCGCTTCAAGCTTCTTCAGGGCATCTTGCGCCTTGTTGAGTTCTCGAAGCTTGCGGAGTTCCTCATCAGAGAGCCCAACCGGCACCACTGGGCCTGCGTCATTGGGTTCAAGCCAGAGTCCGCGCTTGGTGGGATAGAACTCGGGGCGCAGCACCGCGAGCTGGTCGTCGGCTTGCTTCAGCGTTTCGACGACCGTGCCGCGAAGTTCCGGCGGGACTGGGCTTGCGGCCAGGTCCGTGCGGAACGACAGCTCAGCAACCACTTGCGTGCCCATCGGATCGACGACGGTGGGCGCTGACCATGAGCCGTCGTCGCCACGCACTTGGCGCTCGAAGACGACATCGGGAATGAGCAGCATGTTTTCCCACCAAC
>VGXL01000055.1 GCA_016873315.1 Phycisphaerae bacterium | reverse complement strand
CGGCAAGATGTTCGCCTTCGAGCACGGCGGCATCGTGCCCGACATCTGCACCATGGCGAAGGGCATCACCAGCAGCTACCTGCCGCTGGGCGTGATGGCCGTCAGCGACCGCATCGCGAATCACTTCAGGGAGAATGTGTTCTGGGGCGGGCTGACCTACAACGCACACCCCATGTGCCTGGCCACGGCGCTTGCCGCCATCAATGTCGTGGTCGAGGAAGGCATGGTCGAGAACGCCGCCCGCATGGGCGGGGTGATGCGCGGACACATGGAGCGGCTCGCTGCGAAGCATCGCTGCATCCGGGAGCACCGCAACATCGGCCTGTTCGGGACGATCGAGCTCCGCAAGAACAGCAGGAACGAGCGGCTGGTCCCCTACGCCGGCACGCACCCGGTCATGCCCAAGGTGGGCAAGTTCCTCAAGGACAACGGCCTCTTCACCGTGCTGCAGTGGAGCACGCTCATGTGCAACCCGCCGCTGTGCATCAACGAAGCGCAGATGGCCGATGGGTTCGGCATCATCGACCGGGCGCTCGACCTCGTGGACGAGGTGTTCGAGGGTTGAGCGGGCGTGATCGCGATCGGTCAGCGGCCCGCGAGGCCGAATCGGTTCCCGCGCATGCCCTGCAGGTACACGACCCCGGCCACGCCGAACCCGATGAACCATGAGTACGGGTAGATGTGGTCCCACAGGTCCGGACCACCACCGACCATCTTCACGCTGCGCAGGAATCCGATGATGTTCGGCGCCACGCCCGCACAGAGCGCGCCGATCGCCACCCAGTTGGTGCCGCGGTAGCGCCCCTGCGGGCGGTACAGGTCCGGCACATCGAGTTCCTTGCCGCGGACCAGCCAGTAGTCGACCACCATGATCCCGGCGATCGGCCCGAGCAGGCTGCCGTATCCCACGAGCCAGTCGAAGATGTACGCCTCGGGATTCGCCAGCAGCTTCCACGGCATGATGAGGATGCCCAAGACGCCCGTGATCACGCCACCCATCTTGAAGCTGATGCGGCGCGGCGCGAGGTTGGCGAAGTCATTGGCCGGACTCACGACATTGGCTGCGATGTTCGTGGCGATGGTGGCGACCGCGACGCCGAAGAGACTGAGCACGGCCACCACCCAGCGCGTGCCTGCATCCGCGATCAGCGGTGCATCCAGCCCGGGCGGTGCGTCTGCGCTCGTCACATGACCGAGCACCACCACCGGATCCCAGAGCGACTTCGGGTCACTCCCCTTCAGGATGACCTCCGCGCCGCTGGTGATCACCACTGCCATCGCGCTGAAGGCGATCATCGTGGTCGGCAGTCCGAGGGTCTGCCCCCAGAACTGCTCCTTCTGACCGCGACCGTACCTCGTGAAATCGGGGATATTCAGACTGAGCGTTGCCCAGAAGCAGATCATGCCCGTGAGGCTGGGCACGAACACCTTCCAGAACTCCGCATCGGTTGCAAACGAGCTCGGGCGGTCGAACATCGGCCCCAGCCCGCCAGCACGGCCAACGATCCACCAGAGGAGCAGCCCGGCCATCACGAGGACGAGCGGCGCGCTCCAGTTCTCGAAATGCCGCACCGCATTCATCCCAACCAGGATGATGGCGATGTTGAGTGACCAGAACATCAGGAAGGTGATGAGCGACGGGATGCCGAGCCCGAGCACCGTGGCGTCGCCGCCCACCTGCGCGAATGCGGGCCATGCCGCCACCAAGAAGGTCCTGACCGCCTCGCCGCCGATGTAGGTCTGGATGCCGAACCATCCGCACGCCACGATCGCACGAAGGATCGCCGGAACATTCGCGCCAACGGTGCCGAAGCTGGCGCGCGCGAGCACCGGAAACGGGATGCCGTACTTGGTTCCCGGGTGTGCGTTCAGCAGGATCGGGACGAGCACGATGAGGTTGCCTAGGCCGATGGTGACCAGCGCCTGCCACCAGTTCATGCCCAGCGCCACAAGCCCGCCAGCGAGCATGTAGGTCGGCAGGCAGTGGGCCATGCTGACCCACAGCGCGGCGAAGGTGTAGGTGGACCAGGTGCGTCGCTCGGTCGGAACAGGAGCGAGGTCCGCATTCAGAAGCGGGCTCGACCGGACATCCTCGGGAAGGTGCCGCAGGTCGGCGTTGCCGTGGCCGTGCGAGTCCATGCGCAGGTCCTCCGCTCCGCAGCATATCCCTGAGCACGCCAACGACCTGATGCACAGCCTCGCCCGATCAAAGCGGTACATTCCCTGCCCAATGCACCGCGCCGATCTCTCGATCCTCAGCTTCGTTGCCAGCAACTACAGGAACTTCAACGCGCGCGCCACGCGCGATGCGCTCTTCGCGTACTGGGACCACATCCAGTCGGGAGGCCGCATGTACTGGGCGATGGCCGGCGCCATGAGCTCCGCGCAGCTGGGCATCAGCCTGGCACCCGCGATCCGGGCGGGCCTCGTGCACGGCCTCTCGGTCACCGGCGCCAACCTCGAGGAATCGCTGTTCCGCCTCGTCGCGCACGACAGCTACAAGGATTTCCCGGAGTACCGCTACTTCACCAAGCAGGACGACACGCGCATCCTCAAGCAGCGCATGCGCCGCGTGACCGACACCAGCATCCCCGAGGACGAGGCGTTCCGCGCCGTCGAGAAGATCCTGGTGCCGATGTGGAAGCGTGCGCATGACCGCGGCGAACGACGCTTCTGGCACGAGTACTTCTACGAACTCATCCTCAAGCTGCCCAAGTCGGCGTTCGAGGGCAACCCGCAGGACTGCTGGTTGCTCGCGGCGGCCAAGGCGAACCTTCCGATGGTCGTACCCGGCCACGAGGACTCGACCTTCGGCAACATCTTCGCGTCGCATGTGAAGTTCGGTGACTTCAGTGCGTCGATCGTCAAGAGTGGCATCGAGTACATGGCCCGCTTCTACGATGACTACGCCGTGCTCTCGAAGGGCAAGGGCGTGGGCTTCTTCCAGATCGGCGGCGGGATCGCGGGTGACTTCCCGATCTGCGTCGTGCCGAGCATCAAGTACGACCTGCAGGCGCCGGTGAAGCCGTGGGCGTACTTCTGCCAGATCAGCGATTCAACCACGAGCTACGGCTCGTACTCAGGCGCCACGCCCAACGAGAAGATCACCTGGGACAAGCTCACCGAGCGCACGCCGATGTTCGTGATCGAGTCCGATGCCACGATCGTGGCGCCGCTCATGCTGCAGGCCCTGATGGAGGCGCAGTCGAGCCCGAAGGCTGCCACCGCGCTCATCAAGGCCAGCCGCGCCGAGACGAAGCGCCACCTGGCCAAGCGATGACGTGACCTGGTGGCGTGAGGCGGGTCCTAGTGACCGCCGGCGCTCGCGCCGGTCAGGTCGACGCCGACCGGAACCACGGCGATAAGTCGGTCCGGCGCACTCAGCGGGTGTGCAGTCTTGTTTGACGGGCTGCGGTCCTGTGGTATGGTCTTCCCACATGAGGAGCGAGGCAAGGGTCTAGGATCCCTGCCATGTTCGCGCGCCTCTCCATCGTTCTTGCCCTGACCGCCCCTGCCTCGGCCAGCTTTGTGCTGAGCGACGGCGACTTCTCACAGTGGTCGTACTCAACCTTCGGCACAGCCACCCCAACCGTCCTGGACTCAGGCGGCAACCCCGGTGCGCGGCTCCAAGTCACCACTGTCTCCGGCTCCGGCTCAGGAGTCATGGCGGTCTATGTGCCAGCCGTCAACCTCGGTCTTGAAGGAACCAGTTTTTCCTGGAGCCTCGATGTGCTCCGGGGCCCGGGCAGCTTTGGCCAAGGGCAGGGCATCAGCTTGATCATCCAGCAAGGCGATTCGATCTTCGCCGACTACCTCTACATCACGGGCGTCCAGTCCACATGGACCACGCAAACCTTCAACGGCACCCTCAACGCCGCCAACTTCACGCGCTTGACCGGGACGGGATCCCTTGATCTCTCCGGGTCCGTTTCATCGCGATTCGGGTTTTCGGCATCGAACTCCAGCAGTGGAACACTGACGCAGTTCTACGACAACTGGTCGCTCACCCTGAACGCGGTGCCGGCACCCGGTGCCATGGCCCTGCTGGCTGCGGCGGGGCTCATCGCGCGACGATCGCGCTGATCATTCCGACGAATCGCATGTCAGTGTCCGCCGGCGCTCGCGCCGGTCAGGTCGACGCCGACCACGCTCACCGTGATGCGTCGATTGGGGGCGTCTTCGACGAATCCTGCGATCGCCTCACGGACATCCTGGTCGACCGGCTCCCCATGGGCATCGAAGGTCAGCCGCGCACCATCGGGCACCTTGGCGAAGGCCAGTCCGAAGGCCGCCTCGGCGCTCATCAAGACCAGTCGCGCCCAGACCAAGCGGCATCTCGCCAAGCGCTGAGTGACCCCTCAGAACTCGCTCAAGCCCAAGACCGCGTGGACCCACGCGCATCAGGCGACGCTGTCACGGCGCGCACGGCCCCCATGCGCTCAACAGGATGCCAAGATCTGCACCGTCGACGGAGCCCGAACCATCTCCATCCGCGACACAACCCGATGTGCCGCATGGCCCCCACGCGCTCAGCATGGAACCAAGATCTGCACCATCGATGACGCCGTTGGCATCAAGATCACCGGTGCATGCTGTCACATGATCGAGCGAGAGCTCGAACGCGAATGGTCCCGGTGCCGCAACATCACCGCCGGCAATGGCGATGTAGACCGTTTGGCCTGCGGTGAGCGCCAGATCTGTGATGCGCGAAGTCCACGGCGGCACATTGCCGTTGCATCCATTGTCGTCGCATGCCAGCAGCGTTGACACATCGCCGCAGGTGGTCATCACCGCGAGCCGCAGGTCGTAGATGCCCCAGAAGTGCGGATCTGTGTCGCTGCAGTTGCCCATCGAATAGAGCCCTGTCGCTGGCGCGGTGAATCGGAAGAAGGTGGGGTAGAACAACTTCTGCTGACCATTCGCGTATGTGCAAGGCGTGCCAACCATCGAGAGATCTGGGAAGTCCATGTCGATGCGGATCGACTGCAGACCAAGCACGGCGACTTCAAGGTCCGTGCCGCAGGGATCGGGTGGCGGTGGCTCGGCATCGATCGTGAGGTTTGTCACCGTGGGCTGCGCGAAGATCGGATCCACGACACCGTAGGCCAAGGTGTAGGTCGTTCCTCCGATCGCCCAGAAGCCGACTCGGGCACCACTCGATGCTGGGCAGCGGTCATAGGAACACGCGATGACCGACGATGGATCCGCGCACTCGGTCATCACAGCAACATGAACATTGGTGGTCGCGGGACAGACGCCGAACGCGAAGTACCCAGAACTCGGGGCGATCCACTTCGCGTAGTTGGCCTTGTGAATGATGGGTTCGTGAACGCTCCCGGAGTTGCAATGACCTGTCATATCCAGGGCCGGCACCGCGCTGCTCGTTGGTACCGCGGTGGTTCCACTGGCGATGAGCGGCGCCTGACCGCACGGGTCATAGGGCGGGGCGATCGAGACAGGCAGAAATGTCGGCGCACCTGAGGTGGCTGATGCCGTGCCCGCGACGATCCACAGTCTCTGTCCTGCGGTCCCCTGCACCGTGACCGCGGCTGCCGCAGTGCAGAAGTCATCGTTGCACGCGACGACACCTGCCGATGGCGAGCACGCGTCCAACACAGCTAGCCGTGTGTCGGTGGCGTTGCCGCAGAGGCTGATCAAGTAGAGGCCCGTGGCCGGGACATCGAACGGATACCAGTTGGCACGGTGGAGCACGAAGCCTGCACCCCCACACGAGGAGAGATCAAGGGAAACGGTCGTCGTGACATTGAAGATCGGGAGGTTCTCGCCGACGGTGCAGGCAAAGAGCGTTGCTGCGCACGGGTCGTACGGCGGCGCCGAGGCACAGTTGGATGGCGGGGCTCCACCCGTGGCCCCACATGCCACGCAGAGGTCTGGCGTGGACTCAAAGGCGTAATCCGAGAGAATCCGATCCGTCGATGTTGCGCCGACGACGACGCGCGCCCATCCATGGCGCGTCAGTCCGTCGGCGCCCTTGAATCGAAAGCCAACGAGGTTTGAGTCATTGAGCTTCCACGCACCCTCCTGGGCTCCAAACGTCGCCGTTCCAGCACCGAAAGAGCCATAGCTCGCCACGGTCGTCCCAACCGGGAGTTTGGGCGGCGTGCCACCCACGGTGCCTGGGTAGCGCATGAAGCCAGCCCCGTTGGTGGAACCCGTGTAGAGCACGATGTTCGCGCCGCCTGCCGCAGGGCCACTTGCATACGCGCCCGATGTGTAGATGTTGAAGTCCCAGCCCGCGGGACCATTGCTCGTGGTCGTGGTGGCGCCGTTCTCCACATTGAGCCAGAGCCCGTATTGGTTGGTCGGAATCGGCAGGTTGACCGTTCGGTGCACGATGGCTGCCTGAACATTGGTCACGATCGCGAGCGTGATCGCAACACCCATGACGCGAGTCGACATGATCACAACAGTATCGGCGGATCCGCGGCACGTAACTCACGCCTTGGGAATTGGCTCAGAGGGGTCAGGAGGGTCCTACAACGAGCCGTCGCGCTAGCCTTTGGCGAAGGAGCCCACACCCATGGTCGACATCACTGTTCGTTACGAGGGGGATCTTCGCTGCAGCGCCCGACATGGACCGTCGGGGACCACGATTCTGACCGACGCGCCGGTGGACAACCATGGCAAAGGCGAGTGCTTCTCGCCCACCGACCTGCTCGCTGCGGCGCTGCCGGCATGCATGATGACGATCATGGGGATCGTGGCGAATCGCGAAGGGATCGATCTTCGCGGCATGACCGCGACGACGAAGAAGGTCATGTCGACCGACGCACCGCGGCGCATCGCCTCGCTGCGAACCGTCATCACGCTTCCGGTTGCGGCAGATTGCCCGAGCCGCGCCAAGCTCGAGCAGGCAGCGCACACCTGCCCTGTCCACAAGAGTCTGCGGGACTCGATCGACGCCACCGTCGAGTTCGTCTACACGGGATGATCGGCGCGACGGCGCGCACATCGACATCCAGCATCGTCATCGAGCACTGCGGGTGCGGTTGTGATGATTGACGTCGCTGACGACGCAGTGAGTGTCAGCGACCGACGACGTCGCTCAGGACGCGGTGCCAGTGCTTGCACGCTTCGGCGCAGCAGTAGCGCTCGCGGTATGCAGCCTGCCCGCGCCCACCCATCTCGCGCGCTTGCTCCGGATGCTCAATGAGCCAACGGATCCGCTCGGTCAACGCGCTCGAATCCCCAGGTTTCACTTCGAAACCGCAGTCGTGTTCGCGCAGGATCGTGCCGCACTCGGTGCCGTCAGGACCGATCCAGAGCACCGGCTTGCCCGCGGCCAGCACGCTGAAGAACTTGCTCGGAAGCAACAGCCCTTCCCATCCAGGGAGCAGCGAGACAAGGTGCGAATCACCCACATCGAGCACATCCGCGAGTTGCTCGCGCGACTGGAAGCCCGCGAGCACCACATTGCGCGCACCACACGCCTTGATGCGTCGCTCGAGTTCGGGCTTCGCCTTGCCTTCGCCGATGAAGAGCCAGCGGATGCGGTCGTCATCCTTGAGCGCCTCAACCGCACCGGCGATCGCTTCCATGTCGTGGCCGATCCCGAAGTTGCCGGTGTACAGGATCGTGAATCGATCGCCGATGCCCCACGCGGCGCGGAGTGGATTGTCCGTTCGTGCTCGGGCTGGGAACTCTTCCGCCCCGCTCCAGACAGGGATCACCGACACGCGGGCTGGATCGGCGCCCTTGCGCACGATGACATCGCGCATGCACTCGCCCAGCACCACGACTCGGTCGCTGTGGCGAAGGCAGAAGCGATCGATCGACTGGAGGAAACGCCACAAGGTGCCCTCGCGCCGCATGAGTCCCGCCGCGCCGGCAACATCCGGATACAGGTCCATCGTCCAGTAGACGACCTTTGTGCCCTTGACCATGCGAAGGAGCACACCGACGAGCGCGATGAACGGCGGCGTCGTGAAACAGACGACGACATCATGGCGCTTCAGGGTCAGGCAGCGCACTGCCGCCGCGGCGTAGAAGAGCGCGAAGTCAAAGGTCCGCGGCGTGATCCCCTGCTTGCCGAAGAGCTGCAGACCCACGCGATGAATCGCGACGCCGCAGTGTTGATCCAGGCGCTTGAGCGTGGAACCCTTCTCGCCATAGATCGCACGACTCGCGACGGCAGTCGCTTCGTGGCCTTGCGCAACCAGGGACTGCCCGAGATCGTCTGCGTGCTGCGCTGTGGCGACGACGTCAGGCCAGAACGCCTGGTTGAGGAGCAGAACGGACATCGGGCGGGTGCGGGCCGGAACTGGCTGAAGCGCGGCGACGATCTGCCTCACCGCTGCGGTCGAGGAGAACAGTCGCTCCGAGATCGCGAGCGCGCGCTCACGGACGCCTTCAGTCAACGCAGGATCGTCGAGGAGCCGCACAAGGCAGCGCTGCAACTCGTCGACCCCGCCGCCAGAGCAGACCGCGCCCAAGCGCTCTGCATTGATCATCTGTTCCAGATCGTTGCCGGGATTGATCCGCGCGAGCACCGGCATGCCGGCCTGCATGTAGGTCAGGAACTTCCCCGGAATGTTGTGACTCTTGTGGCGCAGATCGAGCGCCACAATGCCCGCGTAGCACTGACTCAGGAGTCCGGGGATCTCGACCGGTTCGATCTCATCGTGGAAGACGACGTTGTCCAACCCCTGGCGCTCAGCAGTTTCCGCGAATCGAGCGGCGTCGCTCCCTCGGCCCACGAACAAGAAGCCCACATCGGTCCGTGTTCGCATGCGCGCCACGAGTTCGATGAAGACATCCATGCCCTGCGCGACGCCCATGTTGCCTGCGTAGACCAGGATCTTTCGTCCGGCGAGCCGCGTCGCCGAGATGTCGATGCGGCACGGCTTGATCGCGGCCGGGCTCAGCCAGTTCTGCAACACTTCGAGCGTGCGGTCGGGCTTCGATGCCCACTCCGCCATGTACGGCATGTTCGCCGGAGTCTGCACGCCGATCGTGTCGGCCACGGCGTATTGCCGCCGTTCGACCCACTTGAAGAAGCGGTAGGCGAGCCCCCGCCGCATGATCCCCATGTCGACGGCCCACTCAGGGAAGATGTCGCGCAGAATCAGGTAGCTCCGGCAGCCGCTCTCGCGCCGGAGTTTCCGCACGAGTGGCCCAAGGAAGATCGTCGGGGCGTACCACACAACGCCGTCCCATCGCACCGAGCGAAGTCCGCTCGCCGTGACGGCCCGCAACAAGATGAAGGGCAACAACATCTCCGCGATCACGCGGCGAATGTGTCCAACGTCCTTCGTCGCGAGGGTCCTGACGCGCAGGACCGTCAGGCGTCCATCCCGCTCAATCACCCACGGTCGATCAAGGGTGCTCGATGGCACGATGATGGTCGGCTCGTGTCCCTCGTCAGCGAAGGTGCGAACCAAATCGCGCATCTGCACAGCTCCGCTGATTCGGAGCGGTGGGTAGGTATCCGCGATGATCGCGATCCGCATCGAGGTGGGTCCCGGTTGGACGTCAAGCGTACTGGCGCCACACGACACGGCGCACATAGTCGGTGTAGCTCAGGATGATCCGAAGGACTTTGTCCGAGACGTTTGGCATCGAGTAGTCGGCAACCTGCCGGAGCAAGCGACGATCGCCGCGGGGTTGCGACGCGAGCACCTCGAGTCCCTGCAGAACGCGATCCTTGTTGAGGCCGGTCATGATCACCGACGCCTCTTCCATGCCTTCTGGGCGCTCGTGCGCTTCACGAATGTTCAGCGCGGGGAAGTTCAGGATCGACGACTCTTCGGTGATGGTGCCGCTGTCAGAGAGCACCGCGCGCGCACGGGATTGCAAGTGCACATAGTCGGAGAAACCTAGTGGCTTCAGCAACTGGACGCCGGGGTGGAAGGTCGCCCCTGATGCCTCGGCGCGCTTTCGTGTGCGCGGGTGCGTGGACACGATCACCGGCTGACCGAATCGTTCAGCGACGGCGTTCAGGATCCCCACGAGCCGCGTGAAGTTCGCTTCGGCATCGATGTTCTCCTCGCGGTGGGCGCTCACCACGAAGTACTTTCCCTCATCAAGACCCAACCGGGTCAGCGCATCCGACGCCTGAATCCGAGGCGCATAGTGCGCCAAGACCTCGCACATCGGACTGCCAGTCTTGATGACCATGTCGGCTGGCAGACCCTCGCGCAGCAAGTACTCGCGCGCGATGTCGCTGTAGGTCATGTTGATGTCGGCCATGTGGTCGACGATGCGTCGGTTGATCTCCTCGGGAACACGCTGATCAAAGCAGCGGTTGCCGGCCTCCATGTGGAAGGTCGGGATCTTCCTGCGCTTTGCAGGCAGAAGCGCAAGGCAACTGTTCGTGTCGCCTAGAACGAGCACTGCATCCGGGCGAAGTTCGGCCATCACGGCATCGGCGGCGATGATGATCTTGCCGATGGTTTCGGCGGCGTTTCCGCCGGCGGCTTCGAGGAATCGGTCCGGCGCGCGGATGCCAAGGTCCTCGAAGAAGATCTGGTTCAGCTCGTAGTCGTAGTTCTGCCCCGTGTGGACGATCGTGTGGTCACAGTGTTCGTCCAGGCGCGCCATCACGCGAGAGAGCCGGATGATCTCCGGTCGCGTGCCGACGATGGTCATCACCTTGAGTCGGTTGCTCATGATCCAAGCCTCGTTGCGATGGTGTCGGGATGCTCGCGATCGAAGGCCTCGTTGGCCCACAGCATCACCAGCATCTCCTCCTCGCCGATGTTTGTGATGTCGTGCGCCCACCCGGGAACCGTCTCGACGACGGTCGGATCCGTGCCGGTCGTGTCGATCTGGTGGACGGCGCCAGTGCGCATGTCGCGGAAACGAAAACGCGCACGACCGCGCAGCACGAGGAACTTCTCGTTCTTCGTGTGGTGATAGTGACCGCCTCGCGTCACGCCCGGATGAGCCGTGAAGTAGGACACCTGTCCCGAGTCAGCCGAACGCACGATCTCGGCGAACTCACCGCGCGGATCGACATGCCGCACCGGGCGGTACGAGAATTCCGCTGGAGGAATGTGGCTCAGGTAGGTCGCGTACAGCGCGCGGCATAGACCAGTGCCCACGCGGTCGACCGTGGCTTCGCTCCGCGATCGCGCGAAGCCCGCGATCATCGATGCGACCGCGCCGACCGTCGTCTCATGCACGGGACCTGCCTCGCGGAACGCACCGTCCACGCGCGATCCCGCGACGAAATCATCGATGTCCCGCAGGAACGCCTCGCACACATCGTCGATGTAGACCAGCCGCAACGGCGCGGCCGGATCGTGCACCGTGATCGGGATGCCGTGCACGGTGTTGTGGCAGAACGTGGCAACGGCAGAGTTGTAGTTGGGCCTGGCCCACTTGCCGAAGACATTCGTGAGCCGATAGATGCGCACATCCGCACCTGAAGCACGCGCATAGTCCTGCAGAGCCTGCTCGGCGGCCCGCTTGCTCGATCCGTAAGGATTGTCGAGCGCTGCCTGCGTCGACGATGACAGGATCACCGGCACGGGGCGTCCAAGAGCACCCAGCGTCTTGGCCAACTGCGCCGTGAGCGCAGCGTTGCCCTGCTCGAACCCGCTTGGATCCGGCGGACGATTGACACCTGCCAAGTGCACGACCGCGTCCACGCCATCCAACGGCGGCGCGTCGCTCCCTCGATGCAACTCGACGACTTCCGTTCCGGGCCGCTCGCGCAGCCGAGTCACCAGATTCGCGCCGATGAAGCCGCGACTGCCCGTGACGGCGATCCGCATGGCTCAGTCCACCAGTTCCGGCTGGCGGCCGGCGAGGAGTTCGCGGATGAACTCAAGTTTCAGCAAGAGCTTCTTCATGCCTTCCACATCGAGTCGCGTCGTGTTGTGAGAGTTGTACTCACCTGCTTCGGTGATGCGCGGGGTGCCTTCTTCGAAGAACTTGCCGTAATTCAAATCGCGCAAGTCCGGGCGAACGCGATAGAAGTCGCCCAGGTCTTCCGCACTAGCCATTTCCTCGCGGCTGCAGAGCACTTCGTACACCTTCTCGCCGTGACGGGTGCCGATGACATTGATCGGATGGTCGGGGCGCTCGAGCAGTTCGGCGATCGCCTTGGCCAGCGTGTGGATCGTGGCAGCCGGCGCCTTCTGCACGAAGATGTCGCCGTTGCACCCCTTGTCGAACGCGAACATGACCAGATCGACGGCGTCGTCGAGCGTCATCATGAAGCGAGTCATCGACGGATCGGTGATCGTCATCGGCTGCCCCGCGAGCACTTGCTTCACGAAGAGCGGAATGACGGAGCCGCGGCTGGCCATCACATTGCCGTATCGGGTCCCGCAGAACACCTGGCGGTCATCGGAGTTGTTGCGGGCCTTGGCGACCATCACCTTCTCCATCATGGCCTTCGACAGACCCATGGCATTGAT
This sequence comes from Phycisphaerae bacterium, assembly GCA_016873315.1. Taxonomy (GTDB): domain Bacteria; phylum Planctomycetota; class Phycisphaerae; order Phycisphaerales; family SM1A02; genus SYIB01. Next base: position 4,085 of record VGXL01000055.1, on the reverse strand, counting down.
GGGGTAGACGGCCTTGTCCGTGCTCAGGCAGACCACGCGGCGCACGCCGCAGGCCAGAGCCGCTTCGAGCACATTTTCCACGCCAATCACGTTGGTCTTCACGGCCTCGAGCGGGAAGAACTCGCAACTGGGGACCTGCTTCAAGGCCGCCGCGCTGAACACATAGTCCACGCCGCGCATCACATTCATGACGCTGGCCGGGTCGCGCACATCGCCCAGATAGAACTTGAGCTTGTCGCTCGCGTAGCGCTTGCGACAGTCGTCCTGCTTCTTCTCGTCGCGGCTGAAGATCCGGATTTCGCCCACATCGGTCTTCAGAAAGCGGCGCAGGACGGCGTTGCCGAACGAGCCCGTGCCACCCGTGACCAGAAGGGTTCTGCCATTGAGCATGGAGGGGGTACCTGTGGGTGACGCGTTGCTGCAAGGCCCGGAGCAGGACCCATCAGGAGTCCGCCGACCCACCGCCGACTGGCCTCATCAGGAAGTGTAGCGTCGGGCTCGGCAGCATCCGACTGACGAATCGTCGTCAGGACAGCGACCTCAACCGCGCACGGATGTACAGCACGCGTGCCGGCGATGTGTAGGGAAGGCCCAGGCACACCGGCTTCCCCACGAGCTTCTTGACCATGTTCCGAATCGTGTGACGCAGACCATCCATCCGATGGGCAGAAACGCTCACGATGTCGAACCCAGCCTCGTCGAGGAATCGCTTGAGATGATCCCGCCCACCGAAGACCAAGTGGTCAGGAAGGGTCAGAGGATCCGGCAACTGGGATCGCGGACCGATGTCAGCCCCATTGCCGGTCTTGATGAAGACCTCGCCTTGGGGGTTGAGGACCCCTTTGATCTCCGAGAGGAACGCGCCGAAGTCAGGCACGTGGGAGAAGACATCGATGATGGACACGACGTCGTACCGTTCTCGGACATCTGCGAGGTAGCAGGTCCTGACCGCAAGGCCTCGTCGCCGACAATCCTCGGCCTTCGGAATCATGGGTTCGATGCCCTCACACACGCTCCCCGACGGAACGACCGCCTGAAGACTTTCGAGCAACTCGCCGAACCCTGCTCCGACGTCCAACCATCGAACAGGCCGACCTCCGCGACTGAACTCCGGAAACATCGAGGAAACAACTTCTTTGAACAGCGGTACTTTCCATGCCGATCGGCTTCCGACAACATCGAGTGCGGTCGACTCAACGGTGTGCACGCCCAACTTCACACCTTGATCGATGCTCTCCGCACGCGGTCGCGGATTGACGAAGAGCAGCCCGCAGCCCTGACAACGAACGCAGTGGAAACCATTCTCTTCAGCCCAAGGCTCGTCCTTTGTGCTCTTGCACAGTGGGCATGGAACCCGCTCCACGGAGGCCGACGATGATGCCGCGTGACTCATGCCGTGGAGTATGACGCACTCGGCCGCGCTGTCAACGCAGCCACATCGGGCAAACTCACGAGAGCCGTGCAGACACCAAGTCGCCGAGGGCTCGCGCGGTGGTCCACTTGCCGCCGAAGACGGTCAGCACGGCACCGTGCCGCTCGAGGGCATACTCCCTCGTCGCTCGACCGGGATCCTCCGCGCTCCTGATCAGGGGGCGAACCCCTGCAAAGGTCGACGTGACGTCTTCCTCGCGCAATGGCTCAACCATGACTGAATCATGGAATTGCCGCAGGTACTGCGCCTCATCTGCGGAACAGGCGATCGGATCGCCGAGCCCCTGCCGTACCTCCGTCGTGCCGACCAGCATGGATCCTTTCCAAGGCAGGAGAAACGCGATCCGCGATCCACCTGGGACCTGAGCCAGCACTCCCGTGGCGATCGTCCGGCGCACGACCAAGTGGCTGCCCCGCACCAGATCGAGCGTGTGACGCGGCACGAGCCCGCTGCAACGAAGCAGTTCCTCGGCCCACGGACCCGCACAGTTCACAATTCGGTCGAACCGTTCGCTGAGGTCCGGGCCCTCGAGAACTCCATCCAAGGTCACGCGCTCGACCGGGCTGCGCTCACGAATGCTCACACCGAAGCCTCGGGCACGGTCCGCCGCCCAGAGTCCAAGGGCACGATCGTCCATCTGCCCATCCCAGAACGAGAAGGCCCCGACCAAGCCGTCAGGCTGAAGCCTGGGGAGGACGGCCAAGGCCTCGGATCGATCCAGCCACCGATGCGGCTGAAGCCTTGCCGACCCAGCAAGCAGGTCATACATCCAGAGTCCGGCGCGAATGAGGTGACGCGAGCGCCCTTGCCCCTTCCACACCGGCAAGAGCAGCTGCAACGGATGGCAGAGCCCGGGCGCCTGATCCAACCACCACTTGCGCTCATGCAGCGCCTCCCGAACGAGCCGGAATGCCCCGTGCTCGAGATAGCGCAACCCTCCGTGCAACAACTTCGTCGACGCGGAGGAGGTCGCGGACATCAGCGTCGAGCGCTCAAGCAGCACCACGTCGTGACCGGCGCGCCCCAGCGATGCCGCGCACATGACGCCATTGATGCCTCCACCGACCACCGCGACACGCATGGGGGAATGCTAGTGATGGGAGCGTGCGGAGGCTGCCGGGCCCGACGAAGACGGCTCATGGTTCTCGCCCGCCCGGACCTCGGGCCGCGCTACCATCGAACCATGCTGAACTTCGCCCTCGTCGGCTGTGGCCGCATTGCCAAGCGGCATTCGGAGCTCTTGGGGAACAGCCAGATCGCCCACGCCCGCCTTGCTGCGGTCTGCGACGTCGTGGCCTCAAAGGCGGAGGCCATCGGGAAGCAGTTCGGCGTCCCCTTCTACACGGACATGCACGACATGATGCGCCGCGAGGCGATCGACGTCGTGGTGGTGCTGACCGAGAGCGGGCTGCACGCGGAGCACGTGGTGGCCTTGGCCAAGCACGGCAAGCACATCGTGGTCGAGAAGCCAATGGCGCTCACGCTGCCGGATGCCGACCGCATGATCGCTGCCTGCGACGCGGCCCGGATCCGGCTGTTCGTGGTGAAGCAGAACCGGTTCAACGTGCCGGTCGTGAAGCTGCGCGAGGCGCTCGAGGCCGGGCGCTTCGGCAAGCTGGTGATGGGCACGGTCCGCGTGCGCTGGTGCCGCACGCAGCAGTACTACGACCAGGATTCCTGGCGCGGCACGTGGGCCCTCGACGGCGGCGTCCTGACCAACCAGGCCAGCCACCACATCGACATGCTCGAGTGGATGATGGGCGACGTCGAGAGCGTCTTCGCCATGAGCCGCACGGCGCTGGTGAATGTCGAGACCGAGGACACGGCCGTGGTCGCCGTGCGCTTTGCCAACGGCGCGCTGGGGGTCATCGAGGCCACCACGGCGGCACGGCCCAAGGACCTTGAGGGATCCATCTCGGTGCTCGGCGAGGGTGGCACGGTCGTCATCGGCGGCTTCGCCGTGAACGAGATGATCACCTGGAACTTCGGCAAGGCCGAGCCCGGTGATGGCGAAGTCCTGGAGAAGTACTCGGTCAATCCTCCGAGCGTGTACGGCTTCGGCCACCAGGCGTACTACGACCATGTGGTCTCCTGCATCATGAACAACAGCGCCCAGCTCGTGGATGGGCTTGCGGGCCGCCGCAGCCTGGAGTTGATCTCGGCGATCTACGAGTCGATCGAAACTGGCAAGGAAGTGCCGCTGCGCTTCCGCCCGACTCGCTGCCGCCTGGGCCATCGACATGGCTGATCCGATCCTTCTTCAGGCTGGCATCGTCGGCGTGCAGTTCGGCGAGCGCGTGAAGGTCGTCCAGCCGGCCAACATCTATGGCTGCACGATTGGCGACGACTGCTTCGTCGGTCCATTCGTCGAGATCCAGAAGAGCGTTTCGATCGGCAAGCGCTGCCGCATCCAGTCGCACGCCTTCATCTGCGAGCTCGTCACGATCGGCGACGACTGCTTCATCGGCCATGGCGTGATGTTCATCAACGACCTCTTTGCCAAGGGCGGTCCTGCCCGTGGCGACACCACCCTGTGGCGCTCGACCCGGATCGGCTCAAAGGTGTCCATCGGGTCGAATGCCACGATCCTGCCGGTCGACATCTGTGACGGCGTGGTCATCGGGGCCGGTGCCGTGGTCACCAAGCCGATCAC
>VGXL01000054.1 GCA_016873315.1 Phycisphaerae bacterium | reverse complement strand
GGCCATCGACACCCGTGTTGGGCACATAGATGTAGCCAATCCGCCCGCCCGAGAGTTCCTCGACGCGCTTGCGCTTGGCTTCGACCCACGCTCGGTAGCGAAGGCCCGACTCGCTGCCTGTCGGCGTGACCACGATGTCCTTCGCTTCCGCGTCGCGCACGGGCTTCTTGGAGATGGTGAGCACGGTCGACTTGCCGGCCAGTCCGATGAACGGTGCCCACGGATCCTGTCCAGGGTCGACTTCGACGCCATTGACAGCGAGCAAGTAGTCGCCTTCAGCGATGCCAAGACCCTGCATCGCCAACGGACTGCGCGCCTCGCTGTCGAAGGGCCCGCCGCTCGGAAAGTGCGCGAGTTTCCAAGCCTTGGCAGGGGAGCCGTCCTCGAGCGTCGCTGCGGCAAAGTCCACGCCGAGCATGCCAACCGAGCGGCTTGGCAGATCTTCGATCGCGCCGGGTCCACGCAGGTATGCATGGCCGACATTGAGTTCGCTGATCATTTCGCTGATGAGGTAGTTCAGGTCTTCGCGCGTGACGACCGACGGCAGCATCGCGGCATAGCGGTCGTGCATGGCCTTCCAATCCACGCCGTGCATGCCCTCGTCGTAGAACCAATCACGCATGATGCGGTAGCAGTCGGCCAGGATCTGCCGGTGCTCGTCCCGCGGATCGACCGCGACGAGCATCGGACTGGTCACGATCGGCTTGGGCGTGGCACCCGCCGAGGCCGCAGCGATGGAGGCGCTTCGTCGTCCACCAAGGAGAATCTTCTTGCCATCTGCAGAGACATCGAAGTGAGTGCCGGCAGGTCCGGCTTTTTCAGTCGGCTTGGAGGCACTCAGGTCGAGCAACCGCACGGACCCGTCGCGACCGAACATGAGTTCGTTGCGATCGTTGAAGCCGAGCGAACCGAACGAACCCTTCGCCACCGGCAACTCAATGGCGCGCAGTTCGAAGCCATCAAGATCGATCTCGACGCGCTTGGGTTCGGGCTTCTTCGGCGCATCCTTGCCGTCCTTGGTCGCATCGCCGTCCTTCGCGTCCTTGGCGTCGTCGCCGTCCTTCGCATCGCCATCCTTCTTCTCCTCGTCCTTCTTCTCCTCGTCCTTCTTGTCGTCATCCTTCTTGTCGTCATCCATCCCAAAGCCGACTCTAGGTCCCTCGGCACCGCGGCGTCGGCGACCGCCCTGAGGTGGTCCAGCGGGACGGTTGCCATCGCCGCCGGGCGCCGCAGCGGGGGCGTCGTCGTCGCTCGCAGGCTTGGCCTCGACCTTCTGGCCTTCCTCATCGCTCTTGGGAAGCCACGCTAGGGCCATGTCTTTCTTGAGTGGGACCGCCATCAGCACCTGTGAGGGTCCGTAGATCCAGGTCGTGTCGAACTCGCTGTAGGTCGGCGCGAAGTTGCGTTGGCTCGTGTACGCGAGCCACTGGCCCTTGCGATCGAACACTGGTTCGCCATCATTGAAGTAACCGCTGGTGACCTGCACCGGCTTCGCGCCGTCGGTCGTCGTGTCGAAGAGGAAGATGACTTCCATCTCGCTGCCATCAGCCGAACGCGCCCAGGCCATCCAGCGCGAGTCATGGCTGAACGCGACGGGGATCGCGCGAGCTTCGGGGTCGCGGTCGATGCGACGCACCGATCCATCCTCGAGCGTGACGAGGTCGATCGCGCCGGTCTTGTCAGTCATCACCAAACGCTTGGAGTCCGGTGCCCAGGTGATGCTGGTTCTGAAACATGTGCCGCCCTTGGTGACTTGCCGCGCTTCGCCCTTTCCGTCGGCCGACATGGTCCAGAGTTCGTACTCGCCGGTGGCATCGCTGAAGTAGGCGATCGTCTTGCCATCGGGACTCCACGATGCGTTGCGCTCGAAGATGCCATCGGTGCGCGTGAGGTTGCGCGGCGTGCCGTGCTCAGCAGGTACTGACCAGATGTCACCGCGCGCGATCAGAGCGACGCGCTGACCGGACGGCGAAATGCTCGCGTCCTGGATCGATTCAGCCGCATCGACGGTGGCCGTCCGCAGCGACTCGCGGTCGCCCGGGACCTCGATGTTCACGGCCGAGGCGATCCCCGAACCGAGATTGAGCAGCATGATTCTGTCGCCGTACTGGAAGACCATTTCGCCGGTGCCGGCATGGTCAGGTCCCACCGCGGGCCAACGGACATCGTGCGTGTCGAGCGTGGTGACCTGCGTCGTCTTGCGCGTGTCGAGGTCGTAGCTCCAGACATTGAGTGTGTATCCCTGGGCCGCGCCGCGGTCGCTCAAGTAGTAGACCTTGCTGCCATGCCACATCGGCAGGGTGTCGGTGCCTTCCCAGTCGGTGATCCGGCGACTCTCACCGTTCCGAAGGTTCATGAGCCAGACATCGGTCGCCATGCCGCCGCGGTATCGCTTCCATGTGCGGTTGTCGGTCGAGTGAGGCGTGAACGCAAGCCACTCGCCTGTGCGGTCGATCGCGCCGTTCGTTCCGTAGGGGACGGGAAGTTTGGTCGGCAGCCCGCCCGTGGACGGAACGGTGTAGAGCTTCTGGGCGCGATCGAGTCCTTCGATCGCACCGGTCATGAAGACGAGCGCTTTTCCATCGGGCGTCCAGTCGCAGAGTCCCTCGGGCGAAGGATGATGCGTCACGCGCTCAGGAATGCCGCCCGCGGCAGGGATCGTGTACAGGTCGATCGATTGGTCGTAGTTCGCCCGGAAGGCGATCGTCTGGCCATCGGGGCTGAAGCGCGGCGACCCTTCCAAGCCAGCGGGACTTGCGACCGGGCGCGCGATGCCGCCGGACTTGTTGACCAGCCAGAGATCATTGCCGTAAACGAACACGATCGAGTCGCCGCTGACATCGGGGTAGCGGCAGAGGCCTCGGTTGGCGTCGGCGGTGTGAAGGCTTGGGGTGGTGGAAGCGAGGCCGGCAGTCACGACTGCGGCAACGACGATCGGGGTGATCACCATGGATGAAATCGTACGGAGCCTGAAGGCTCACGGCGAATCGTCGTTGTTGATCCGGGCGGATCCGCAATGAACCTGCGGGCACGCGAATCCAGGCGCCAAAGAAACGGTGGAGGCGGGATTCGAACCCGCGAAGCCCCGGAGGGCTTACCGGTTTTCAAGACCGGCGCATTCGACCACTCTGCCACCCCACCGGTGGGCGCCCGAGTCTAGCCGCCGTCCGAAGGTGGTCCGAGGCGGCGCTTCATCGCGTCTTCGCACAGGGTGAGCAACTGATCCCGGGGGATCGGTTTGACCGCGTACTGATCGAAGCCCAAGGCGAGGCATCGGTCGCGATCACCTTCGAACGCGTTGCCGGTCAGCGCGATGATCGGACTGGACACGCCGAGTTCTCGCAGTCGACGACATGCCTCGTAGCCGTCGACCCCCGGCATCTGCAGGTCCATCAGGACGACATCGAAGCCGTCGACTCCTGCACGGTCCACGGCCTCGATCGCCACCGCACCATCGTTGGCGACCGTCACGATTGCGCCGGCCTTGCGCAGGAGCGCAGCGAGCAGGCGCGCGTTGTCAGGTCCGTCCTCAGCGAGCAGAATCCGGCAATCGGTCAGGGACTGCGACGGCGTTCCCGCCCACGGCAACCCGACGGGAATGCGAACGGTGAAGGTGCTCCCGGCACCGGGTTCGCTCTTCACCGCGATCGATCCGTCCAGCAACTCGACGAGCTTGTGGCTGATCGCGAGCCCAAGGCCCGTGCCACCGAACTTGCGACTCGTGGACGCATCGCCCTGCTCAAAGCTGCGGAACAGCCGACTGACCTGCTCCTGACTCATGCCGATGCCGGTGTCGGACACGGTGAACACCAACTCGCTCGAAGCCCCGTCGGCGTTGACTCGCGCACGCAGCGACACTGAGCCGAACTCCGTGAACTTGATGGAGTTGGTGACCAGATTCATCAGCACCTGACGGACGCGCAGCGGGTCGGTCACGACCAACGCGCTCGCACTTGGGTCCGCATCCACACGGAGATCGAGCCCTTTCGCCTGCACGCGACCGCGCACGAGTGCCACGACATCATCGATCAACTGCACTGGTCGCACTTCGATCCGCTCGACCGTCATGCGCCCGGCCTCGATCTTGGAGATGTCCAGGATGTCGTTGATGATGCCGAGCAAATGGTTGCCGTTGCGGCGGATCACGCGCACGCACTCGTCGCGTTCCATGTCGGATGTCGCCGGATCGAGCAGCGCGTCGGCATACCCAAGGATGGCCGACATCGGCGTTCTGATCTCGTGGCTGACGTTGGCGAGGAACTGACTCTTCGCGGCATTGGCACGCTCGGCGTGCTCGCGCGCCGAGGTCGCTTCTTCGAGCGCTGCGACCTGATCGGTCATGTCCACAGCCACAATGAGGTGTCCAAGCGGTGTCCCGTCCGTGCCGGTCCATGACCCAGCAGCCATCGAGACTCGTCGGACGGTGCCATCAGAGCGACCCACGGCCCAGGTGTGCAGATGCATGCGGTCGCCGCGAAGTGCATCGAGCAGGGCCCGGAAGGCGAGATTCGGATGAAGCTTTTCCAGCGCCTCGCGTTCGTCCGTTGCGAGCAGGAACAGGGGAGTCTCTGCGCCAGTCACCTGCTCGGTGCGCCGCCCCGTGAGCACTTCGGCACCCGCATTGAAGACGGTGATGTCACCAACGAGATCCGTCGCGATGATCGCCACCTGGTCGGTGGCGTCGAGGAGCGCCTCGAGCTGGCCGCGTGCATCGAGTGCCGTGCGGGCCCGCCGCGCAGCCGATTGCGCGAAGAGGATCGTGGTGCCGACGAGAAGCGCGATCAACATTCCGCTTCCCAGCAGCACGACCGGCAATGGCCCTTGTTCGGCCGACGATCCGCCGCCGGGCGGCCTGGCCTTGAAGATCCATGGGCGCCCGGTCACCACTCCATCGGCGCCGGGGGCGGTGATCGTGGGTCCCTTCTCGCCGCCAAACTCGAAAACCAGAACCGACCCGTCATAGATCTCGACTTCGAACTCACCAACGAAGTTCCCGAGCAATGCCGTCAGGGTCAGGTCGAGGAGTTGATCGACCACGAGCACGCCGTTCCCGCCGGAGTCGACACGCAAGGGCATGGCCACCAGACCGTGCGCGACGCCCGCGGCAGTGATGGGCGGACTCGTTTGCACGGCGTTGCTGTCCACGCACTTCCTGACCAACGCAGGCACGGCTGGCGCGTCAAGCGAAAGCGCCTGATCGCCCCAGGACGACAGAAGCGGCGACCCGTCCTGCCCAACGACCGCAATGCCGGCGACGCCGACGAAGTCCCGTCGGTGGACATCCAGATCCTGCTGCAGTGCGGGCGAGCGCAGGGCATCGCCGTTCGAACATCGGTCGGCCAGCCGACGGAACGACTGGAGATTGCGTTCGAATTCAGATTGGATCAGGGTTTCGAGCGCCCGCTCGTGTTCGGCCGCGCGGTGGCTCTGATTGCGCAGCTCCGTGTCTTGAAGGAATTGCCATCCGCCGATGGCCAGAGCAGCGGCGAGCGCGCCGCCGAGCAGTCCGAGCCAGCTCGGCATGCCGCCGGAGAGCGGAACGGCGAAGTACCACGCCCGCGAGATTGCCGCCGACGCGGCGATCAACAGCCCAAGTTCAGCCGCCAAGGGCAGGGAGCCCACAAAGTCCAGCCATGGATGATGCAGCGGTCGGTCGTGCCATGGGTCGAGGACCATGACGAGTGCGAACATGCCGAGCAGGACGGCGGGCAGCACAGCGATGGCACGGCCTTCAAACTGAGCGCGACCGGAGCCCAGCGAAGAGAGCCCAAGCAGGAGCAGCGCCACACTTGCCGAGAGGGGTTGATCCGACCACAGCGCGGTCACGAATGCGCTCAGGACCAGCGCACCGCCGAGCACCAGGCTCGGTGGGCTCCAGACGGGATGTCGAGGCAAGGCAATGACACAGCCGAAGGCCATGATCGCCAAGCCAAACAACGTGGACACATCGCGATGCGCCGCCGTCGGCATCAGAAACTGCACTTGAAGCGCAAGTCCCACCGCGATGGCGAGGACGGCCAGTGTGGGCCAGACCAGCCGTGCGGAGAGGGCGAAGCGCATCGTTAAGTCTCGCGCTCCGCTCGTCGGCGCTTGAGTTCAGCGTCGACAAACGCTTCGAGGTGTCCATTCAGGACATGCAGGGGATTGCCCTCTTCGTAGTTGGTCCGGTGGTCCTTCACGCGGTTGTCGTAGAAGACATACGACCGGATCTGCGTGCCCCAGCCGCGTTCGACCTTGCCACCCTTGGCGGCAAGAATCTCGGCATCACGACGCTCCTGCTCGAGTTGTTCAAGCTTCGAGCGCAGCACGCTCAGGGCCTGCTTGCGGTTCTGCGGTTGATCGCGGAAGGTGCTGGCGACCACCTGGATCCCCGTCGGGAGGTGCGTGACGCGAATGGCCGTCGCCACCTTGTTCACATTCTGCCCGCCCGGTCCGCTTGCACGAACGAACGGCACGATCTCAAGGTCGCGTTCGGGGATCTCAAGGTCGCTCTCTTCGAACTCGGGGGTCACATCGACCGTGCAGAAGCTGGTCTGGCGCTTGCCTTCGGCGTTGAAGGGGCTCACGCGCGCGAGTCTGTGCGACCCGTGCTCGCAACTCATGTAGCCATAGGCAAACGGACCACGCACCGCGTAGGAGACTTCCGAGATCCCGACTTCGGTGCCGTAGGTCCGGCTCATCTCCTCGACCTTGAATCCCATCGTGGTCCAGTAGTACTGGTACATGCGTTCGAGCATCTCGGCCCAGTCGTTGGCTTCGGTGCCGCCGACACCCGCTTGGATCGTGACGAAGCACCCGCGGTGGTCGTGCTTGGAACTCAACAAGGACTGCAGCTCGACCTTCTCCATCTTTCCCACGAGGCCGAAGAGCAATTCATCGGTTTCAGCAAGGAGATCGGCGTCTGCGGCCTCCTTGGCCATGTCGTAGCCGACCTGGGCATCCTCAAGACCCTTCATGACCTCTTCGAGCGGTTCGATCTGCGCGCGCTTGATCTTCAGTTCGGCGATGACCGACTGCGCGCGCTTGGGGTCGTTCCAGAAGTCCGCCTCGTTCATGCGGGCTGAGAGTTCGTCGCGCTCGCGGGACTTGGTCGGATAGTTAAAGCGAGTCGCGGATGGCGTTGATCCGCGCCTCTAGGTCGGCCAGCACGGGGCCATGTGCGTCAAAGTGCATGGATCGAAGTGTAGCGGGCAGCGAGATTCCATCCGGCTGTACGCTTGGGTCCATGCAGGTGAGCAGCGTGATCTCGGGCATGAAGGAAAGCGCGACGCTGGCCGTCAGCGCCAAGGCCGCAGCGCTGAAGGCGAAGGGCGTCGATGTGGTGGGCTTCGGCGTCGGCGAGCCGGACTTCGATACGCCAGACCCGATCAAGCGCGCCGCGATCCGCGCACTCGAGGCCGGACAGACCAAGTATGCGCCGACCCCTGGCGATCGTGCGGCCCGTGAAGCGATCGCGCACAAGCACCGCACCGAGAACGGCATCGACTGCACCTTCGAGCACATCACCGTCACAGCCGGCGCGAAGCACGCCATCTACATGGCGCTTCAGGTGCTCATCGAGCGCGGCGCCGACAACGAGGTCATCGTGCCGACCCCAGCGTGGGTGAGCTACCGACCGCTGATCGAATTGGCTGGCGCACGCTGCGTCGAAGTGCCCGCCCGGCTCGATGACGACTTGATCGTGCAGCCCGAGGCGATCGAGCGAGCGATCACGCCACGCACCGTCGGCATCATCCTGAATTCGCCGTCGAATCCCTGCGGCATCACGCTGCCTCCGGCGTCGATGCGCGCCATCGCCGATGTGCTGGCGCGGCATCCTCAGATCACCATCATCAGCGATGAGATCTACGAGAAGTTGGTGTACCCCGAAGTCGTGCCGGGCATCGCTCATTGGAGCATCGGCAGTGATCCGCGCCTGGCTGGCAGGACGATCACCGTGAACGGGATGAGCAAGGCGTATGCCATGACGGGCTGGCGCATCGGTTGGATGTGCGCGCCCGGTGATCGCGGCGCGTTCGTGCGCGAGGCCATCAAGTTGCAGGGACAGATGACGAACTCGATCACGAGTTTCGCGCTTCCCGCCATCGTCGAGGCGCTGACCAACGGAGCGGCCGATGTGGAACGCATGCGCGGCGTCTTCGCGCACCGTGCTCAGTTGATCGGTCGGTTGCAGGCTGCGATCCCAGGGCTGATCGCTCCGGCGAGTTCAGGGGCCTTCTACACCTTCCCTTCGGTGGCGACCTTGCTGGGTGGGCGCACTGCTGGTGGGCGCGTACTTGACTCAGCGCAGTCGTTCGCCGAGGCGCTCCTTGAGGAGCACGCCGTGGCGGTTGTGCCGGGCGAGGACTTCGGCGAGTGCGCGCGCGCGCATGTGCGGCTCTCCTTCGCGTGCAGCGACGCGCAGATCACCAAGGGCATGGAGCGAGTGGCGGCCTTCGTGGCCGGGATCCGTCAGGAGATCCCGACCGTCACAGGCACCGGCTGAGGTCGCGGCACATAGTTGGGCTCGAGCGAGATGTTCAGCGGCAGGCGCTTGCCGCTGGGATCGCGCGGCAACTGGTCTGCATCGATGATCCGCTGAATCGCCATGATGCCCTCGATCAGCATCTCGGGGCGGGGCGGGCAGCCGGGGACATAGACATCGACGGGAATGAACTGGTCCACGCCCTGCACAACGGCATAGGTGTCGAACACGCCGCCGGTGCTGGCGCACGCGCCCATCGAAATGACCCACTTGGGCTCGGCCATCTGCATGTAGATGCGCTGGAGCACGGGCAGCGTTTTCACACTCACGCGACCGGCCACGATCATGAGATCCGCCTGACGGGGACTGAAGCGCATGACCTCTGCGCCGAACCGGGCGAGATCGAATCGGCTGCATGCGGTCGCCATCAACTCGATGCCGCAGCACGCGGTCGCGAAGGGCATCGGCCAGACGCTGGAGCGCCGTGCCCAATTGACCACGCGCTGGAGTTGGGTCGTCAGGATGCTGTCAGTGGGGAGCGCTGATTCAATGCCCATGGTGAGGTCGTCCTTGAGGGTGGCGGAGTCTATGTCCGGTCACCGGGCTGCGCAGGGTCAGGGGGTGGTCCCGTTCGCACTGGATTCGTTGCGCAAGGGCACTTCAACCGCTGGCGGTGTCGGCATCGACGGCGGAACCCGAGAGGGTGGAATGTCCTTGCCGGCCCGCTTGAGTCGGTAGTACTCGACGGGGTCCTGACCGGCCGGCGGATCGCCCCAGAACAACTGATCGAAGAAGCCCGGCGCGCTGTCGTCCACATTGGGGTCGTAGGTCTGCCGCGGCGTGCTCGGATCACCTGAGGTCCGGACGACATGCTCGTAGCAGCCCGCGATGGGGAGGAGCGAACAGACCAGCAGCGACGCGCGAAGCATGCGGACGATGATAGGCGGGGCGAACATGAACCCAAGCCGCGCGCGTATAACGGCATCATGCTGCATGCCCTCGTCCTGACCATGGCTGCGCTTGTCCAGGACCCCGCCGCCGCGGCACTCATGCCGCCGATCCCAGATGCCTTGGCGAACTACATGCCCAAGGCCGAGCGCCATGCCTCGGATCATTTCTTGGTGGTCTCGGATGCTCCGCCCGCCGCGATCGCCAACACCCTCAATGCTCTGGAGCGAACGCGGACTTCGCTGCTGGCGGACTTGGCCCAACGAGGTTTGCCGGCGACTGACTCCGGCGTGCGGCATCTGGCCATCTTGTTCTCTGACGAGGGTGCGTTCCGGCGATTCGCACGCGAGGTCGACGGCCAGACGCTGGCGACCACGCTGGGCTACTACCAACCTTCACACCGTCGGCTGCAGCTCTTTGACCCCGAGAGCACCGATGCGGTTCGCACCGCAGATGCAACGATCGCGAAGAACGAAGCGGCGATCAAGGCTCGACAGGATGCCGTGAACCGCATGCGGAGCAGCCGACTCAGTCGGCAAGAAGCCGCCGTGGCACAGCGCGAAGTCGATCAGGCGCGCGCCAAGTTGGCATCGCAGCGCGCGCAACGCGAGGCTGCCATCGACAACAGCCTGAAGGTCGTCGTCGTGCACGAGGCCACGCATCAAGTGCTCTTCGAGTCCGGCGCGCAGTCGGCATCGGGCCTCAATCCACTCTGGTTGGCGGAGGGTCTCGCCGTCGCCTATGAGACCGACGATGTGCGGCGGCCCGGTGGCCCAACATCGATGCGGGACGAACGATTCGCGACCTTTCGTCCGGCACTCCTGACCAATGGACTGATGCCGGTGCGTCTCTTGGTGACGACCCGCGTCCTTCCGTCGGGCGGTGGGACGCAGACCGCGTTGCAGGCTCAGGCGGACTTCTACGCGCAGTCCTGCATGTTCGTGCGATGGTGCATGCTCGAGCGGCCCGCGGAGTTCAAGGCCTTGCTCGCAGCCTGCCGCAGCGCCAAGCCTGGCGATGCACCGGAGACGATCTTCGAGTCGTGCTTCGGTTCGATCGACGCCGTCCAACGATCGTATGTGCTGTGGCTTCGCGAACAGATCCCCGAGTCAGAACACACCGATGCGCTTCGTGCCGCACAGTCGTGGTCGATCGACGGTCGTCAAGCACCAGCTCCCACACCCTGAGTCCAAAGCGGTTCAGCTCGGTGCGCGCGTCAGCGAATGCGCCGTGTTCGTCGTCGGCTTGCCGCCCGTGGGCGGTCGGGATCGTCGATTGCCTCCCAGCGTTCCTTGCGCAGCGCTCCTGCACGCAGGCGTGGCAAGGTCCAGTCGATGAACACGGCCAGTTGCAGGCCGTAGAGCACGACCATCCACATCAGGTAGATCCAGAACATCAGGACCGGCAGCAGTCCAAGACTCGCGAAGAGCCTGCTTGCCCCAAAGCTCCGCACGGCGAGCGAGCCCAGCAGAGCCTTGCCAGCCACGATCGTCAGCGCTGCGCCAAGCGCGCCCACAAGCGTTGCCTTCCACGACATGCGACGATTTGGAATGAAGGCGTAGGTGGCGTACAGCAGCGCCCAAATCGACAGGAATCCCGTCATCCCGCGGATGAAGTTGGCGGTCGTGGGCATCATCTCGTGGAGTTTCGAGAACGACAGCAGGAGCCCAACGCCGAACGGCACGGCTCCGAGCAGGACAGGAGTGAGCGTGAGCGCGGTCCAGTAGACCAACAGGCGTCGGCGCATGGAGCGCCGCGAGGTCGTTGCAGCGACACGGTCGAAACTGCGCTCGACGCCCACAAGGAGCCAGATCGCCGAGAAGACCACAGTGCCGCCGCCGACCAGACCAAGACCCGACAGATTGATGTCCGACGCATCGCGGACGAGCCCTCGCAGCCAGGCCCCGATCACAACGCCGTCCTGTCCGATCTGCAACTCGTCGAGCCCGAGCTCGGCGATCAGCCCGCCGACGAAGGTCTCGAAGCGATCAGCCATGACTGCACGCGTGAGCAGCGTGGCCACGACCAGCAGTGGGAACAGGCTGAAGAGCGTGCGGAAACTCAGGGCGGCGGCCATCTCGGCTGGATCGGTCGTGCGAAACCTGCGCCAGGTTGCGGCAAGGAAACTGGCCGCACCCTTGAGGCTCGGCTTCAGCGTCACCAGCGATCGGTCGCCATCGTGCACGCGCGCCATGCTAAGGCTCGGCGCGCGTTGGCCACGCCACGACGGTCGGAGTGACGACGCGAAGTCCATGCAAACGGCTCTCGCAGGGTTGATCCTTGTTCGCAGAGCCGGTGACGGCGGTGCCAGTTGCCTGAGCATCGCCGATCCGTGCAGCACCAGGACCAGCATCAAGCAGCAGACTGAAGGACAGCACGCCGGTGTCGCAGTGGTAGGTGTTGTTGCCGCTCTCGCCCTGCGCGTAGGGTCCAGGAGCGTCATAGCGATCGTCGCCCGATAGATCGATCAGCATGCCGATCGCCTGCATCGCGCCGGAGCCCTGAGCGAGCACGCTGCCGCGGTAGTGGTCGTTGCCTGCGGCATCCACGAGCACCGCACTCGAGGCATCCCATGCGGCACCCTGATTGGCCGCGGTTCGGCCCCAGTACACATCGTCGCCCGCGTCGTCGAGCAGCGCGCCGAAGGCCATGTGGGCAGCGAATCCTTGACCGTACCGATCGGCGCGGTAGAGGTCGCGGCCGCTCGCATCATGGAGCACGCCAAGACCGTGCAGGTAGCCACCACCCTGCGCGAACTCGCCGCCTTCGTACCGATCGTCGCCGCTTGCATCGAACAGGATTCCGATGCCACCTGCGGCGTATCGCCGGAATCCGTAGCCCACGCCTTGGCTGAACGCGAGGTTGGTGGCGGGCGTGCCGTACGCACTCGGCGCGCCGAAGTCCGCGATGTAGCGATCGTCACCGCCACGATCGATGAGCATGCCGATGCCGCGCGGCCCGCCGACGCCTTGTGAAAGCGTTCCGCCGCGCACATCGTCCGCGCCAGCTTCGTCGAGCACGATGCCAGCGCCATACATCGCGGCCCCGATGCTCCACGCACCACCCTCGTACCGATCATCACCGGCTCGGTCGCGAATCAAGCCAAGTCCGAACGCGCCAGCGCCGATGGAGAGCAGACCGCCGCGGTAGTGATCATGGCCAGCGTGATCATCGATCGCGGCCAAGCACGCGATCCCGGACCCAGGCCCGCCGATTGCACCACCTTCGTAGCGATCGTTCCCAGCAAGATCAACGATGACGGTGTCGACTGCTCCGCCAGCTGTCCACTCGTATCGATCATCGCCCGATGGATCGAGCACCGCCGCGATCGAGTCCATGTCGTAGCGATTCGCGCCGACACCGCCCACCACGACCCAGCCAAGGCCGTCGACTTCCTCAGCAGCCAGAATCGTGCCGTCGACCTTGCCGTTCAAAGACTCTGGAATCGCCGTCGTTTCTTGAGCCGCCCAGTCGATCGTGCGCGGCAACTCGGCGTCGAGGTGCGCGAGCAGCGCGGGAATCGCGGCCCATCCTGCGGCCGTGCTCGCGCGAATCAGCGCCAGATCCTGCTCCAGCTCCGAGCCCTCGAGCAGCACGGATTGAGCACTGCGCTCGGCCAATCCAATGGCTCTTCGCCGAAGCTCGGCGCGATCGCACCCGAGTCGTTCGAGCACGGGCTCGAGCAACGCCGATCGATGGACTCGCGCGCCGTTGGCGAGGAAGTCCAACGCAAAGACCGCGCCTTGCGTGTCGGCCATCGGCAGCGTGCCTTGACCGGCCGATGGTTCGAACGGCAGCCCAAGGGCTTTCGCTGTGGTGATAGCCAACGCTTGCATGGGCGGCGATCCGGAGCGAAGCGGCAGGGTGGCCGCTCGCGCCACATCGGCGACGAGCCACGGCTCATCAAAGCACCGCACCACCCACGGCGAGTCGTTTGGATCTCGGCGCTCGACGCCGAACTTGCGAATCAATTCTGCCGTTGCACGAAGCGGTTCCGCCAGGCGATGCGTCGTCACGGCGTCACCAACGATCGAACCCGTGGCGAACGGGTCGACCAGCACGGCCGCGTCACGGGGGGCGGGCGCGATCCGCTCGCCCGTCCCGAGTGTGCCCTTGGGTGCGTCCTGCACAGCAAGCATCAGGATCAGCAGCAGTGGCTCATGCATGCGATGAGAATAGCCGTCATACTTGCACGAATGCCCAAGGCCGACCATCCCTTCACTGATGCCGCGCGCGGCGTTCGCCTGCAGAAGTTCTTGGCCGACGCAGGCGTGGCCAGTCGTCGACGCTGCGAGGAAATGATCGCCGAGGGCTTGGTCGAAGTGAACGGCACTTTGGTCGCGAGCCTGCCGGCGTGGATCGATCCAGTCAAGGACGAGGTGGTCGCGGACGGTCGTCGCGTGCGACGCGATTCGCGCGTGGCGTATGTGCTGCTCTTCAAGCCCAAGGGCGTGGTCTGCACCAACAGCGACCCCGAGGGTCGCTCGTGCGCGGTGGATCTGGTCGAGCATCCGAGTGGTCTGCGTCTCTATCCCGTCGGTCGTCTCGACATGGACTCATCGGGGCTGCTGCTCATGACGAATGACGGCGAACTCGCCAATCGGCTCACGCATCCGCGCTACGAGATGCACAAGGGCTACGAGGTCACGGTGGCGGGGCAACTCGCAGACGAGGATCTTGCGCGACTTGAGCGGGGGGTCTTCCTGAGCGACGGCGAGCGCGGCCCTGGACGCAAGGCCAAAGCCGGTCGACTCGATGTCATTGCGCGCGACCGCCAGAAGACGATCCTCTACATGGAACTCTTCGAGGGGCGGAATCGCCAGATCCGCCGCATGCTGCTTGCGCTCGGTCATCCCGTGAAGAAGTTGCGTCGCGTGAAGATGGGACCGCTGCGCTTGAAGGGACTGGCTGTGGGTGAGTGGCGCGACCTGACGGCTGACGAGCTCGAGCACGTTCGTCGCGATGCCTTCGCCGACGCAGCCACGATCCATCGCCGTCGCGAACGGGCCGAGCGCAACGAGGGCGGAGCGCCCGTGCGCAAGCGTCGCGGCATCCACGCGTCGCGGCGCAATGAGAAGAGCGATCGTCTTGAGCGACGAGCGCAACGCACGCGCGATCTGTCAGCGAAGGCGCGCGCCGAGCGCGGCGGCGCGTCGGCCCGTGGCAAGGACGCGTCGGCCCGCGGCAAGGACGCGTCGGTCCGCGGCAAGGACGGGTCGAAGGGTCGCCCCGCGCGGAATCGTCGCGACGACGCTTCGCTCGACCATCGTCGTCGCCTATCCTGAACTCCCATGCCTCTCTACGAATACGAATGTCTTGAGGACGGCGAGGTGATCGAGCTGCTTCGACCGATGAAGGATGCTGACGCACCCGTCGAGGATCCTGCGGGCAAGGGCCGATCGTTCAAGCGCCGGCACAGCGTGTTCGGCGTCGGCGGCTCGCCCGTTGGCAGCACCCATGTCCACACTGGCGGTTGCTGCCCCTGCGGCAAGAACTCCGGCGGTTGCGGCTCAATGAACTAATGGAACGATGGCTCATCATTCACGGCGTCGACTTCAGCGGTGCTGAGTCGGGCGGCGCACACAAGATTCGCATCGCCACGCGGCACGGTCGATCATCGCCGGTGCAGGTCGAGCGCGCGGATCGAAAGGGTCTGCTTGATCGCATTCGCGCGAGCGCAGCCGATGGGCGACCGCATCTCTGGCGCGTCGATGCACCGATGGGGCTCGCGATCCCCACGCTCGCCGAAGCTGGCCTCCAAGGCTGGACTGGCTGCGCCGAGTGGATGGCGGGATTCGCCGGCGCACGCGACTGGCGCGGCGGCCTGCGAACGCTGACTCGGCAGGAACCGCGGCGCGTGTGCGATCACGAACTCCGCACGCCGATGCCCCCAACCAATCTTCGTGTCTTCAAGCAGACCTGGACATTTGTGTGCGAGATCCTTCGCCCGCTCGCTGACGCTGGAGTTCGCATCGAGCCTGTTCGCCCCGGCGCGCCCGGCATGCAGACGGTGATCTGCGAGAGTTGCCCAGCAAGCGATCTTCAGCGACGCGGCTGGCCGCACAAGGGATACAAGGGCACGGGCGATCGTCCGCGGGAAGTCCGCGAAGAGATCCTCTCTCGCGCGGTCACCGCCGGACTCGTAGTGCCCGAATCGGTTGGCGAGCAAGCCATTGCTGATGAGGAAGGCGATCTGATCGATGCGCTCGTGCTCGCGCTCGAGCCCGCATCGACGGTCGTGCCCAAGGAAGCACTCATCGAGGGTTGGGCGTACTGACCGCGGTGCCGGATCCCGCGCGTCGACTGCTTGATGGACCGCAGTTTCAGACCCCGCGGGTCGAGGGATCCCAAATCACCTTGTGGAGTTGGCCCTGTTGTCGAACTGGCAATCGGTCGGCAAGGATCCACTCTGCAAGGGTGCGATGCGACAGACCCTCGCAACCCCGAATCTCAGCGTCGCCTGCTTGGCGGTGCGCGGCACTGAAGAGCACCGCGTGGCAACGCTCGTGGAGCCGCTCTCGCTGCACGATCTCACGCGCCCACTCGTAGTCCGCGCGGTCGGTGATCACGACCTTCACCTCATCGCGCGGGCGCAGATCAGCAAGGTTTTCCCAGCGGTTACGATCCGTTTCACCACTGCCGGGCGTCTTCAGGTCGAGGATGCGAATGACGTTGGGATGGCACGGCGTGATGTCGATCGAGCCGCTCGTCTCCACAAGGACCGTGAACCCTTCGTCGCAGAGCGTGGCCATGGCAACGAACGCATTGCGTTGGGCCAACGGTTCGCCGCCTGTGAACTCGACGGTTGTGCAGCCGAACGAGCGCACGCGTTCGAGGAGCGCACTGAGCGGCACCGTGGTGCCTTCGCGGAAGGCGTAGCTCGTATCGCAGTAGTGACACCGCAGCGGACATCCCGTCAACCGAACGAACACCATCGGCACGCCTGCCCAGGTGCTCTCGCCCTGGATCGAGTGAAACACCTCGTTCACGCGCAGCGTTGGTTCGTGGTTGAGGGGAAGGCTGGTCATGCTCAGCTCGTGCCGTGAAGCGTCGGCCCGTTCACACGGAATCGGTCCGCTGGACCGTGTCCAAAGAGAAAGACCGTCGCGGGATCCGCGACGGTCAATGCGCACGAGAGGACTCGAACCTCCATGGGTTGCCCCACCAGCACCTCAAGCTGGCGCGTCTGCCAATTTCGCCACATGCGCAGGAAGCAGGGTCGCGGAGTATAACGCCGCGCAC
>VGXL01000053.1 GCA_016873315.1 Phycisphaerae bacterium | reverse complement strand
AGGACATGCTCCGCCCAGTCGCGCAGCAGGCCCTCGGCGGCGAGCTCGGTCCAGAGCCCGCGCGTGGACGGTTCGTCGGCGTACGGCGCATGCATCCGCGCCGTGCGCGAGCCGAGCGTGCCGTCGACGAAGCTCTTGTAGCCGACCACCCACAGGCGATCGGTGCGCTCGAAGGTCACGCCTGGCGTCACATCGAGCGGCCAGTCGCGATCAAGCAGCGTGACTGCGAGGCGAAGCGGAAGGTCATGACATCGGGGCGCGAGCACGCGCTCAAGGTCAACGCCGTACTCCATGGTGCCCGCGCCGGTCACGCCGAGCGCGTGAAGGTGGCGCACGGCGGCATCGAGCGCCCGTCGACGATCGTCCATCGTCGGTGCGGGAATCGCGGGCTGCGCGATGCGCCACGCGGCCGCCTCGCGCAAGAGTCCCGTTGGCGCGCCCGCGTGATCGCGAACGATGTCGCCGCCTACTGGCGTCGAATCAAGGTCGAGCCGCTGCATGACGCTTCGGCTGACCACGCAGGCATGGTGATCCATGCGCCACGCCACGACGGGCCGCCCGTCGAGTTGATCGAACCAAGCGGCCGTCGGCTGCTCGCCGCCCCAGCGATCTTCGTTCCATCCTTGTGCGATCAGCCATCGGCCGGCTTCGAGCGTCTTGTGACGCGCATGGACCACGCGCTCGACCTCGGCGCGACTCGTGCACGACGACAGATCGAGCCGTTCGAGTCCCAACCCCCCGAGGAGGAGGTGCAGATGGCCATCGACGAGACCTGGAACGGCGAAGGCTCCGGGCGGTAGATCGAGTTTCGCCGCGCCTGAACCACTGGTGCAGATCGTGCCATCGGACCACGACACGCCATGTCGATCGCCCGATGCTGGACACCATGCGGGCACATCGATCGAACCGGAACGAGCCATTGCCCTATCCTAGGAGCATGAACGCTCGACGAATGGCTCTCCACGCTTCGCTGCTCGTGTCCCTTTCGACGATGGCCTGCAGTGATGCACAGCCCAAGCCGCCTGCGCAGGCGGTGCCGAAGTCACCGGCGGCCGCATCGCCATCGGGCGCTGGCCCATCGGCCGCTTCGGGTGCCAACGGTGCTTCGTCCGCAGAGGGATCGCGCGCCGTGCCATCGTGGCCCTTGAGCAGCGCAACAAGTGACGCAGCGGTGATCGAGGTTGGGGGCTTGAGTTTCCCCAAGCCGATGACATGGCAATGGCAACTTCCGACCATGCAGTTCCGCACGCTTCAGTACTCGGTGCCCGGACCTGGCGGTGAGGACGGCGGAGCGGCCGAGTTCGTGGTGAGCCTGTTTGCTGGTGGCGACGGCGGACCGATCGATGCGAACATCGAACGATGGGTGCGCCAGTTCCGCAGTGCAGATGGAGGGCCGATCACGCCCGTGCGCGACGAGCTCACCGTGGCGGGCATGACGGTCACCCTCATTGAACTCAAGGGCGCGTACCAGGGCATGGGCGCGGCGGCGCCGCGTCCGGGTCAGATGCAACTTGGCGCGATCGTGCAGGCGCCGGGTCGAAACGTGTTCCTGCGTTTGAATGGTCCCGAACGCACGGTTGAGATGCATCGCCAAGACTTCCGAGCCATGATCGACGGGATGCGGGCCGATCTCTCGGCGCCCGTGGCTCCGTGAACGAGTGAGCTGAAGCGTGGTTCGTGCGATGAGCGCTCAGCGCGTGCTGGCGGCGTCGAAGCGCTTGTTCACTTCGTTCCAGTTGACCACGCCCCACCACGCGGTGATGTAGTCAGGGCGGCGGTTCTGGTAGTTGAGGTAGTACGCGTGTTCCCACACATCCAGGCACAAGATCGGCGTGCCATCGCAGTCGCTGATCCCAGCCATGAGTGGGTTGTCCTGATTCGCGGTCGAGCAGACGGCGAGCGAGCCGTTGGGCATGACGCACAACCAGACCCAACCTGAGCCGAAGCGCCCAGTGCCGGCTGCGGCGAACTTCTTCTTGAGGTCATCGATCGAACCGAAGGCTGCCTGGATCGCCTTCGCGAGTGCATCGCTCGGCTGACCGCCGGTCCCTGGCGCAGCCATGAGCGACCAGAACATGGTGTGGTTCCACGCACCGCCACCGTTGTTGCGCACTGGATTGCGCAGGCCATCCGGCAGCGACGCGATGCGGCGGCAGAGTGCATCGAGCGTGAGCCCGTGCAGGTCGCCATGGGGCTCAAGCGCCGCATTCAGATTCGTGATGTACGCGTTGTGGTGCTTTGAGTGATGGATGTTCATCGTGCGCGCGTCGATCACAGGCTCGAGCGCGTTCTCGGCGTACGGCAGCGGGGGAAGCGTGAATGGGAAGTGGTTGCTCATGGTCGCAGTCTAGGTCTGACCGACGAGGAGCGCGCCGTCGTTCGCAATCAAGCGCGAACTCGATCCACGCAGGCGAAACCGCGTGCCGTGACTCGTGATCGCGAGGTCGAGATGTTCAGCGCAATGCAAGCCCGTCGAAACCGAACTCGACGCCGTCGGGCAGTCGTTGCGCATCGCGCTCGTGGAGGATGTCGTGCGTCATATGCACCAGCACCGTGCGGATCGCGCCGATGCGCGATGCGGTCTCGACGGCCTGGTCGACGGAGAAGTGCGTGGGATGTGATCGGAATCGCAGTCCATCAAGAATCAGCGTGCGTGTGCCCACGAGGTGGCGCCAGGACTCGGGCGGGATGCCGTTGACATCGGTGGCGTAGACGAGTGGAAAGAGCGGGCTCGGACCATCGAATCGCCACGCCAGAATCGGCAGGCGCCCATGCAGCATCTGCACGGCGGTTGCGCGGATCCCGTGGCAGTCGAGTGATTCACCTGGAGCGATCCGCACGGTCGCCAAGTCTGCGACCCAACTTTCGTTGGCGTTGCGCGCGCGGTCGAAGATGTGCGCGTAGATCCGGCGCAGCTCGTCGAGGGTGCGTGCATCGCCGATCACCGGGATCGATGTCCCCATGAGAGCGTTGTAGCGTCGCACTTCATCGAGCCCCCAGACATGGTCGACATGGCTGTGCGTGAGCAGGATGTAGTCAGCGCGATCGATGCGGTGTTGGAGCGCCTGCTGCCGATGGTCGGGTCCGACATCCAACAGCACCGTTCGATGCATGCCGCGGGCATCGGTGTACCGCAGCGCCGCAGCGGTGCGAAGTCGGCGATCGCGCGGATCATCGCTGGTGCATGTCGCGCAGTCGCAGCCGATCAGTGGGACGCCAGCCGAGGTTCCCGTGCCCAGGAGCGTGAGCGTGACCTCGCGAAGTCCAGCTTCGCCCGATGGCGAGTGACGGGTCCGCTCGCGTTCAGCCACGCGCGAGTGCTCCACGCAAACGGCGTACCGCGACCGCAGGATCCGATGCCGCAAGCACGGAACGGCTGACAGCCACGCCGCGGCATCCGAGCCCGGCGAGTTCGCGCGCGTTGTGTTCGTCAATGCCACCGATGGCCAGATGCGGCGTGTTGGGGTGCTCGGCGAGGAATCGCACGAGGTAGGCGGGACCAGCGATCGGCAGCGCGGCCTTGGTCGTTGATGGATACATGCATCCGACGCCGCAGTAGGACGCGCCTGCTGTCACCGATTCCGCGGCCTCATCAGGACCGTGCGTGCTCGCGCCAATGAACAGTGTGGATCCGGCGATCGCACGCGCCGCGGCGATCGGCAGGTCGCTCTGTCCTAGGTGCACACCGTCAGCGTGACAGGCGAGTGCTACATCGATCCGATCGTTGATGACCAGACTCGCGCCGGCGGCTCGAGTGAGTTCACGCAGCGCCGCGCCACGCGCAAGGAGTTCGCCACCGTCAAGTTCCTTCTCGCGCAGTTGGAGGCAGTCGGCGCCACCATCGAGTGCGGCCTTCGCGACATGGAGCCAAGGCATGGTGCACATCGACTCGGTCACGATCACGCAGACCGTCCACTGCCGCGGCGCGCTTCCAGCAAGTCGCAGCGCAAGATCGCGGGCGAGGTCGTAGGTGCGGTACCGCACACGCTCGATGCGGGTGGCGACGACCGCATCGTGCAACTTCAGCGATTCCTCAAGGGAGCGCAGTGCCTCGGTCGCGCGCGATCCGTTGGCCAGCGCCAGGGCGTGGAGATTCGGCCTGTCCTGCTCCGCAGCGCCCGTGATCGTGGTGCCCACATCACCGTTCGCATCGCGCGACGCGAGAAGTTGTGATGCGTCCAATCCGGCCAGCGCCTGCACGACCCCATGTCGGGCTGCCTTGAACCCCTCGGTCAACGCTCGATCGCCGACCGAGAACCGGGCGAGGTCCTCGAGCACCCGAAGCGCCTCGAGGGCCCGGTTGCGGTTGGCATCGATGATGCGAAGGGTCGCGGACACGGTTTCTTGCAGCGTAGGCCGGGGTTTCGCGTGCGGCGGCGGCCCGCGTCGGACGCTACCATTTCCACCCCTATGGCACAGATCCGCGAGATCAAGAAGCGCATGGTCGCAGTCCGCACCATCCAGCGCATCACCAAGACCATGCAGATGATCGCGACCGCCAAGTTCACGGCGTCGCTCGCCCGGGCTAAGGCGACCCGGCCCTACACCGATCGCATCCGCAAGCTCGTTGGCGAGGTCGCCGCGGCTGCTGGCGATGTCGCCCACCCGCTCCTGCAGGGTGGGGGCTCGTCGGGCAAGGTGCTCGTGCTCGTCATTGGCAGCGATCGCGGCCTCTGCGGCGCGTACAACGGCAATGTGCTGCGCACTGCCATGGTCCGCATCAAGGCACTGAAGGCCCAAGGCAAGCAGGTGGTGGTCCACACCGCCGGCAAGAAGGCCTTCGCGTTCTTCAAGTACCAGCAGATGATGCCCGAAGAGCGCTTCACGTTCGGCGACCGACCCAAGTACGACGACATCCAGGCGCTCGCTGATCGCTACATGGACGCATTCATCTCGGGCGGTTTCGAGCAGGTGGTGGTCTGCAGCATGCGCTTCGTGAGCAATGCCCGACAGGTCGCCGAAGCCGTGCAGTTGCTGCCGCTCTCGATGCCGCAGGCCGCTCAGGGCGCGCCGACCGCGACCTATGAATTCAGCCCAGGCGCGAGCGAGATCCTGGACGACCTCCTTCCGCGCAGCGTGAAGGTCAGCCTGTTCCAGGCCTTCAACGACGCCGTAGTGAGCGAGAATGTCATGCGCATGGTGGCGATGAAGGCTGCAACCGACAACGCGTCGGGGCTCGGCCGCACGCTCAAGCGCAACTACAACCGCGCACGACAGGCGCGCATCACGACCGAACTCACCGAAATCGTCTCGGGCGCCGCAGCGCTCGGTTGAGTTCACGACTGATCACCCACGCGAGGCCCGTGCCCCCCGGCGCGGGCCTCGTTCGTTTGGGGTCACATCGCGTCGGACCAGCCCTCGTTCGGAATCAGCCGGGGTCCTTGCCCGTGGCCGTCGGCATGCTCGCCTTCGTCCAGGCGTCGAGTCCGCCACGAAGGGTGTAGACGCTGTCGTAGCCGAGTTCGATCAGGCGCTTGCTCGCGGCGGGGCCGAGCACATCGCTGGCGTTCGTGCCATAGATCAGAATCGCGACCGATTTGACATCGCCGAGTTCCGGGAGCGCCACATCATTCATGGTGGGCATCGGCATGGAGCGGGCGCCCTTGATGTGCCCGGCCTCATAGAGCGCAGTCGGGCGTGGATCGACGATGACGACGCGCTTGGACTTGCCGAGCAATCCCTTGTCGCGCGAGCCGAGCGCAAGGACTTCATCGGCGCGGATCAGCGTGAGATCCTTGTCGCTTGTGCTCCGCTCGCAGGCCATCAGCGGAAGGGACAAGACGAAGCACGACGCAAGGATTCGCAGGGTCATGCGGCTAGTGTACGGACCATGTCGATGCTGCTCATGCCGAGGCTGGCGCTGCTCATGTCGTGCGTGATGCTGTTGATGCCGAGACTGACGCAGCAGGTGTCCCCCTCGACGCGCCCGCATGTCACAGCATCGCTCGCTCCGTTCATCCTGCGAGTCCCGGACGGACGGCGATTCCTCGATGTGAACTTCGCCATCGAGAAGGGCTGGCACATGTCGTGGCGCAACCCCGGCGACAGTGGCGGACCGCCGAAGTTTGAGTGGTCTCTTCCAACTGGTTGGTCCGCCGGCGAGCCCATCTTCCCCGTCCCCAATCATCTTCCCGAGGACGAGGACATCCTTGCCTTCCAGGATTCGCTGCGGCTTCTGGTCCCGCTGACCGTGCCCACGACATGGACGGGCGAGGCGGCGAGCGTGCGATTGAGCGCGTCGTGGATGACCTGCAACGAGATCTGCGTGGTGGAACGCCAGACCGTGCAGTCCGAATTGGTCGAACGGGCGGGGGCCATGCCTGGCGGTTACCCCGAAGCCGCGCCCGCGGCGCTGGTGGCCATGTTGCGAGGGAGCGGCGCCGACCGCACGCTGGTCATCGATGCGTCGGCGCTTGCTGCCACAGCTCGATGGTTCCCCGATGCGTGCCCTGGCGTTCGCTTTCCAAGCGAGCGCATGCTGCCGATGCCCGGTGGGCGGATCGAGGTCCCGGTCCGGATCCGAGAGGGCGACGCGCCGGATGGGCGCCCGGTCGTCCGAGGCATGGTTGAAGTTGTCTCCTCGGGCGGGGTCCGCGTGTTTGATCTGGCTGTCCCGGCAACCGCTCCGGCGGCAAAGTGATCCCAGCAAACCTCGGCGCACGCTCCGCGCGCTTACAGTCCAACTTGGCAGATTCATGCCCAGGATCCAACCAGAAGGAACGCCCCATGAAGCATCTCGCCCTCATCGCCTCGCTCACCCTTGGCGCCGGACTTGCGCTGTCGCCCAACATCACGCACAGCGCGCTGGCCGAGCCGGCTCAGAAGGCAACCGCGAAAATCGGCGAAACTGCGCCCGAGTTCACGCTCAAGGGTGCTGACGGCAAGGACTACACACTCGCCGACTACCAAGGCAAGATGGTGGTGCTCGAGTGGATCAACCCCGGGTGCCCGGTGTGTCGCGAAGTGTGCGAAGGGGGCAAGGTTGGCTCGATGATGAAGGCGTGCAAGGAGACGGATGCCGATGTGGTGTTCCTCTTCATCAACAGCACGGCTGCGACCGCAAACGATCCCAAGTCGAGCGCCGACTATTTGTCGAAGAACAAGATCGACGGTCCCGCCTTGATCGACGGCGATGGCAAGGTCGGTCGCGCGTACGGTGCCAAGACCACGCCGCACTGCTTTGTCATCGCCAAGGATGGCACACTCGCCTACGAAGGCGCGATCGACGACAAGGGTTCGAAGAACTATGTCGTCGAGGCCGTCAAGGCACTCAAGGAAGGCAAGGCAGTCAAGCCTGCGAGCACCAAGCCCTATGGCTGCGGCGTGAAGTACGGGCGAAAGTGATCAGCGCCGGCGCGCGAGGCGATGTGTCCAGACCGGCGCGGATTGGTCCGGCGAGGGCCGCCGCGCGAAGGTCGCGTCAGCCCACATTGACCGGCATCACCACATAGACGAAGTCCTGGCCGAGCCGGACGACCCCAGGCTTGTTGGGGCTCTTGAGCTCGACGATGACCTCGGGAACATCGGCGATCTTCAGCACATCTGTGATGAAGACCGGGTTGAAGCCGATCTCGATCGGATCGCCCTCGTACTTGGCGATCGGCAATTCGATGTCAGCCTCGCCCATCTCGGGCACACGGCTCGACAAGCGGAGCATGCCCGGACCGAAGGCTAGGCGAACGCCCTTGCTTTCCTCGCTCGTCAGCAGTGCAGCGCGGCGGATCGCGGCAGCAAACTCGCCCGTATCGAAGGTCGCGCGCTTGTCGTGATCCTTGGGGATCACATCCTCGAAGGGCGGGAAGGTGCCCTCGACCAGGCTCGACACGAGCGTGGCGGCCTCGCCAACCTGGATCGAGAGTCGGTTCCGGTCACGGCTCACGGTGACGGATGCGTCGGGGTCATCGAGCAATCGATTGAGGACCGACAGGCTCTTGGCGGGAACGATGCAGGACGAATCGCCGTCCGCTGGCGCGCTGCAATCGCCGCGAGCGACAGCAAGCCGACGACCATCCGTGGCCACCATCCGCAACTTGCGGCCCTTGCGCTCGAGCAGCGTTCCGGCGATCGCGTATCGCGAATTGTCGACGCTCGTCGCGAACGCCGTGCGATGGATCAGGCGGCGCAGCGTGCCCGCGGCCACCTCGAACTCGATTCCGGCATCCTTGGCATCGCGCACGCCGGGGAACTCGCGCGGCTCGTAGCCGAAGACCCTGAAGGTCGCATGCTCGCCCTTGATCGTCGACACGTTGCGCTCCGTCGAGATCGAGAGCGTGCTGTCGTCGCAGGCACGCGTGATCTGCGTGAGCTTGTCGGCCGGGAGCAGCGCCTCGCCTGCTTCGTCCACCTGCACACTCGAGACATGAACGGTCAGGCCGAGTTCACCATCGGTGGCTTGAATCGACAGCACGCCGTCTGCGGCGGTGAGCTTCAGGCAGAGCATGACGGGCGCGGGGCTGCGGTTCGGCACGACGCTGGCGGCCATGGCCAAGGCATCGAGCAGGGCGGCGCGGTCGCAGACGATCTTCATGGTCTTCCTCGCTGGATCGGTGGATCGATAACGCCGGGCAATCCCCGGCGACTCGTAGTGTAACGATGGCCCGGCCACACGACCTGTGGTGGTCGCGCGGATTCAGTCGTGCATCGCCCTAGACTTCGCCCATGATCCTGAAGTTCCTACGCCACCTCAACCGTGCGTACGGCTTTCTCGTCTTCGCGATCTACCTCGCGGCCTTTGGGATCGCGTTCCTGTTCATCTTCATCTTTCCGCCAGCCACGCTGGCGTTGCTCTTTCTCTCGATCATGGGGTTGCTGGTTTTCAAGGCGCTCGGCTCAGTGCTGCTGACGGTCGAGAGACGGTGGAATCGCGCGCGGCTCGCGAAGGGGATCTGCCCCGAGTGCGGTGCTGCTGCGCTGTCGGTCGTCGTCGCAGACGCGGGCGCGATGCAGTGCGGTGTGTGCGAGGTCCGCCATGATGCACAGGGGGCGTGGATCAAGCCAGTGGTCCCGGAGCCAAGGGCCGTTCAGGCCTGATCAGCTCGATGGATCCTGGCCGTGCTCGATGCGCGTGATCTTGGCGAGCCGGCGCTCATGACGGCCGCCCTCAAACGCCGTCGAGACCCAGACATCGAGGATGCGTTTGGCCAGGATCGGGCCGATCAAATCGGCTGACAGGCACAGCACATTCGCGTCGTTGTGGCTGCGCGAGAGTTGCGCCGCGAGTTCGTCACTCGCGAGCGCAGCGCGAATCCCATCGACCTTGTTGGCGGCGATGCACATGCCGATGCCCGTGCCGCAGACCAAAATGCCGCGGTCGGACTCACCGCGAGCCACAGCATTGGCCACGAGCCAGGCGATGTCGGGGTAATCACATGATGCGCCGCTGCACTCGCCAAGCACGACGGGATCATGGCCCGCACCACGCAACTGCGCGACGAAGGACTGAACGAGTGAGACGCCGCGATGGTCCGAGCCGAGCGAGATCCTCATGACGGGAGCATGGCAGAGATCCGGCTGGGGATCAACTCGGCGAATTGCCGCGCCAGTTCGTCGTAGGCCTCTTGGCCCATGCCGATCGGATCGTCCACATCCCCCGCAGGGTCAAGCAACTGGATCCGATCCTTGAGCGCCGGACGGTCGGCAACGAGCCGTCGCGCTGCATCGACATGTCCTCGGGTCATGCACAGGATCAGGTCCGCCTTCTCGATCATCTCGCGGGTCAGGGGCTTGCTGCGCCCGGTGTGGTCGATTCCGATCGCGCGCAGGGCCCGGATGGCGTCCGCTGACGGCGGCTGGCCAGCCCAAGCACCCACCCCAGCGCTCCCGACGAACAGTGCCGAACCGCTCGGAAGACGGCCCTGGCCTGCCGCATGACGCGCGATGGCCTCGGCCATCGGCGACCGGCACGTGTTGCCCGTGCACACGAACAGGATCGTCTTCACGCGAATGAATGTAGCCCGGCATCCACGACGCTGCAGCCGCCCCCTAGACTGCACGCGCCCAGAAGGGAATCAGCTCGTGGACTTCGTCGAATTCGACCTGGCGTGGAAACAACTCGCACCCCGTGGCGTCATTGAGGCTGCGGAGACCCCAACAGTTTTTCGCGTCGCGCTTGAGGAAGGTTCCTCGGTCATCGACATCGCCGCCAAGGATCATCCGCGTGCGACCAGCCTGCCGTCCGACATCAAGCGCATGTCACGCGCTCGCATGGCCGAGTTTGTCGAGGCCATTGCTCACAAGTTGCACTTGCGAGAGGTGCTCGTTTTTCCAGTTGGCAAGTGGAACCAGGTCTTCGATGCCGTCAGCGAGCCGATGGCGAAGCACGAACAGTGGGCGGCGATCGATGGCAGCGCGAGCGTGGAACTGAATCGACGCGATCCGATTCTCTTCGAGCAAGGCGATCATCATGTGCTTCGCGCACTGGTGCAGTGCGTGCTCGACGCAGGATCAGAGCCGTCGCATGGCATCGGTATCGCGACCACCGGAGCGTCGCTCGTCATGGAAGTGCTTCCTCCCGGTGAGCTCACGATCTACTGCGGCACATCAGCCTTGGCCCAACAACTGCTCGAGCTAATGAGCCACCTCAAGCCCGACGCCTAACGGCGTCAGCGCTCCGCTGCGCGGGCGAGTGACGCCGCAGTGTGCGTGGGATCACGCTTGTCCGCGGACCCAGTCAACCAGAAGGCGCACGCCCCAGCCGGTCGGTCCGGCGGCGCACAGATCGGTCGCCGACTCGGTGGTCGCGACGCCTGCAATGTCCACATGGGCCCACGGCAGGGCGTCATCCACGAAGAACGACAGGAACGCGGCGCCCTGAATCGGATGCGCCATGCGCGAGGGGTTGCTGTTGATGAGATCGGCGTGCTGACCACGCATGAAGTCGCGGTGCTCGGGCCAGAGCGGCAGGGCCCAGACCTTTTCACCGGTCGCGGCCGCGCTCTGTTCGATGCCAGCGCGCAGCGATGGGTCGTTGCAGAAGAGCCCGGCGCTGAAGTTGCCCAGCGCCGTGACCACGCCGCCCGTGAGCGTCGCGAGATCGATCATGTGCGTCGGCTTGAGCGTGCGGCACGCCCAGCTCATGGCATCGGCCAGCACCAGTCGCCCTTCGGCGTCGGTGTTGGTGACTTCGACGGTCACTCCGTTGTGCATCGTGATGATGTCATCGGGGCGATAGGACTCGCCATTGACCATGTTCTCGGCGGCGCCGAGCACAGCGGTCACGCGAATGGGGAGATCGAGCGCCGCGATGGCTTGCATTGCGCCGAGCACGGCTGCACCACCCATCTTGTCGTACTTCATGCCCTTCATGCCGTTGTTGACCTTGAGGCTGTATCCGCCCGTGTCGTAGGTCAGCGTCTTGCCGACGAGCACCAGGTGCTTGCCCCGTGCGCGCGGAGCGAGCCGGCGGGGAGCATGCTCAAGCACGGTGATGCACGGCTTGGCGACGGAACCCTTGCCCACATTGACCAGGCCACCCATGCCGAGCTTCTGGGCTTGTCGGAAGTCGATCACGCGGTGCTTGAGACCGGCCTTGCGAGCCAGCGCGCGGGCCTGCGCATCGACCCATTGCGGAGTGCAGATGTTGGGTGGCGTGGCGCCGAATCGACGCGCGGCGTTGACAGCATCGGCCACGACCAAGCCGCGCGCGAGCGCCTCGCGGGTCTTCGTGGCGTCAGCCCACATCGCGAGCGACGCGCGACGAGGCTCCTTGCGCGTGGCCCCGCCGTCGAGATCATCGAATCGCCATTGCGCGATCGCGATGCCTTCGGCAAGTGCGGAGGCGAGTGACTGCAACTGGACGGGGGCGCGCAACTCGATCGCTGCGGGCGCGGCGCGGTCAAGCCACTTGGCGAGTCGGGCGCCGATCGTGCGTGCGCCCGAAGCGTTGAGGTCCTTTTTGGCGCCCAGGCCGACGACCAGGCTTGCATGTCCCACGAGCAGGCACTCGCCGGCATCGGCGCGGAACCCAGGGCTCGCGAACGCCGCGCTCACGCTGGCTGCGACGGCGGCATCCTTCGATGGGGGAGAGCGATCGTCGCTGAAGACGAAGGCGATCTGGATGGGCGAGCGGACCTGACGGACGGCGATGGACTGGAACATGACGGGAGATCCTAGCCGTGCATGATGTGCAGGATTGGCGGACTATCCTTGCGCGGTGGACCCGATGTTCGATGTCGTCGTGATCGGTGGTGGCCACGCGGGTACGGAAGCAGCGCATGCCGCAGCGAAGGTGCTTCGCTCCCACGGCGGCGGCCGCGTTGCGCTGGTCACCATGGATGCTTCGCGCATTGGCGCGATGAGCTGCAATCCTGCGATCGGCGGGTTGGCCAAGGGGCAGATGGTGCGCGAGATCGATGCGCTCGGGGGACTGATGGGTCGTGCGACCGACGCGACGGGCATCATGTTCAAGATGCTCAACACGAGCAAGGGTGCCGCCGTGCGCGGGCCGCGCGCGCAATGCGACAAGCATGCCTACGCGGCCGAGGTCCAACGCTTGGTCTCACGCGCGAACGGGATCACCGTGATCGAGGGAACTGTCGACGCGTTCGATGTCGTGGACGGTGCCATCGTGGGCGCGGTTCTTGCGCCGGGCGCGTGCACGGTCGATGTTGACGAGTCCGCGATCGAGGCAAACGCAGCGGGGGATCGACTTGCGCGCGCACCGTATGGCGATGGAGCTCGACGCAGTGCGCGAGAGCATGGACCGAGCACCATTCGTTGCAGTGCGTGTGTTCTGACGACTGGCACCTTCATGCGTGCGCTGATGCACACGGGCCAAGAGAAGGTCGTTGGTGGTCGCATTGGCGAAGGAGCGGCCGTTCCAGTGAGCGCTGCGCTTCGAGCGTTGGGCTTCGAACTCGGTCGGCTCAAGACGGGGACGCCACCACGCTTGGAGCGGGGCTCGATTGATTGGCAGACCTTGCCTGCGCAGGTGGGCGACGCCCGCCCCGAACCCTTCAGCGACACGACGGACCGATCACGATTCCCTGTGCTCCGTCAGGTCGAGTGCCGCGCCACGCAGACCACGCCGTGGATGCATCAGCTCATCCGCGACAACCTGCACTTGGCCCCGATGTACGCCGGCGAAGTCGAGGCGGAGTGCGGGCCTCGTTACTGCCCGAGTCTCGAGGACAAGGTGGTTCGATTCGCCGATCGTGACAGCCATCATGTCTTCCTTGAGCCCGAGAGCCTGCAGACGAACGAGGTCTATTGCAATGGTCTGAGTACGAGCCTTCCAGCACAAGTGCAGGATCGGATCGTGCGTGGGCTTGCGGGGTGCGAGCGTGCGACGATCCTGAAGTACGGATACGCCGTCGAGTACGACATGGTTTGGCCGCACCAGATCGATGCGACCGGCGAGACCAAGCTCGTTCGCGGGCTCTTCCTTGCAGGACAAATCAATGGCACCAGTGGCTATGAAGAGGCAGGCGCGCAAGGGCTGCTCGCTGGTCTGAACGGGGCGCGACGCGCGCGCGGCATGGAGCTCGTGCGGCTTGGCCGCGAGCAGGCGTATCTGGGTGTCATGATGGATGACTTGGTCACGAAGGTGCCGCGCGAGCCATACCGGATGTTTACGAGTCGCGCCGAGCATCGCTTGGTGCTGCGCGCGGACAACGCCGCGGATCGGCTCACGCGCGACGCGCGATCCTGGGGCTTGATCACCGATGATCAGTGGGCCGCCTTCACGGCAACGCAGGATGCGCTGGCAACGCTTCGCGCGCGGCTCGATCCGACGACTCCGTCGGGTCGGTCGCTGCGACCGATCGCGCTCGATCCAGCGACGACCGACGAGGCCTTTGCGTTGGCGCTGGGCATCGAGGATGCGGCGCTCGCGGCGAAGGCCATGACTGAGGTGCGCTACGAGGGGTACATCACGCGCATGCACAGCGAGATTCGGCGCGCGCAGGATCATGAACGCGTCAGCGTGCCGACGGACCTGGATCCTGCAGGCGTGATCGGTCTGCGCGGCGAGGCCGTCGAGGTGCTGCGCAAGTTCCGACCCGCGACATTGGGTCAGGCGGGCAGGCTGGCGGGCATCAATCCCGCGGATGTCAGCCTGCTGGCGATTGCGATCAAACGGCATCGCGCAGGTGCTCGCTAGACTTCGGTGATCCTCCGCCGCCGTAGCTCAATTGGCAGAGCACCTGATTTGTAATCTGGAGGTTGCCGGTTCGATTCCGGTCGGCGGCTTTGGCAGCATCTGGGCAGTCCGTACGATGCTCGCCGTGAACTTTCGCACGCTGACCCTTGCGGTACTCGCCCTCTCGCTGGTGGTCTCGCTCGTGAGCACGCTGCTCGGGCTCTTCTTGGCGAGCGACGAAGCATGGCGGCTCGCCGGCACGGCGATGATCCTCACGGCAATGAGTGGGACCTGGGCGGCCGCTACGCGTGGGGGCGACGCCCGATTGACGCCCTCCGTGCTGTGCATCGTGATCGGGAGTGGTCTCTCGGCCGCGTGGTTTTGCGTTTCTGTTTGGTCAAGAGGCCAACTCTTCGAAGGTTGTTTGTTCTCCGGTTTGGCGTTCCTTGGCGCGACGATCGCTGGGGCCATCTCGCTGAGGGCGTTGGCCTTTCCGCTCGCCGTGCGCGCTGGATGGGTGGCACTTGGACTGCAGATGGCAGCGCTCGTCGCTTGGCTCGCAGCGGCCTGGAATGTTGGAACCGGGATCGACGACGGACTCCGCGGGTGGCAGTTCATGGCGGTCTCGCCGATCGCGTTCATGATCTGCTTCGGTGAGCCGCGCGAGCGCGGCGCGACGGCGTGGCAGGTCGCAGGACTTGTTCCGCTCGGAGCAGCGCTCGCGATCTGGCTCAGCATTGCGAGCGAGCTTGTGCAGCCGTGGAACTTGAGCGAGCCAGAACGCATCTCCATGAACCAGAAGGCGGCGTGGGCCGTGCTTCTGGGGACCGTCGCGCTCGCGATCGGCATGGGCCGCGTCTTTCGCCACGCCAGTGGTGGGCGCTGGGCCCGCGCGCTGCACCTTGCCACGGTCGGCCTCGTCCTCTTGGAGGGCGGGCTCCTCTTCTCCTACATCTCGCTCTTGTGGCGCGGTGATCTGGTCGAGCGCGTGCTCGTGGCGATGATCCCAATGATCGTTTCGGGCGGACTGATCTCGGCCGTGCTGGACCGCATGGCCCGCGCGATCAAGGTCACGAGCATCTTGGACTTGAAGGACATCCGATGTGACTGCCCACGATGCAAGCATCGGCAGCATGTTGCGACTGACGGACGAATGCACCCGTGCAATCGTTGTGGGCTTGGACTCACCATCGTGCTCTCGCAGCGGCAGTGCTTCGCGTGTTCGTATGACCTTGAGGGTTCTCGCGGAGCGACAGCATGTCCCGAGTGTGGGGCGCCCGTGATCACGCAGCTCGCGGCGCAACCGTTGGGTGCGGCCGCGCCAACGATGGCGGACCGTGCGCCGTCGATCGGGTGAGTGCGTGCGATGAGCACCCACCTCGTCTTGGATTTCGACAGCACGATCGTCACAGTCGAGTCGCTGGACGAGCTCGCTGCCATGGCGCTCGAAGGCCGCAGCGATCGCGACGAGGTGCTCGCGCGGATCCGATCGATCACCGATGCCGGCATGGACGGCTCGCTTCCGATCGATCAGAGCTTGTCGCAGCGCATGGCGCTCTTGCGCTTTGACCGGGCGATCGTGCGTCGGCTCATCGACCGGCTGCACGATGCAGTGAGCCCGTCTCTCCTCGCTCACGCGCAGGAGCTGAGCGCGGGAGCGGACCGAGTCTGGGTCGTCACCAGCGGGTTTCACGAGTGGATCGACCCGGTTGTGGAAGCCCTTGGTCTTCACCGCTCGCATGTGTGCGCGAATCGTCTGCTCTGGTCAGGCGATGATGTTGCGCTGGGGCTTGATCCATCAAGCAAGCTCGCTTCGCCCCGCAGCAAACCCCGCGCCGTTCGCGCGCTCGGACTGTCCGGTCGAGTGATCGCGGTGGGCGATGGCATCACCGATTGGGAGATCCGCGACGACGGCGCGGCCCATGAGTTCATCGCCTTCACCGAGACCGCCGAGCGGAGTTCGGTCGTCTCGCGTGCCGATCACATCGCTCGCGACTTCGGCGCCGTCATGCTCCGCTGGCACGCATCGTAAGGTCAGCGCTGGGCCCAATGCATCGGCCGCCGGGCTCAGCTCCACGCACTGATGAGCGCACCAAGATCCGCGCCGTCCACCACGCCGTCACTGTTCAGGTCGCCGGGCAGGGCGCTGCCGGATGAACCCCACGCCGAGAGAAGAATGCCCAAGTCGGCACCGTTCACTGCGCCGTCACCGTTGAGATCTGGCGAGGGTGGGCAGACCCCGCACCACAGAGTGACCTCATACCGCGTGCCGAATGCACCCGGGATGATCGGGGGATCGTCTGGATTGGGCGGGTTGTCGGGGTCCGGCTCGGTGCATGGCTGCCCCGACTGAATCGGACCTTCCGGGCTACCAAGGCTCACGATCGCGTACCACGACTCGTCCGCAGGGACGCAGACGGAGGTGACGAGCGGATCGCACGGTCCGATGGCGTGCCACGCGAGCTCTTCGAGCGTGGTGGTGCAACTGCCGCGCACGATCGTCAGGCTGGCTGGGAACTCAGCGCGCAGGCTGATCGTGTGACCGCCCGGGGGCAGTGCATACCAATCGGTGTCGCGCGGAGCGCCGGTGGTGCACCTGCCGGCCACGCGGTCGCCGCAGGCCAGCGCATCGAACACCG
>VGXL01000052.1 GCA_016873315.1 Phycisphaerae bacterium | reverse complement strand
AAGGTCCTTGAGAGCGTGGGTGGCGGCGCGGCGGGCAGTTGGAGCGTCAATAACCTCGGCCCCCGCATCCTGCGCGGTGACTTTGCGCCGGGCTTCTTCGTCGAACACTTCTGCAAGGACCTCAGGATTGCCCTCGACGAGTCCCAAGCGCTTGGCCTGACGCTCGACGGTTTAGCGCGAGCAGAGCGCTTGTACACGCTGCTGCGCGATCAGGGCCACGGCCGATCAGGCACGCAGGCCCTGTGGCACCTGTTCTCGGCCGCCCCGGGACCGGCAGCAGGGGCGTCAGCGACGGGTGGGAGCATCAACCCTTGCTGATTTGCGCCAAACCCACTAGACTTCCCGACTCGACATTCGGAGCGACTCATGACCATCACCCCAGGCAGCACCGTCACCATCACCCTGAACCAGGTCCCCGCGGAACCCAAGTACCGCAAGACCCTGCAGCGGTTGATGCGCATGCAGCCTTCGGTGCAGCGCGTCCTGACCCGCATCGCCACCGCGCGCGGCCGCGACAATGTGACCCAGCAGCGCGGCGGCCGCATCTGGACCGCCCGCATGAAGGCGACCAAGGTCGTGAATCTGTCGAAGGGCGCTTCGTTCAGCCTGTTCGTCACGCCGCAGATCGTGCCCGACCTCAAGTCGGTCTCGAAGTTTGTCACAGTCAAGTGACCGTCCCAACAATCCAGACTTCGTCTCGCGGCGCCTGATCCAGGGCGCCGCGTGTCATTCAATGGCTCAGGATCTCGTCGCGCAGCGGCGTGATGACATGCGGGATGACACGCGATTCGGCCAGGCGTTCTGCGTGCCCAGCGAGCGAAGCCAGCACAGCCGGCAGTTCATCGAGCGTGGCGACCGGTCCGACCTTGCGCACGGTCAGGATCACGCTGATGGGTTCGGGAAGGTGGCGAGCGCTCGAACCGTCCGCCGCCTTGGGTCTGGTCTTCACCTCGACGAACGCCTGCCACTCGCCATCGGGACTCAGATTGAGCCCGATGAATGGCTGCACATCAATCGGCACATCCTGGTCAGGATCGAAGAGCCCCGAGAGCCTGCTGTCGGAGAACAGCGCGTTGTAGACAATGATGTCGCGGTCATGCTCGGTCTCAAGGTCGAAGCCAAAGACCAGATCGACTGAGTCGATGTCGAGTGGACTGATCGAAAGGAAGTACGGCGCGTTCTCGAGCAAGAACCGGTGAAGTCGGTAGGTCTCGGACATGTCGGGCGGATTGACATAGCCCGCGCGCAAGCTCGTCGCCTTCATGGCGACCCACATCAAACTTGGCTCGCCCTCGGCGCTCTCGAGCGCGACTTCGGTGTCGGTTCGTCGGAGCCGACTCAGGCTTGGTACCTGGCGCCGGATCCTGTCGAAGAGCTCAAGGACAGGCTCGCGCGCGGCCGGAAGATCCATCTTCAGGCCGACCTTCATGTTGACATAGAAGTCAGAGCACCATGCGCGATAGCCCATGGCCTGCAAGGCTATCGGTGCCAGACTCTCAGGCTTGGAGCCAGCGCAGAATGCCCGCGACATCCGACAGGTCGTCCACGACCAAGTCGGCGCCGGCGGCGCGTAGTTCATCGGCCGGATGGATGCCAGTCGCGACAGCGAGGCATCGGCATCCGTTGTGGTGTGCGCAGTCGACATCGAGCGGCGTGTCGCCGATGATCACGACGCGCTCCGGCGGCACGGCGGAGCCGGTCACCTGATGAAAGCGCTTGATGGCCACCGGAGGCAGGTGGCGGCGCGTGGTGCCATGGTCGGCGAATGCATTGATGCGAAAGTGATCCGGATCGAGGCCGGCGTGGATCACTTTCAGGACGCCCGTGGGTTCGTAGTTGCCCGTGAGCAGCCCTTGTTCCCAGTCAGCATGATCGTGCAGCGCGCTCACGAGGTCGACCACGCCCGCAAGGACGCGGACGGTATTGCGGGCAGCAAGACGCGCGCGGAGCCGCTCGGTGTACCTCGCGCGGAAGGTCGCGTGCGAGTCGTCGTCGCCTGGGATGCCGTGCCGTGCGGCGAGCTCTTGGTAGATCAGTGGATCGAGCCGTCCGCTCACCTCGACGCCGTCGAAGGAGAACGACCGACCGGGATGCAGGTCGTGCAACGCCTCGAGCATCGCATGGATGCCCGCATGCTCGCTCTTCAAGAGCGTTCCGTCGATGTCCCACAGCGCGAGCACGCTCGTCAGGCCTTGGTCGCTGCCACGATGCGGCGCGCCGCATCGCCCAGATCGCCTGCCGCCTGCATGGTGGGCAGTTCGGCCTTGGCGGCTTCCAGGATCTGCCGCGCTCGGGCGACATTGGTGCCTTCAAGCCGAACCACGAGCGGCACCGTGAAGCCGACTGACTTGGCCGCTCCGACGATCGCGCGCGCGATGCGATCGCACTGCATGATGCCGCCGAAGATGTTCACGAGCACGCCCTTCACGCGGTGGTCGCTCAGAATGATGCGGAACGCTTCGCTCACTGCGTCTTCGGTCGCGCTTCCGCCCACATCGAGGAAGTTCGCAGGTTCGCCGCCCTCGAGCTTGATGATGTCCATCGTGCTCATGGCTAAACCGGCGCCATTCACCAGGCAGCCGATCGTGCCATCGAGCGCGACATACGACAGGCCGAACTCCTGGGCGCGCAACTCTGCCGCGTTCTCCTCGGTGGGGTCGAACATCGCCGCGATCGTCTTCTGGCGGAAGAGTGCGTTGTCGTCAAAGTTGAATTTGGCATCGACTGCGACGATGCGACCTTCGGGGTTCGCCGCATCGGGCGGCGTGAGCACGAGCGGATTCACTTCGACCATGCTCGCGTCGGTCTTGGTGAGCAGGGCGGCCATGCGCATCATCAGCTCGACGGCCTGTGCGAGCGGCTTGCCCGTGAGCCCGAGCTTCATTCCCACGGCACGCGCTTGGAAGGGCGCGAGTCCAGAGAGCGGGTCGAGCGGCTGACGGATGATCGCCTCGGGGCGAGTTTCGGCCACATGCTCGATCTCGACGCCGCCCTCGGCGCTCGCGATCAGCGTGTTCGTGCGCTTGGCGCGATCGAGCGTGATCGCGAGGTAGTACTCCTTCGCGATATCGACGGCCTCGGCAACGAGCAGACGCTTGACTTCAAGACCTTCCGGCGGAGTTTGCGGGCTCACCATGCGGTTGCCGAGCATGAACTCGGCAGCCGAGCGAGCCTCCTCGGCCGACTTCATCACCTTGACGAAGCCTGCCTTGCCGCGGCCGCCAGCGTGGACTTGGGCCTTCACCACGAGCAACTTCGCTCCACCGGCCAGGATCTCCGCGGCGGCGGTGTGTGCCTGATCCACCGTCTGCACCATGCGGCTTGGGGGAACGGCAATCGAAGCATCCTGCAGCAGCTGGCGGGCTTGATACTCGTGAATCTTCATGGGAGGTCCAGAAGTCTAGTGGCCACCCAATCGAGCGGCACGACGATGGGCGAACCACTCCCAGACGATGGGCAGCAGACTCACCACGATGATGAGGAGCACGAGCTTCGAGAAGTGACGCTGCACGATCTCCAGCCCGCCGAGCCAGTAGCCAGCGCCGAGCAGCAGTCCAACCCAGAGGAGGGCACCGAGGATGTTGTAGAACAGGAACCGTGAATAGGTCATGGCCCCGATTCCGGCGACGAAGGGCGCAAAGGTCCGCACGATGGGCACGAAGCGAGCCAGAACGACGGCGCGTCCGCCGTGCTTCTCGAAGAAGGCGTGCGTGCGGTCCAGGTGCTCCTTCTTGAGCCAGCGGTAGCGACCGCTGAACGCCACTGGTCCGATCGCCCGGCCGATGTGGTAGTTGACTCCGTCGCCCAGCACCGCAGCCGCGAAGAGCACGAGTCCCATCATCTCGATCGTGACCGGCGGGGGCACGCCATCCTGAGCCGCGACGCTGGCGACCGTGGCGCACACGGTTCCCGTAGCGAAGAGCAGACTGTCGCCCGGCAGGAACGGCGTGATCACCAGGCCCGTTTCTGCGAAGACGATCAGCCCGAGCATCGCATAGGTCGCGGGACCGCCCAGCGTGGAGACGATCTGCGCAAGGTTCTCTCGCAACAGCCCAGGCTGCGCGACGAGCTGCCAAAGATCGAGGAAGAACTGTTCCATGTGGGGTGGGCGAGGCTCAAATGAGCGCGGCCCGGGCGATGCCGGGCCGCGGACGATCGAACGGACAGGGCGGGATTCGAACCCGCGATACAGGGATATACCCCGTATGCCGGTTTAGCAAACCGGTGCCTTCAACCACTCGGCCACCTGTCCAAGGGGGCAGGAAGTGTAACACTTTCTGCCGACACCGACGCACCAGGCGCTTGGTTCGTGGCGTCGTACACAGGACGCGGCTTCGGATCGCCCGGATCGGGTCGAGCCAGCGTCAGTGGCGTGGTGCAATCACCGAGAGCATGCGCCCGGTGAGTCCCGCATCGCGCCGGTGGCTGAAGAACCGTGCGGGCTCGCCGGCCGTGCAGCAACCGCAGGCGTGGACCGAGGAGGTCACCAGTCCTTCGCGCGCAGCTTGAAGGCACACGGCTTTCTCGAGATCGGCAAAGGCCTTGGCGCCGGCCGTTGGCCGAGCGCATTCACCCAACCCCGCAGCGACGAATGCCGTGACGACTTCAGGGCCAACTTCGAACCGGGCAGCGCAGATGGCAGGGCCGACAGCCGCGATGAGTTGGTCGGTACGGGAGCCTCGATCGGTCAGCGTCCGAATGGTGGCGGCAACGACTCCAGCGACGACACCACGCCATCCGGCGTGGATCGCCGCCGCGCGTCCGGTGGTTGGGTCACCGACGAGGAGCGTGACGCAATCTGCGCTTCGAACGCCGATCGCTGGTCCGCCCGACTCGGCGATCAAGGCATCTCCAGCTCCACAGAGCCCCATGGCGGATGGTTCGAGCACGAGTTTGCCATGGACCTGCTGAGCGTCGGCCAGTCCGCGGCCGACCAAGCCGATCGCGTCGAGGAATCGGCGGGTGTTGCGTTCAAGTTCATCGCGACGCTCAGGCGCGGCGCCGGGACGCTGAAGGTCGAGCGAGTCGAACGGTTCGGCACTCTCGCCCGAGCGGCGAGTGCTGAAGGCGTGCACAAATCCCGCATCGCGCAGGGGGGAGCACTCCAAGAAGGTCACGCCGTCATTCGTGCGTTCGCGGAAGCTCGAGTGCATGCGCCGGATCATAGGAATGAACAGGGCCCCCATGCGCATGCATGAGGGCCCCTCAAAGTCTGACGCTCGGGCAGCGGCTGACGGTCGAACTCAGCCGCCTCCGGCTCCGCCGCAGTTGCCGACGGTGTAGAGCGCACCCGTGGCGTTGATCTGCACCTTGATTTGGTCGTGCCAGGCCTGGTACTGCGCGCCTGTGCCGCCGCCCATCGTGACCACGCGCGTGAAGATCTTGAGTGCACCCTGGTCAGCGACGACATAGGCACTCGCTGGCGAACATCCTGAGCTTTGCACAACCCACTGCGTTGGCACTCCGCCTGGGATCACTTGGATCTGGCCATTTTCTGGCAGCCAGAGTTCCCAGCGGTGCGTGACACCGTTGTAGACGAACACCATCGCGATCGTCATGCCGGATCCGAAGATCGTGGTGTTTCCCTCGATGTTGATCTTCAACGCCTCGTCCGGCGTACCGAAGCCCGTGTCGCGGGAAACCTGCACATCGACGACGCGACCGGGGAGCGGGTAGGGCACGCTTGGACCGAAGCCGCCGCTCGAGCCGCGAGCGCGAACGGAACGAGCCTTCAGATAGATCAAGTCCACTTCCTTGAGCGCGTAGTCGTTGGGAGCGTTGATCTCCTTGCCGGTGATGAGCTCGGCCGAAGAGTCATCCGATGGATCGAACCACTCGCCCGAGTTGACTTCGAGCGCCATGAATCGAAGGTTCGGGAAGCCGCGGACGGACGCGACATCAGTGTCTTCGCCGTTGGTGTCGCCGAAGATCGGAGATTCCGAAGCAGTCGGTGGAGTGGGCTGGCCGCACTGCGGGAAGATCGAGCTCGCGGTCGATTGACCAGGCGCCGTTCCCGTCAGGACATTTTTCAACTGTCCGGAGGGGATGCCGATCCCGTCGAACTGGAGGGCTGCGAACTCCTGCAGGAGCACGGCAGCTCCGCCGATCATCGCGGCCGCAGCCGAGGTACCGTCGAAGTTGGCCGTGTAGCGGCGCAGGTGGCTGCGTTCGCCGGGTTGAATCGTCCCCGTGTAGCCCGCCGAGGCATCATCGCCCAAGAAGAGATCACCGAAGCCGGCGGCGCACACGCCGGTGCCCCACCCGGAAATGGTCAGGTTGTTGGTTCCTTCGGCGGGTTCCGGATTCAGGAAGTTGCTCATGCCGACGCGGCAATAGTCGTTGCCTGGCCAAACAGCGGGAACATGGTTGGGGATCCCAGGTGGGACCAGAACATTGACATTCGTCGGGAAGAGGCTGCCCTGCGGCAACTGCAACTGGAAGCCAGGCCACACACCGCCGACGACAATCGCGCCTGTGGTGTCCGGAGCGTCTGGCGATTCCGCGGGGCGGACCTGCGCTGGCGCCACGATCTGGGCCCCGTTGCCCGCCGACATCACCCAACTCAGACCCGCGTCGATGCCAAGGCTCAGCACATCACGAACCGCCTGCCCAACTTCTGGCGCCGTGTTGTTGATGGAGTTGAGCGGCTGGAAGCCAACCGCGGTCTCAAGCGGGACGACGCACACATTGGCCGACGGGAAGCCGTTGGCGTTCTCTCCCGTGAGATGGAACGCTGCTCCGGCCAACGCGGCGGGGACGCGGTTGAGGCCGGTGGACGACAACGCCGGGAAGAACCAAGGTTCGGCGGCGTGGCACAGTCCAGTCACGCCCTTGGTATCCGCGTTGGCCACAAGGACCGACATCACGGCCGTGCCGTGCTGCGGGTAGACCACGAAGCCATCGGGTGGGTAGGTCGGGTCGGTGTAGTTCACGCACTCGGCAGCGTTGGTCGTGACGGTGGCGCACAACGCGCAGCAGTCTTCGGCTGAAGCAGCGAAGCCCCCGCACTCGCAGGCGACGGGCGTCGGGTTGAGCAGGAACACGCCCTGACCCGGCTCGACGGTGATCTTCGAGACG
This sequence comes from Phycisphaerae bacterium, assembly GCA_016873315.1. Taxonomy (GTDB): domain Bacteria; phylum Planctomycetota; class Phycisphaerae; order Phycisphaerales; family SM1A02; genus SYIB01. The sequence goes on along the minus strand of VGXL01000052.1, from coordinate 9,718 downwards.
CCGTTCACAAGGAACTCCTCGTGATTCACATACATGCTCAAGTCGACGACGCCAATCTTGATGCCGGCTCCGTTCAGTTCGGATTGGCCGAACAGGGAATTGGCAAGGAAGTCCATATAGCCCACATCGAGGCCACCGCCGAGGAATGTGGTGGTGCGCATGAACGGGATGAAGTCAGCGTTGTCTGGTGCGCCGGGCGGCGGGAGCTGACGGAAGCGCGTCCCCCAGAGCGCCAAGGGCATGCTGCCGACCGCCACGGTTCCGGAGACGCCGTCCAAACCGGGGCTGAGCGCGGGTTGAGTAATGTTGGTTGCCGCTCCAAGGGGGAACTCGGCGCCACCTGCGGGATTGAAGGTCTCGCCGAGGAGGAGGTTCGAATCTCCGAAGTAGGGAGAAGCCAGGGTGGAGGGCTGGTACGGATTGCCCTGATCGAAATCAGCGGTCGCTGGGTTGAGGTCGTAGATCGAGACGAGCGAGATGTCGTCGGGGGCGGTTACCGAGAAATCCACGAAGTAGTCGCGGGTGACATAACAATCCGGGATCATGAGCGCCGACGCAGCGCAGTCTGCGTCCCACGAAATGGTGCAGCACAGATAATTCACGGCACAGACGACATCGCAGCAGAGTGGCTCGCGCGAACCGTTGAGTGCCGAAGCGGGTTGGAGCTGGTGGTGGAGCAGGTGGCCCGCAGTGAAGGTTGACCATGACCCGTTGCCGGTCGGGTCGCCGCCGCCGGTCGGGTCACCGCAGGTCGTCCAGGCACCGCCGTTGGGCGAGTACGACGACGGCGTGCACAAGAAGTTGGCCATGGTGAGGCAGCCCCAGTCCCAGACCGATTGTCCGCCGGCGCACGGCGGGGGGCCGATGCAGTCGAGCCATTCCTGGATCAAAGCTTCGCAGTCGTTGATGGCTCCGTTGTTGACGCCGCCGGCATTCTGATCGGTGCTGTCGTTCGGCACAGCCGCTCCACCCGGGCACTCTGCATCGTCGGTGTCGCTGCACTCGCCTGGAGGATTGGGGCATTGCGCCTGGTTGACGCGCGCCTCGATCTCGACCAAGTCCACCATGTCAAGGCCGCGCAGGAAACTTGCGGTGCTGAGCAGGTCACCCTTGCACTCGACGGCGATCCAGTCAGAGAGGTCGCGTGCCCAGCGCTTCGAACGGCGCTGCGCTCGCTCGCGGAGCTCCGCGGTCTGGGCCGGAGTCAGATCCACCAGCGACGAGTACGACGCACCGAGCGTGTCGAGCGCATCGCGCAGACCCGTCACATCCAAGCCAGTGCGGCTGGTCAGTTCGCCATCCTGCCCGTATCGCGGCGCCGAAACGCTGTACTCGGGCTTCACGCGAACGAGCACGCGGCCGGTTGCGACGCTGCGCCCTGTCAGGGGGTCAGTCGGAACTGAAAGGCTGATTGGACTGGCTTCCGCCTTGCTGCGGACGGCAGCGGCGCGGACCTGAGCGTGCGCAGCACTTGGTTCGAAGGCGACCAGGGCGACGAGCGCAGCGAGGAGGCTCGCGTGGGGCACAAAGCGGAAGATCATCGGTACTTGCTCCGTGGGGTCGATAGCACTTAACCCGCAGCGGCGGGCCATTCGACCAGTCTAGACCACAATTCGGGCCATCACAACCGGGAATCAGCTCTTGGACTCGGTCGTCTTCAGGACCCGATGGCCAATGTCCGAGCGGAAGAAGGCGCCCGGAAACTCCACACAGCGGGCAGCTTGGTTTGCTAGGGCCTGCGCCCGATCGAGCGTCGCGGCCAAGGCGGTGACCCCAAGCACCCGGCCGCCGTTGGTCACCAGCGTCCCATCCTTGCGACGAGTCGTACCGCCGTGGAAGACAACGACTTCTTCACCCTCCGCGGCGCATGATTCCGCCGCCGCGATGCCGGTGATGGGGTCGCCCTTGCGCGGGGTCCCTGGGTACCCCTCGGCGCACACGGCCACACAGACGGCCACGCGCGGGTCGAAGGAGAACGAGGCTTCATCGAGCGAGCCGGTGGCGCACCGCCAGAGTGCCTCGACGAGATCGCCTTGGAAGCGCATCATGAGCGGCTGCGTTTCGGGGTCGCCGAAGCGTGTATTGAACTCCAGCACCTTCGGGCCGGCGGGCGTGAGCATCAAGCCGGCGTACAGCACGCCCTTGAATGGAATGCCATCGCGCTTGAGCGCGTCGACGGTGGGGACGAGCACATCGCGCACGACGGCATCCATGGTCGTCTCGTCGGCGAGCGGAGTCGGGCAGTACGCGCCCATGCCACCAGTGTTGGCGCCCGTGTCACCTTCGCCGACCTGCTTGTGATCTTGGCATGGTTCGAGAAGGCTGATGGTGCTTCCGTCGACCAAGGCGAGCACCGACAGCTCTTGTCCATCGAGTTTCTCCTCGACGACGATCTTCGATCCTGCGTCGCCAAACTCCTTGGCACCCATCATGCGACGGATGACGGCCGCGGCCTCGCCGCCGCGATCGCACACGACGACGCCCTTGCCCGCGCACAGACCAGCGGCCTTCACCACCATCGCTTGGTCGCGAGCGAGCACATAGTGCAGCGCTGCATCCATCGAGGTGAACGCCTTGCCTTCGGCCGTGGGCACATTCGCCTGTCGCATCATGTCCTTCGCGAAGGCCTTGTCGCTTTCGAGCCGCGCACCGGCTTGGACGGGACCAAACACTGGAACGCCAATGGTGGCGATCGCGTCGGCCAGACCCGCTTCGAGTGGAGCTTCGGGGCCGATCACCACAAGACCGATCCGCTCTTTCGTGAGCCACTGCAGGAAGAAAAAGTTGCGCGTGGCCGCGACATCTTCGGGGCACACCTTGCACAGGGCCTGGATGCCCGCGTTGGCAGTCTTCTCGCACCAGAGTTCGCCGAGTCGGCGCGATCGGCGCATGCGCCATGCGAGCGCGTGCTCTCGACCACCGGAACCGACGAGCAGGACATTGATGCGATCAGGCAGGGCCTCGGCCATGGGTCGAGTGTAGTGGTGTCGTCGCGGCAGACGGGTCTTCGTGCTAGCCTTCGAACCCCGGAGTCTTCACCATGGTTCGAGTTCTCGCCATCGTCGCATGCCTCGTCGCACCAGCAGCCGCCTTCGCACAGGATGGCGCCGACCTGCTCAAGCAACTCAACGGCACCTTGGCCAAGGCCAGCGCCGACAAGCTCAGTTGGAAGCCCGTGCTCGAGGCGTGGGCATCCATGTCAGCGCCGCCGTGCGCTGCCGACGCAGGATGCGGGCAGGACTCGATCTGGCCAGGGATGAAGGACTGGTCGAAGTTCGCAGACTGGGCGAAGGCCAACCCCGGCATGGGCAAGGCGTTGGTCCAGGCCCAGACAGCGCTCGCGTGGGGGATGCCCTACGGCGATGCAACGCTGCCCGCGGGACTCAAGGAAAAGGGCGTTGCGGTGATGCTCGGCGACGGGGATCACCTGGTCAACATCAAGGTGGGCTACCTCGCGCCGCTTCGCACCATCGGCCAATACGTCACGGCTGAGCAGTACCGGCTGTGCGAAGAGGGCAAGTTCAAGGAGGGCTTCGAGCTCGGCGTCGCGTACCTGCGGCTGCTGCGGCAGGTGTGCGATCAGTCGCTTCTCGCCGAAAAGCTCTTCGGCATGAACGAGCTCACGCAAGCGCTCTCGATCCAGCGCGACATGCTCTGGCGCTATCGCGACAAGGCACCTGCGGCTGTGGTGGGCGAGGTCGCGCTGAAGGGCTACCCGTTCTTGGGCACTGGTGACAGCGAGCGCATGCGTCGACTGCTCCTGCCCGAGGGAGACCGCTTGGTCGTTGCTGCGCAACTGGCTCGTGGTTTCGACGATGCAGGCCAGCCCGACGCGGATCGCTTCGCGTCCGTCTTCGGCGCGGACCCCGATCATGCCAGCCCGATGCAGCGATTTGGCGAAGAGAAGATGTGGAAGCGCGTGGCCGAAGTGCACGGCAGTTTGGACGCAAGCGAAGAGAAGCTGCAGGCGATCTACGACGACTGGTGGCGCCGCTGGCGTATGCGGCCCTACGGCAATCCGATCTTCGAATTGCAGACGGAAACGAGCAGGCTGAATCCCGTCAAGTACGCGGCCGTCGCCAAACTGCTCCAGGACCTGACCAAGGCGTTCGATGCCCGCAATGTGCTGATCGCCAACGCGAATGGCACGGCGTTCGCCGCCGCGCTGGTCGCTCGCTACCGGGCCGACCAAGGTCGCTGGCCGCAGAAGCTTGAGATTGCCATCCAAGCCGACTACATGAAGACCAAGATGAACTTCGATCCCTACGACAAGGGATACAAGGGCTTCGAGTACCGCGCCGTCGCCAAGCCCAAGGCAGTCGACACTGCCGTTGGTCGCATCGAGGCACCCGGCGTCTTGATCTTTGCCAAGGGCATTGATCACGAGAGCAACGAAGCCGCGTCGCACACCGACGATGGCTCGAAGGGCGACATCCTGATCTGGCCACCCGTGCGCGAACTCGCGCGCGAACAGGGGCTGCTCGGCTCCTGAAGCCGCAACGGGAGCAACACCATGCACGACGGCATCGAGAAGGTGGTCATCATCGGCAGCGGCCCAGCGGGGTGGACCGCTGCGATCTACGCGGCTCGCGCGAGCTTGTCTCCTGTGGTCTATGTCGGCGTCCCCGCGTCGAATCCGGCGCCGGTCCTGCCGGGTGGGCAGCTCATGATGACGACCGAGGTCGAGAACTACCCGGGCTTCCCGCACGGCGTTTCTGGCCCCGAGATGATGCAGAAGTTCCAAGAGCAGGCCGAGCGATTCGGCACGCGCGTGGTCAGCGACGACATCGTGCACTGCGACTTCACGCAGCGACCGTTCACGCTCAAGACTGGCGATGGCAAGGTCGTTCGCGCGCACTCGGTCATCATCGCGACGGGCGCCACGGCGAACTGGCTCGGACTCAAGAACGAGCTGCACTTGGCGCAGACCGGCGGTGGCGTCAGCGCGTGTGCGGTCTGTGACGGTGCTCTCCCGATCTACCGCGGCGCGACGGTTGCCGTCGTCGGTGGCGGCGACACCGCGATGGAAGAGGCGAGCTACCTCACGAAGTTCGCTGGCAAGGTGCTCATCATCCATCGCCGCGACAGCTTCCGTGCGAGCAAGACGATGCAGGAGCGCATCCTCAAGGACCCCAAGGCCGAAGTGCTCTGGAACAAGACTGTCGTCGATGTGATCGGCGAGAAGCGCATCGAGGCTGTGGAGCTGGAAGACACCGTGACCAAGGAGCGCTCGCGCGTGACCGTGGGCGGGCTCTTCATCGCGATCGGGCACTCGCCGGCAACTCGGTTCCTGCAGGGGACCGGGCTGGCCTTCGATGACAAGGGCTATGTTGCGTTGGCGACTCGTTCGAGCGCGACGAACATCGATGGCGTCTTCGCCGCCGGCGATGTTGCGGATCCGACCTATCGCCAAGCCGTCAGTGCCGCGGGCATGGGTTGCCAGGCGGCGATCGATTGCGAACGATGGCTTGCTGCGCAAGGCGTGCACTGACCACGCATGAGTGTGTCGACGACATCGACGCGCACGAAGGACCGATGGGTCACGATCGGGTCGCTCGTCGCGATGGTGCTCGGTGCTGCGATCGGCGAGTGGATTCATCGCAACGGCGGCACGGCCGATGGCTTCGCGCTCGCTGGCGAGTTGCTTCTGGTGCGCCCGTTGCTGCTGCTCGTGGTTCCGCTGATTCTGCTGAGCGTGATCGGCGGTGCCGCGAGCTTGGGTGCGACGGGGCGACTTGGGCTTCTGGGCGGTGCGACGCTGGCCTTCTTCCTGTCGACGATGGCGATCGCGGCCACGCTGGGTGCAGTGCTCGTGACATGGGTGGCGCCAGGATCCGGCATCGATCCGGCTGCTGCGGCTGCTTTGAAGGCCGCGCCGACAGCGCTTCCTGCCGCCGCAACGGCGGGCGATGTCGGCTCGTTGAACGATGCGTGGCGGTCGATTCTCTTCCAACTCGTGCCCAAGAACGTGTTCGGCGAGATGGTCGCGGCGCGCCCGCTGGGATTGATCGCCTTCAGCATCCTGCTGGGGCTCGGGCTTTCGGCCATCGGTAGCGCTGGGCGAACCGCGCTCGAGGTCGTCGAGGGACTGAATCAGGCGTTGATGCGCGCGATTGGCTGGGTGCTGTGGGTGCTGCCGATTGGTGTGCTCGCGCTCGTGGCCTCGAGTGTGGCGCGCGCCGGGTTCGACGCGCTCTCCGGGTCGCTCGGCTCGTACATGCTCGTCGTGATCGGCGGGCTCTTGCTCCACGCCCTCATCGTGCTGCCGCTGATCCAAGGGCTGATGGGCGGTGGCAATCCCTTTGCTTTTCTCTGGAAGGTCCGTCGCGCGCTGGTGACCGCGTTCAGCACGAGCTCAAGCAGCGCGACGCTTCCCGTCACGATGGAAGCATGCGAGTCGGCCGGCTGCAGTCGGCGCGCGACGCGCTTTGTCTGTCCTCTCGGCTCGACCTTGAACATGGATGGCACCGCGCTCTACGAGGCAGTTGCGGTCGTCTTCCTGTGTCAACTCTTCGGCATCGCGCTCGGCGGGTCGGAACTCGTGATCGTCGTCGTGACCGCGACGCTCGCCGCGGTCGGCGCGGCCGGGATCCCCAGTGCGGGCCTCGTGACGATGGTGCTCGTCGTTCAGGCAGTGAATGCCAGTTTGGGCAATGACCCAGCACGCTCACTGCCGATCGAGGCGATTGGCATCATCATTGGCGTCGACCGTTTGCTCGACATGGTCCGAACGATGGTCAATGTGCAGGGCGACATGGTCGGTGCGCGATTGCTCACCCGGTTCGCGCCGGATTGACACCTCGCCAACCCGAGCTCCGGACGCGAACTCAGACCTTGACGGGCAGCGCCTGGCGAACATGCAGTTCTTGCAGTTGCGCTAGATCGACCGGGCCAGGGGCCTCGATCATCAGGTCGCCGCCCGACTGCGTCTTGGGGAATGCGATCACATCACGGATGTTGTCCGTGCCGACGATGTGCATGACCAAGCGGTCCAGACCGAACGCAATGCCGCCGTGCGGCGGTGCGCCGTGACGCAGCGCGCTGAGGAGGAATCCGAACTTCGCGTTCGCGTCCTCGGCGGTCAGGCCGATGAGTTTGAAGACTCGTTCCTGCACATCCATGCGGTGAATGCGGATTGACCCGCCGGCGATCTCGCTGCCATTGAGCACCAGGTCATAGCCCGCGCTCAGGCACGCGCCCGGATCGCTCTCAAGGATGCCGAACTGGTCAGGATTGGGACTCGTGAACGGATGGTGCAGCGCGACCCAGCGCTTGCCATCTTCATCCCAGTCGAACATGGGGAAGTCAATGACCCAGAGGAAGTTCCAGCGGCCCTCGGGGATCAAGCCAAGATCGCCCGCAAGTTTCAGGCGCAGCTCGCCCATGGTCTTGGTCGCGATGTCCCAGCCGTCGCAGGCGAACAGCACGGCATCGCCGACCTGCAGGCCGAGGCGTTCGATGAGTCGATCCTTGATCGGCTCGAGGAACTTCGCGATGCCGGTCTCGAAGCCATTGGCCGTGAGCTTGACGACCGGAACGCCGCCGGCCTTGAACGTGCGCACCCACTCGGTGTAGCCGTCGGTCATCTTGCGCGTGAGCTTTTCCGCACCACCCGGGACGCGGATGCACTTGACCACGCCCTTGCGGCCCGTCGCGCTGCGCTTGGCCAGCGCCTCGTGGAACACCTTGAAATCGCAGGACGCAGCAAGGTCCGACACATCATGGATGTGCAGATCGAAACGCGTGTCGGGGCGGTCGATGCCGTAGCGCTCCATGGCCTCGGCGTAGGTCATCATGGGGACCGTGCCGATGTCGTACTGGAACAGTTCAGTCCAAAGACCGCGCACGAAGCCGGTCATCATCGACATCACATCCTCGCGTTCGATGAAGGACATCTCGAGGTCGATCTGGCTGAACTCGGCCTGACGGTCCGCGCGTGGATCCTCATCACGCAGGCAACGGCAGATCTGCATGTAGCGATCGCAGCCTGCGACCATCAGGATTTGCTTGAAAAGCTGCGGGCTTTGTGGCAGGGCGTACCAACTGCCCGGATGAAGGCGACTCGGGACGATGAAGTCGCGCGCTCCCTCGGGCGTGCTCTTGATGAGCAGGGGCGTCTCGATCTCCATGAAGCCGTTGCCCGCGAAGTAGTCGCGCGCGAACTTCGTGATGCGGCTTCGAGTCTTCAAGATGTGCTGCATGCGCGGCCGGCGAAGGTCGATGTATCGGTATCGAAGGCGGGTTTCCTCGTTGATCTTCTCCGCCTCGTGCTCGTCGGGGAGAATCGGCGGGGTCTCGGCCTTGTTCAGGACCTCAAGGCGTTCCACGACCACTTCGACTTCGCCGGACGCGAGCTTCGGATTCGCGCCGCCTGCGCGCAAGCGAACCGTGCCCTGCACGGCCACCACATCTTCGCGTCGCAAGGCGTGCGCCGCGGTCACCACATCATCAGCACTCGACTCAAGGTCGAAGACGACCTGCGCCAGTCCTTCCTTGTCGCGAAGGTCGATGAAGAACAGCCCCTTGCCTTGATCGCGATAGGTGTTGACCCAACCGCAGATGGTGACGGACTGTCCCGCATGAACGGGACGCAGGTGGCCGCAGAAGTGGGTGCGCTTGAGCATGGTGGTGCCTGTCGGGCCGAGGATGCTAGCCGACACGATGGATGGGCTGACGGCTACGCTCCGACCCATGGCAGCGGCGTACGGCGCAGGGTCCCGAACGATCCTCTTCACGGCCTTTGAGCCCTCTGGCGATGCCCATGCAGCGCCCGTCATCCGTGCCCTGCGTGAGCTCGATCCGACGGTCCGCATCGCCGCTTGGGGTGGATCTCGCATGCGCGAGGCCGGCGCCGAGTTGATCGGCATCACCGCCGAGGACGGTGCGATGGGACTGGCGGGCCTGAGCAAGATCAACCTGGTCCGGCGCGTCCGTCGCGAGGTTGCGGAGTGGTCGCTGGCCAATCGCGTGGTGCTTCATGTCCCCGTCGACAGTCCAGCGGCGAACTTTCCCGTGGTCAAGGCGATTCGGCCACGCGGTATCCGCACCGTCCATCTGGTGGCGCCGCAGATGTGGGCCTGGGGCGAGTGGCGACTGGCCAAGTTGCGCCGTCTCACTGATCTCGTGCTCTGCCTCTTGCCGTTTGAAGAGGCTTGGTTTCGTGAGCGGGGTGTGCAGGCTGCGTTCATTGGTCATCCAGTGATCAATCGAGCGTTCGATGAAGCGGCCCTTGCGGCAGCCATCCGCCACCTGCCCAGCGGCTCGCCGAAGATTGCCCTCTTGCCAGGCAGTCGCAGCCAGGAACTGAAGGCCAACCTTCGATCGATGGTCGACACATTCATCGAGTTGCAGGGCCGCCATCGCGGGATGACCGGTGTGATCGTCGCTGCGAACGAGAACCTTGCGCACCTGGCCATGCGATTGGTGCCGAGCCTGCCCAACGGCCTGCATGTGGTGGTGGGCGACATCGATGGTGCGCTGCGCTGGTGCGATCTGGCCATCAATGTCTCGGGCACGGTCTCGCTCGATGTCGCGCGGCACGGCAAGCCGATGGTCGGGCTCTATCGCGTCGGTTGGCTCTCGTACCTTGTTTCCAAGCTCGTGCTGCGCGCGCCGTACCGGCTCCTGCCCAACATCATTGCTGGCGCGGAAGTCGTCCCAGAGTTCGTCCCCACGCCGTTTGGTGCTCAGGCGTTCGCTGACGCAGCCGACGAGTTCC
>VGXL01000051.1 GCA_016873315.1 Phycisphaerae bacterium | reverse complement strand
GTGGTCACTGACTGGCACTGCGCGCCAGCTTTCCTCGCAGGCTGCGGAACTCGCTCGGCGAGGCATGCCGCGCCCCTTTTCCGCGACGGCCGCAAGCTGAGACAACCCGTGCCTTGCTTCGCGACGGCCGCGGCTGAATCGTCGCGCGGCTCTTGATCCGCGACGGCCGCATGGCTGAGTCCATCGCGGTGCACGCCATCATGCAGAAAACTCCTCGTTTGCATCACTCCGAAGTCATTTTCGGGGGTCAAGATTGCAGAAGTTGGGCTCTTCGCGTGGATTGAGCCGTTCGTCCAGGCTGCGCTCGTCCGGAGCGACCGAGGGGTCCCATGCTGCGCGGCTCCGGGAGTCGCGAAGGCGGCGCGGACGATGACAGCTGATGGCGGGTGCCAGTCCCGCCGAGCGACGGACGAAGAGCGCGCGCGAAGCCGGGTGCAGCGCGCGCGTCCGCGCAGCAGGGACCCGAGGAAGCGCAAGGACGAGCGCGAGAGGCACCGCGCAACGGGCCCCGACGACGCGGCGGGACGAGCGCGCGCGGTCCAGCGCTTACTGGTCGTGGCCGGAGTTCGCGGGCAGCCGGTGTCCCGCAGCGCGCAATGTCTTCTCGCGTCGTGCGAGTTCAAGGTCCGTCTCAACCATCATGGCGGCGAGTTGCTCCACCGTGGTCTTCGGTTGCCAGCCGAGCCGGTCCCGCGCCTTCGATGGATCGCCCAGCAACTGCTCGACCTCGGCCGGGCGGAAGTAGCGCGGATCGACTTCGACATGGTCGCGATAGTCCAGGCCAAGGTGTCCGAAGCAGAGTTCGCAGAACTGGCGCACGCTGATCATCTTGCCAGTTGCGATGACATAGTCATCTGGCTTCTCTTGTTGCAGCATGAGCCACATGGCCTCGATGTAATCACCGGCGTACCCCCAGTCGCGCAGGGCATCGAGATTGCCCAGGTAGAGTTTCTGCTGCATGCCAAGCTTGATGCGGCCCACCGCGCGCGTGATCTTTCGGGTCACGAAGGTTTCGCCGCGGCGTGGACTCTCGTGATTGAAGAGGATGCCGCAACTCGCATGCATCCCGAAGCTCTCGCGGTAGTTCACCGTGATCCAGTGGCCGAAGACCTTGGCGCACCCATACGGCGAGCGAGGCCAGAACGGCGTCGATTCCTTTTGCGGAACCTCCTGCACCTTGCCATACATCTCGCTCGAACTGGCTTGGTAGAACCGCACCGGCCGCGACGAGGACACCTGAAAGTTCCGCACGGCCTCGAGCAACCGCAGCGTGCCGGTGGCGACAATGTCGGTGGTGTAGATCGGCTGGTCGAAGCTCACGCGGACATGGCTCTGCGCGCCCAAGTTGTAGACCTCGTCGGGCTGGATTCGCTCCAAGAGTCGGTCCAGTCCGCTGCCGTCTGAAAGGTCGCCATAGTGCAGCTTGAGCCGAGCTCCCGACTGGTGCGGGTCCTCGTAGATGTGATCGATGCGATCCGTGTTGAAGGTGCTCGCGCGTCGGATGATGCCGTGGACCTCGTAGCCCTTCGCAAGGAGCAACTCGGCAAGGTATGAACCGTCCTGTCCCGTGATGCCCGTGATGAGTGCGCGCTTCATGGAGTTGGCCCCTTCGTGCGTCGTACGGTACACACCCGCCATGAAGCGAAGCGATCTCGACGACATCGCGATGCGCGTGCGGCGCGTCGGTGATCGCATCCAACCCTTGCTCGAACCGCACCCGGGGCTCGCTGCGCGCAATGCCCACGCCCACCTCTGGCTGGGAATCAAGGTGCGTTTCGGTGACGCGTGGCGATCGCGAGCGCGCCACGACGGAGTGTGCGCCTTCATCGATTGGATCGAGGCGAACCCGAATGCCGACTATGACGCCTTTCTCGGGCCGATCGAGCTCGATGATCCCGAACCAGGGTTGTTCGGTTGAGGCCCACCGTTGACGCTCGGCTGCTGACCGCAGAGACGCGGTGCAACTGGTGTCGGATGGGACCATGACCAACGGAAGGATGCTCCACGAACACTTCGTCCGGTAAGCGCCACTGATCGGCGCATGACTCCAAGCCGATCACCCATGAACGCCGCATAACGCGTGCGATTCCGGTCGTCGCTGTCCGTCGCGCACCGTCCGATCCGCGCCGACGATGGCAGCTGTCACGGGCCGTCCACGGTGAACGCTGGCCGTGAACCACCGAGCGATCAGCCCCGGAGTCGGGGTTCGCCGCGTTCGTCGTTCCACCGCACGCATCCGACCCGATACCCTTGCGGGTTGCATGCCGCACCGTCAAGGCCTGAGCTTGCTGACCTTTGCATCCGTGCTCGGCCGCGTGTTGGCGGTGCTCCAGAGCGTGGTCATTGGGTTCCTGCTGTCGCCAGAGGACTACGGCGCCTTCGCGGTGGCACTTGGGGTCTTGATGTTTACGTGCCTGTTCCGGGCAGGCGGCATCTGGATGGTGCTCGGCTCAATTCCGAGCGAAGAATTCAAGCAGCGCGCGCCAGCGGTCTTCTGGGTGGGCATGATCATCGGCGGTCTGGGATGCCTGGTGACAGCCATCGCGGCGATGCCCGGGATGGGCGTGAAGGAAGTGCCCGGCAGCAGCCTGGCGTTGGTGGTCCTGGGCACCCAGTTTGCGTTGCTTCCGATCCAGCAGATGGCCCAAATGAAGCTGGGCGGCGAGCATGGCTACGGGACGATCGCCGGGACGGTGCTGACCAGCAGCATCGCTAAGTTCGCGGTGTCCATTGGCGCTGCCTGGTTCGGGTTCGGACCCTTGGCGCTGGCCGTGCCGCAGACGCTCGGCACCCTGATCGAAGCCCTGGTCTATGGAAGGGCGGCAGGGCTCGACCGCTCGTACTTCCGCTTCAATCCCGCCGAGGTTTGGAGTGCGTTGCGGTGCCAACTGGTCGTGCTACCGATCGCCGCGTTGAACTCGATCAACACGCAGGGCGACTACTTCATTGGATCGCTCTTCTTGACGACGGCATCGCTTGGGCTCTACTCGTTCGCGTACCAGATCGCCAGTCAGCCGTACATGGTGCTGACGATGGCACTGCAGCGCGTGCTGGTGCCACGCTCGGCCGCGTCGCAGTCGTCCGAACATCACTCCGAGTTTCTGGGCAGCATGGCGACCACCGTCTTTTTCGCGGTCCCCGCCATCTGCATCGGACTGGGCATCACTTTTCCTGCCATCGAACGAGTGGTCTGGGGTGGAAGGTGGGCTGCATCCTCCGAGCTCGTGACGATCTTGTCGATCGGTCTGAGTGGTCCGCTCGCGCTGGCGATCCTGATCACACCGCTGCTTGCGGCTCGTCGCTACTCGGCCGTGCTCGCGACCGAGGGAATCCGCGGGATCAGTGTGTTGTGCGGCGGCGCCCTAGGCGCCATGGTGATCGCGAAGAGCTCGTGGCTCGCGGGCGATCCGCTCGCCGACGCCAAGGGCCTTGCGTTGGGCGTCTGCTTGTTGACCACGATTTCGTCGATTGGCACGGGCATTTGGCTGCTCTCTGCAGCTGGACTGCGGTTGCGGCCACTGACGGAATCGCTCCTGGTGGGTCCAGCGGCCTGCGTCTTGGCCGGCTACGGGTCAGCGAACGTGGCGAGTTCCTTGCTCGTGTCCTTCGATTCGCTGGACTCGCGCGGAGGTGCGGCAGTCATCGCCGTCATCACGCTCATCCTCTATGTGGTCATCCTCATCGGTGCCCTGCAAGTGCTGCCGTCCCTGCGGTCTGCGTATGCCAACCTTGCTGAGCCCGGCATCGCCGGGCTCAAGCGTTTCGCGCAGCGCATCAACATGCCGATCGGCGACTGACTCGCGCCCAGACCGGTGCGCTCGCCCTGTGCGCTCGCCATGCGCATCAGACCTGCGCACTCAACCTGCGCACTCGACCTGCGCACTATGCTTGCCCGCGTGCAGCGCATGAGGCTTTACAACACGGCCCACCGGGCCATCGAGCCGGTGGTTCCCATCGATCCTTCGGGTTCGATCACCTTCTACTCCTGCGGCCCGACCGTCTACGACGACGCACACATTGGAAATTTCCGATCGTTCCTGAATGCCGACACACTGCGGCGGGCGCTCGAGCTCCTGGGGCACCGTGTGCATCATGTGATGAACATCACGGATGTCGGCCACATGACCGATGACGGCAACGCTGACGGCGGCGGCGAAGACAAGATGGCCGTGGCCGGTCGTCGCATTGCCGAAGCCAAGAAGTCCGGCGCTCTGCCTGCCGGAACGGACCTTGATCCTTCTGATCCGTACGCCATCGCTGGCTTTTATGCGGGGCGTTTCCTCGAGGATGCCCGCACGCTGGGGCTGAAGGTCGCGTCGGAAGCGGCGACCGATCCGTCGCTGATGCCGCGGCCGACCGCGTGCATTCCGCAGATGGTTGAGTTGGTCGAGCGGCTCGTCGCTCGTGGCCATGCGTATGTCGCGAGCGATGGCGTCGTCTACTTCGATGTCCGCTCGTTCCCCGCCTACGGCGCACTGTCCGGCAACACACTCGACCAACTCCGCGAGGGCGAGGGCGGGCGCATCAGCGCAGAGCACCAGGCCGTGAAGCGGCACCCCGCCGACTTCATGCTCTGGAAGCCCGACGAGCACCACATGATGAAGTGGCCGAGCCCATGGGGAGCGGGCTATCCCGGCTGGCATCTTGAGTGCAGCGCGATGGCGGCGATGACCCTGGGCGAACGCATCGACCTGCACTCCGGTGGTGAGGACAACATCTTCCCGCACCATGAGTGCGAGATCGCGCAGAGTTGCTGCGGCTTCGGGCAACCGACCTTCGCCAACCACTGGTTCCACACGCGCCACCTTCAGGTCGAAGGCGAGAAGATGTCCAAGAGCAAGGGGAACTTCTTCACGGCGCGCGACCTCTTTGCCAAGGGCGTCACGCCTGCGGCGCTTCGGCTCGAACTCGTGCGAACCCACTACCGCACCAACGCCAATTTCACGCTGCAGGGACTGCGGGACTGCCAGCGCATGATCGATCGGTGGGCGCGCGCGCACCATGCGCTCGATGCCGCGGCAGCGTCTCATGCGGCCGATGTTTCGGCCGCGCCCGGTCCGATGGCGCGCGCCCTCGATGCCTTCATCGATGCGCTGTGCGACGATCTGAATCTCGCGCGGGCGGTCGCAGCGCTCAACGAAGCGTGCAGCGAAGCACCGTCGGGCTGCCCACATGCCGAGCGAGCCGCGTTCGCGCGGATGGACTCGGTGCTTGCGGTCCTTGAGCGAAACAAGCCGGTGCAGGCGCCCGCTGACGACTCGTTCGCATCACAGGTCGAGTCCCTCATCGCGCAGCGGCTTGCAGCGCGCGCGGCGAAGGATTGGGCGGCCGGCGACGCGATCCGTGCGCAACTTGTGCAGTTGGGCGTCACGATCAAGGATGGGCCGCAGGGCACGACCTGGACCCGCGCCGTATGACGGACGCCGCCGCTGCTGCGCGATCGATCCCGACCATCGGGCTCATCGGCGGCATCGCAAGCGGCAAGAGCGCGGTCAGGGTGATCCTCGCCCAGCTCGGTTGCATCGCGTGCGATTCGGATGACCTAGCGCACCAGGCACTGCGCGATCCAGACATCATCCGGTCCATCGGCACCCGCTGGGGCGATCGAGCCATTCGGGACGGCGCGGTCGATCGCGGGGCGCTGGCCGCCATCGCGTTCGCCGACCCGGCCGAGCGTGCATACCTAGAGTCGCTCGTGCACCCTTGGATTCACGCGCGGCGACGGGCCATGTTCTCGACCGAGCCGGGGTCCGCGCCGGCGCGCGTGATCGACGCTCCGCTCCTGCTCGAGGTGGGTCTGCACACGGAGTGTGACAGCATCTGGTTCGTGGACGCCCCGCTCGAGGTTCGGCAGACCCGAGCCCAGGCCAGCAGGGGTTGGCCGGCGGCCGAGTTGGCCCGTCGCGAAGCCGCGCAGTGGCCACTTGACCAGAAGCGCGCGCTCGCGCATCATGTCCTGCGCAACGACGGTGACCCGCAGTCGTTGCGGTCCCAGGTCGAAGCGGCGCTCGCCGACACGCTCCGCAAGCACGCTCGCGACAAGGGCACGTAGGCGCAGCCGCCAAGCAGGGTCAGTCCCACCACACAGGCCGCACCATTCCCCTCGGGATTCCCGGTGCAGGACCAGCATCTCAACGAAGGCAGCATCAACATGGAAGTCAATGGTCGTCGTCGTCGCCGTCGTCGTGGTCGTTCCGGCGGAGGCAGTGGCGGTGGTGGAGGCGGCGGTGGTGGTGGCGGTGGTGGTGGCGGTCCTGCCGGCATCGTGGCTGCACCCAATGTGGCCATCCTGCCGGGCACCAGCGTGCCCACCGATGAGCAACTGGACTTCGAGG
Source organism: Phycisphaerae bacterium (assembly GCA_016873315.1). Classification (GTDB taxonomy): domain Bacteria; phylum Planctomycetota; class Phycisphaerae; order Phycisphaerales; family SM1A02; genus SYIB01. Next base: position 10,582 of record VGXL01000051.1, on the reverse strand, counting down.
CTTCGCAACTCGACACCGAGTTGAAGGAGAAGTACGAAGCCGCCAAGAAGGAAAGCCTCGACGCGGCAAGCCTGCAGAAGCTCACCGCCGAGCAACTTGCCAAGGAAGCCAAGGCGCTTGGCTTGGGCGACTTGGTCGGCATGCCGCGCAACAAGCTCGTCTTTGAGGTCGTGAAGGCCAAGGCGATGAAGCACGGCCTGATGTTCGCCGAGGGCACGCTCGAAATCATGCCCGATGGCTACGGCTTCCTGCGTAGTGCGGAATACTCGTACTTGCCGTCGGACGACGATGTGTATGTGAGTCCCGCGCAGATCCGACGACTCGGCCTGCGCCGCGGTCATGTGGTGCGCGGCCTCGTGCGTCCGCCGAAGGAGGCCGAGACCTACTTCGCGTTGCTCCGCATCGACACCGTGAACGGTCACGATCCGAAGCGTCTGCACAACTTGCCGACCTTCGAAAACCTGACGCCGCTTCACCCAAACAAGCGCATTCACCTTGAAATCCTTGAGCAACCGCAGCGGCTCGAGCCGCGCATCATGGACATGGTCACACCGCTGGGCTTCGGGCAGCGCGCGCTCGTCGTGGCGCCGCCGCGCACCGGCAAGACCGTCATCCTGCAGCAGATCGCCAACGCAATCACGCACAACCACCCTGATGTGCATGTGATCGTGCTGCTCGTCGACGAGCGCCCCGAAGAAGTGACCGACTTCAAGCGCACGACCAAGGGCAAGGTCGAGGTGGTTGCGAGCACCTTCGACGAGGAAGCCAGCCGTCACATCCAGGTCAGTGACATCGTCATGGAGAAGGCCCGCCGCGCGGTGGAGCTGGGCGATCATGTCGTCGTGCTGCTCGACTCGATCACGCGTTTGGCCCGCGGCTACAACAACGCCGGCGCCGGTTCAGGCAAGATCGGCTCAGGTGGTGTCGACAACGCTGCGCTCATCCGGCCCAAGAAGTTCTTTGGCAGCGCGCGCAACATCGAGAACGGCGGCAGCCTGACCATCATCGGTACGGCGCTCGTGGAGACCGGCAGCCGCGCCGACGAAGTCATCTTCGAAGAGTTCAAGGGTACCGGCAACGCCGAACTGCACCTGACGCGAAAGCTCGTGGAAAAGCGCGTGTGGCCAGCCATCGACATCTCGGCCAGCGGCACCCGTCGCGAGGAACTGCTGCTCGACGCGAAGGAGCACGAACTCATCGTGCGCCTGCGCAAGGTCGTCGCCGACATGAATGTGGTCGAGGCCATGGAACTGCTCCGCAGCCGCCTGTCCAAGACCAAGTCCAACGCAGAATTCCTGATGACGATGGCCATGTCCTGATGTCGGGCGCGTATGGACCATGGCTGGTCCATGCGGGAACGATCCGGCACCACCCCACGGGAGTCCACTCATGATGCACACCAACCCGCGACGGGCCTTCACGCTGATCGAGATCCTGACGGTCGTCGGGATCTTGGCGCTGCTGGTGGCGATTCTGTTGCCGGCGCTGCGCACGGCACGCCGCAACGCCGAGTGGGTCGATTCCGCAAGCAATCTGCGGCAGGTCTCGACCTACCTGCAGGCGTACATCACGGACAACCGTGAGACGGTCACCCCCACGCAGTTCGACTACTCCACAGCGCGAAATCCTGGACGCGTGCGGGGGCCATCGTCCACGGGCATCAATCCTCTGTTGGGGCCGCCGCGCCGCGGAACGTGGGCCGACATTCTGTGGACCGGTTCGAACATCGATCCGCCGTCGCTGCCTGCCGAAATGGGCACGCCGTACGCGTGGGAGTTCGATTCGCCGGATCGCTTCTATTACGACTACGACGACGCGTACTCGAAGAACCCGATGCGCTCGACCATTGGCCTGGAGAAAGTGCAGTTTCCTGACTCAGACGGAGTCTCGGAGTGTCGGCCCTTCGGTCCAGGCATCGATGCGCAGGAGATCGGGCACCCGGGCTACTTCGCTGGAAACCTGTTCTTCCGACAAGCGCAGGCTCCGTTCTACGCCGGCGATGCCACGATCAACGCGCCATACCAGTGGTGGAGTGCGGCGCAGATTCGTCGACCGCAGGCCGGCATGTATCTGATCGACTCAAAGGCTGGCGAGGTGATCGGCGGCACAACCCGCTTGGAGTGGGAAGACCAGTTTGACGGCGATGCGACCGATGGCCGATGTCAGGTCGATTTCCGATACTTGGGCGACACCTGCATGGTCCTGCTGCTCGATCTGCATGTCGACACGCAGCCGGCGTGGGCGAACTTGCAGGAACTCCAGGGTGACTGGGCGGGCACGAGCGGCTCGACGAATCCGATTGGGCGCGACATCAAGGTCACCAACCTCGAGCGATCCGATAATCCGGCGCCGCCCTAATCGATCGTTCGCCGACATCAAAGTTCAGCAAGCGCGCTGCCGCCCCTTGATGCGCGCGCCAACTCCGCTACACTCTCCGTCCCGCCCGATCATCGGGCGGTTTTCATTCTGGAACGCCACCGTAGCTCAGTGGTAGAGCACACCCTTGGTAAGGGTGAGGTCGAGGGTTCAAGCCCCTTCGGTGGCTTCCGCGCGCGGACGCGTTGTCCTCGCGCATGTCCGCTTCACGCGAATCCCTGCTGGAGTCACTGAGTCATGGCAAAAGAGAACTTCAATCGCACTAAGCCCCACGTCAACGTCGGCACCATCGGCCACGTCGACCACGGCAAGACCACGCTGACCGCCGCAATCACCGCCGTGCAGGCGGCCCGCGGTTTCAGCAAGCCGATTTCCTACGACCAGGTCGCCAAGGCGTCCGAGTCGGAAGGCCGTCGTGACCCGACCAAGATCGTCACCATCGCCACCAGCCACGTCGAGTACGAGACGGCCAACCGTCACTACGCGCACGTCGACTGCCCCGGCCACGCCGACTACGTCAAGAACATGATCACCGGCGCCGCCCAGATGGACGGCGCGATCCTCGTGGTCTCGGGCGTCGACGGCGTCATGCCGCAGACCCGCGAGCACATCCTCCTCGCCCGCCAGGTCGGCGTGCCGAAGGTCCTCGTCTTCCTGAACAAGTGCGACATCGCCGATGCCGAACTGCTCGACTTGATCGAGATGGAAGTGCGCGAGCTGCTGAGCAAGTACGACTACCCCGGTGACGACACCCCGATCATCCGCGGTGCGGCGTTCCCCGCGCTGAGCAACCCCGGCGATGCGGCCGCGAACAAGTGCATCGCCGACCTGATGGACGCCATCGACACGTGGATCCCGACCCCGGTCCGCGAGAAGGACAAGCCGTTCCTGATGTCGGTCGAAGACGTCTTCAGCATCAAGGGCCGCGGCACCGTGGCCACCGGCCGTATCGAGCGTGGCGTGATCAAGGTTGGCGACGAAGTCGAAATCATCGGCCTCCGTCCCGACGCGCTCAAGTCGACCGTCACCGGCGTTGAAATGTTCCAGAAGACCCTCGACAGCGGCGAAGCGGGCGACAACGTCGGCTGCCTCCTCCGCGGCGTGGAAAAGAAGGACATCGAGCGCGGCCAGGTCATCTGCAAGCCGGGCTCCATCAAGCCGCACACCAAGTTCACCGCGCAGGTGTACGTGTTGAAGAAGGAAGAAGGCGGCCGCAACACGCCGTTCAAGGCGGGCTACAAGCCGCAGTTCTACTTCCGCACCACGGACATCACCGGCAAGATCGATCAGCTGATCGGCGCCGACATGTGCATGCCGGGCGACAACGTCCAGATGCAGGTCGACCTCGAAGGGAAGGGCGTCGCCATGGAAGACGGCGTGCGCTTCGCTGTTCGTGAAGGTGGCCGCACCGTCGGTTCGGGCGTCGTCACCAAGATCATCGCGTGATTTCTGCGGCCGTCCTGGGCCGGGGCATGATCCCCGGCCCAGGGCACCGCATGCCGGAGATCCGGCGATAGGAGCATCGACATGGCCAAGAAGTCCCTCGACCGCGAGTTCGTGTGGCTGCAGTGCACTGAAACGGGCGACCTCAACTACCGAGCCGAGATCCGCGTCAAGGGCGGCATTTCGGACAAGGTGAAGGAGGGGTTCATGAAGTTCTGCCCCAAGCTGCGCAAGCACACGCTCCACAAGATCAAGCGCAAGTGATGCGTTCGGCGGGTCCAGCCCCGTCGTGTGAGCATCACTCGTGCATCAAGCCTCGGTTACGCCGATAGCTCAGCTGGTAGAGCAGCGGATTCCAAATCCGCAGGTCGTGGGTTCGATCCCCTCTCGGCGTGTTCGGATCATTGGGTCCCTGATGGGACCGAACAGGAGCCATCGCATGGCGCTCAGCATCTACAAATCTGGCCTGGGCTACTGGACGCGTCTGGGCACCGCCGTCGCAGCCGGCATCCTCGGCACGCTCGGTGGCTACTGGCTCTGGGAAGCGCTCGCTGGCGCGGACTGGGGCATTCCCACCGTCTACGCACAGAGCGGCGCGGCCCTGCTCTTGGTCACCCTCGTGGCGATCGCCGCGTGGTGGCTTGTGGCTGTGCGTCCCGCGTCCGTCGACTTCTTTATCGCGACTGAAACAGAGATGAAGAAGGTCAACTGGAGCAGCCGCCGCGAGGTCGTCGGCTCCAGCATCGTGGTCATCGTGGTGAGCCTGGTCTTGGCTGGCTTTTGCCAGCTCTTCGACTGGGGCTTCTTCTGGCTCTTCCAGCAACTGCGTGTGCTGCAGGTCGATGGCGGTTGATCCGCTCCCCGAAAGGCAATCCATGAACGAGAACGACTCCATGACCGAAGCCCACGACGGCGCGCCCGAAGGTGCGACGCACGGTGACTCGGGCTCCACTCGAAACCTGCGCGCGCTCCGCCCCGGCGAGGGATCGTCCGCGACGAACGCGCCGACCCTGCGCTCCCTCCAGGGCGTGGCCACGATCCGCCTCGGCAGCGACACCACGCCTGAGCCGGTGCCGGCGAACGTGATTGACCCCGCGACCGACCTTCCCATGTACCGCGAGGGCATGGACTGGTTCGTGCTGCGCGTGGCCAGCAACAAGGAAGACAGCGTTCGCAACTCGCTGCTGCGCAAAGTGCAGATCGAGAGCATGGAGCGCCTGATTGGCCGCATCATGGTGCCGACGGAAAAGTCCAAGGTCGTCAAGGGCGGCAAGCAGAAGGTCACCGAGACCAAGCTCTATCCGGGCTATGTCTTCGTAGAGATGCGCCTCGAACCCGATGGTCGCATTCCGCAAGATGTCTTCTTCATGATCAAGGAAACCTCGGGCGTCGGCGACTTCGTCGGCACCTCGGGTCGTCCGGCTCCGATGACGCCGGCCGAGGTCGAGAAGATGCTCTTCGACAGCCGCAAGCCCGAAGAAGCACCGCAGGTCAAGATGGAGTTCGTCAAGGGCGACAATGTGTCGATCCGCGAGGGGCCCTTCCAGAACTACGAAGGCACGGTCGACGAGGTCCTGCCCGACAAGGGCTTGGTCCGCGTCCTTGTTACGATCTTCGGCCGTCAGGCTCCAGTCGAGCTGGAGTACTGGATGATCGCCAAGGTCGATTCATAATCGACGCCGGCTCTGTGCCGGAAGCATCGCCGGCCAAGCGCCGGAGGACCACGCATGCAACGGACTGCATCGATCGTCGTCTCCTTGACTCTGCTCACGCTGTCAGCCGCACTCGGTGGCTGCAACATGAAGGCGGCCTATCCGCAACAGGATGGTTGGCAGCAACTGGATCCGTTCCTCGATCCGGTGCCGCAGGTCGTGGCGCGTGCGCTCGATGCATCGCACGCTGCAACCGATCCGAGCGTGCCGCTGGTGTGGAACCTTCCGCCGGGCATGCAGAAGACCGTGTGGAACAAGGTGTCCACGCTGCTCGGCACTGGTTCCGCCGCGATGACCAAAGATGGTGAGCGCGTGTGGAGCGTCGAACGCGTGCGCGTGAATGGATCGATTGCCGAAGTCGATGTGCTCTGGCGCAACGCCGACGGTCTCTGGCAACTCATGACGGTGCATCTTGAGGGCGCGGCCTTCGCGCCGTATCGCGTGACCTACCTGCAGCGTTGGCGCTTGCCCGAGAGCCGTGTGCCGACCTGCAACAACCCGCAGGTGCTTGGCGAGGCGGTCGCCCCGTCAGCCCCAGCGCCGGCCCCGACCGCTGCGGCAACCATTGAGCCTTCGAAGGATGCGGCATCGCCGAATCCCGCGCCCACGCTGGTGCCGCCCGCAACGGCTCCGACCGAAGTGCCCGAAAAGCCATAGTGTGCGCCGCCTCGTCGCAGCCATCCGGCCGCGGCAGGTCTGACGCACCATGATCGGAGCAGCACGATGAGCGACGGCAAGCAGCAGAAGCAGGGGGCCGCGCCCCAGACGGCGATCACGCCGACCCGCGAACAGAACTACGCCGAGTGGTATCAGCAGGTCGTTCGAGCGGGGGACCTTGCCGAGAACAGTCCCGTGCGCGGTTGCATGGTCATCAAGCCGTGGGGCTACGCAATCTGGGAGAACATGCAGCGTGCGCTCGACCGCATGTTCAAGGAGACGGGACACCGCAACGCGTACTTCCCGCTCTTCATTCCGTTGTCGTTCCTGCAGAAGGAAGCGGACCATGTCGAGGGCTTCGCGAAGGAGTGCGCGGTCGTCACGCACCACCGCCTAAAGCCTGGACCCGATGGCAAGCTCATTCCCGATGGCGAACTCGAAGAGCCACTGATCGTTCGCCCAACGAGCGAGACGATCATCGGGGCGACGTTCGCCAAGTGGGTCCAGAGTTACCGCGATCTTCCGCTGCTCATCAACCAATGGGCCAATGTCGTGCGCTGGGAGATGCGCACGCGCCTCTTCCTGCGAACGGCCGAGTTCCTCTGGCAGGAAGGTCACACGGCGCACGCGAGCGAAGTTGAAGCCGTGGACGAGACCATGCGCATGCTGCGCGTGTACGAGACCTTCGCGCAGGAGTGGATGGCGATGCCGGTCGTGTGCGGCGAGAAGACCGAGGGCGAACGATTCCCCGGCGCTGTCCGCACCTACAGCATCGAAGCCATGATGCAGGATCGCAAGGCACTGCAAGCTGGAACGAGCCACTTCTTGGGGCAGAACTTTGCCAAGGCAAGCGGTATTCAGTTCCAGTCGAAGGACGGCGTGCAGGAGCACGCGTGGACGACGTCGTGGGGCGTCAGCACCCGCTTGATCGGCGGCATGATCATGACCCACGCGGATGACGATGGCCTGGTGCTGCCGCCGCGGCTCGCGCCGGCGCACATCGTGATCTTGCCGGTCATCCAGAAGCCCGAGATGGCCGAGCATGTGCTTGGATGGTGCCGCGCGTTGGCCAAGGAACTCACGGCTGTCTCGTTCGCCGGCGAACCCGTGCGCGTCGAGATCGATGACCGAGACATTCGCGGCGGCGAGAAGGCGTGGACGTGGATCAAGCGCGGCGTGCCGATCCGCCTTGAGGTCGGTCCGCGCGACATCGAAAGCGACAGCGTCTTCTGCGCGCGCCGCGACCGTGGCCACAAGGAGAAGTCCGCCGTGAAGCGCGGCGACTTCGTCGCGGGCATCGCAGCCCTGCTGCAGGAGATTCAGGACGGCATGCTCGCGCGATCGATCGCGCACCGCGCGGAGAACACGCGCAGCATCGACTCGGAAGCGGAGTTCCGTGCGTGGTTCACCGCGCCCGCCGTGGCCGAAGGGCAGCCGACGCCGATGCACGCTGGCTTTGCGATGACGCACTTCTGCGGCGATCCGGCCATCGAGGAACAGATCAAAGACGAGCTCGGCGTGACGGTGCGCTGCATCCCCATCGACGGTGATGCGGAGCCCGGAACATGCCCATTCAGCGGAAAGCCAAGCGCTCGCCGCGTGGTCTGGGCGAAGTCGTACTGATCTCTCGGGGCGGCGGGTGGGCTCGCCGCGTCGTTTCTTCGACGCTCGACGGATCACGCGCGACGGAGCACGCCCAGAGTGGGCGGTAGCGCACATAAAATCTGCACAGGGCTTGGTCAAACCGCGGTTGCACTGAATCGCTGATTTTTCTTCACACAGCACTTCCCCTCGGCGGTTCCCGCGACATCATGATTTTCAAGCGGTTCCATCGGAATCGTAAAAACTAGGAGAGGAGAAGAGGGATGTATCTATTTTGGGAGACGGCGCTCGCCGTGGCGGTTATCGCACCGCTGGCGCATGGTGCCATCATCAACGAAGCCGTGCCGACTTGGCGTGACCAACCCAACACGGTCTTTGCCGGTTGGGAGTCTTTCGCGAGCGGTTACGGCGGTTTCAATGTCGCCGATCGGCAGGGGTCGTTCTGCGGCTGTTCGCTGTTCAGTTTCGGGGCTGGTTCAGCCCTTGATGCTGACGGCAACATCCGATCAGCGAGTGCCGGTCTCCACATCAAGATTGTCGGGGGCCAGTTCTCGGCTGAGCGGTTGCGCTCGGTGGTCGTCAATCTGGCGACGATCGATGGCGCGGTCGCGATCTCGCAGATGAAACTGCGGCTCGTGGACGGCCAAGGTGCGATCACCTTCATTGCCCCATCAACTCTTGAAGAGCGCGCCCAGGAAATGGGTAACGACGGCTCGATCTACCGAACGCGCGCCTATCGCTTCGATGTCATCGATGGCTACCTCTCGAGCGGCGCTGTGAGCCAATGGCGGCTTGAGTTCACGTCGACGGGTGGCGTGGCGCTTGATGAGGTCGCCCTCGACCTTGATTTCAATGCTGTGCCCTCGCCGGGTGCGCTAGCCCTTACCGTCGGTGGCGTCACGGTCGCCCGCTTCCGTCGCCGCTGAACCAAACCTCTTCCCCCCTCCCGCGCGCCCCGCGGCGCGCCATGGCGGGACGGTCCCCACGACCGTCCCGCTTCTCGTTTTGGCACGACATGTTCTGCGTTGGATCAACTCACAACGCACCTCAGGCTGGCGGCGCTTCAACGCGCATGAACGGCGCGCACTTGGTGATCGTGGTTCCTGCGGACAGCGTCCCCCACGCGGCATCGCGGGCGAGATCGCGAGGAGTGCTTCCGCCATAGGACGCAAGGACTTCGTCGGCCTTCGTCACCAGGATCGGCTGCAGGAGCGCCGCCGCGGCACGAACGCCTTGGGCACAGCATGCGAGGATTGCGCCGACCTCGGGCAGATTCGCTGGATCCTTCGCGAGCTTGAAGGGCTGCGTCTCGTTGATGCTCGCATCGACTGCACGGATGATCGACAGTGCAGCATCAGCAGCCTGGTCGAGCTCGAACGCGCGGTAGTGTGCGAGCGCTCGATCGCGCGCGCCCTCGACCAAGGCACGCCAACTCGGCGAACCCGGCGCAATGGATGCCGGACGGTTCCCATCCGGTGCGCAGGGCAGCGTGCCGTCGAAGTACTTGCCGATCATCGCGCTCGTTCGACTTGCGCAGTTCGCGTAGGTGTTGACGAGTTGCGCGGTGTACAGCTCATGGAACTGCTTGGGCACGAAGTCCGCATCGGTCGCGCCCAGCGGACCCTGCGTGATCATGGACCACCTCCACGCGTCGAGCCCGTAAGCGGCGACATATCGCTCGATGGTCGCAAGATCAATGAAGTTGCCCAGCGACTTCGACATCTTCTGGCCATTGCTGATCCAGAACGAGTGGGCGTAGACGCAGGTCGGCAGTGGCAACTCGAGCGCCATCAGCATGGCAGGCCACACGACAGCATGGAACCACAGGATCTCCTTGCCGATCACGTGATAGCGGGCCGGCCACCACTCGCGCCGCGCGCCGCCATCGGGTTCCGCCAGACCGAGCGCAGTCGTGTAGTTGAAGAGAGCATCGATCCAGACATAGATGACGTGCTCGGGATCGTTGGGCATCGGAATGCCCCAGGTGAAGTTCGTGCGCGTGATCGGCACATCCTGCAGGCCGTCGCGCAGGCGCCCCTTGACTTCATTGAAGCGTCCCTCGGGCCGGACAAAGCCTGGATGCGCGGCGAAGAACGCTTCGAGCCGCTCCTGGAACGCGCTGAGGCGGAAGTAATAGTTGCGCTCCTTCGCGCGGACGAGCGGCTTGCCGCTGACCGGGCTGAGGTAGTTGCACTCCTTCGCGCGGGTCTCGGTGATGTACTCCTCTTGGCTCTCGTCGTACCAGCCCTCGAACTCACCGGCGTACACCGCACCGCTCGCGAGCAACCGGCGCACGAACTCTTGGACTTGTCGTTCGTGACGCGGCTCAGTGGTCCGGATGAAGTCGTCGTTGGACAGACCGAAGGTGCCGAGCACGCGGCGAAACTCGGCGCTGTTCTCGTCGGCGAGCGCCTTGGGGCTGATGCCGCGCTCCTGAGCACTCTTCTCGACCTTGACGCCGTGTTCGTCCGTTCCCGTGAGGAAGAAGACGTCTTCGCCGCACGCTCGCATGGCGCGTGCCCACACATCGCACAGCGTGGTGGTGTACGCGTGGCCGATGTGGGGTCGGTCGTTGACGTAGTAGATCGGCGTCGTGATGTAGGCGCGTGCCATGGCGGGGCGATGGTATCGGTGAGCGGGGCGGGCTTTGGTGCGCGCGCGGACCGTCGCGCTCAACCTGATCAGCGCGAATGCGCGCTGCGATCCGGCGCGTTGGCGCCCGCGAGCACTTGTGTGAGCAATGCCGCGTCGTGTCCCATGACCACCCACAGCAGCCCGTCGTCGCGCCAGGC
>VGXL01000050.1 GCA_016873315.1 Phycisphaerae bacterium | reverse complement strand
CACTTCGCGGCGCTGGAAGAGCGCCACGCCGAGCGCGAGCGCCGCAGCCACGAAGCATGCTGCGTACAGGGCCGTCAGCCCCAGGTAGTTCGCCGGGATCGCTACACCCTGGTTCACGGCATCAGTGACCCAGAAGACCTGGAAGTTCGGCACGATGCCCCACGCCGTCTTGCTCGCCCAGTAGGTCGTCTCGCCGACCTTTTCCGCGCCGGCAGCCACCGTGCGGCCGAAGAACCAGTCGCTGAGCAGGCCAAGCAGCAGTGTGCCAACGGTGACCGTCACCGTGAGCACCTGCCCCAGTCGCGTGCTGACGGCCACGGCCACGGCGCACAGCACCGAGACGCCGAGCGCCATGAGCAATCCGGCCTTCCAGACCTCGGGTCGGAAGTCCGTGGCGATCGATTGCGGCGCGAAGCCTGTGTCGAAGAGCAGCGCAAGCACATAGGCCAACAGAAGCAGCGGCGAGACCGTCGTGATGAAGACCGCCGCGAAGCTTGACGCGTAGAAGTAGTTGCACCAGGTCGCCACGCCGAACGCCAGAATCACGGCAGCACTGCCGAACGCGATGACCGGCAGGTGGTACGGCGAGCGCACGGTCTGCTGCACGCCGTGCAGTTCGACGAGCGCGAGCACCAACATGAGCGCGAGCATGCACGCGAGCAGCGCTGCCACGGCGCCGAGGTACTTGCCCAGCACGACACTCGCGCGCGCGACGGGCTTTGAGATCACGGTGAGCGCGGTCCGGTTCTCGATTTCGCGCGAGACGACATTGGTCGCCAGCATCGCCGCCAGCAGGGCGCCTGCCAGGAAGACCGTCGACAGGCTCATGTCCAGAAACATCCGGTCGTCGTCCATCATGGTGTACGCCGAGAACGGATTCGCCATGACCACGAGCAGTCCCGCGACCACGGTGACCACCAGCGCCACGGGTTGCCGGATCGACTCCAGGAACGTGTTGCGGGCGATGGCAAGGAGCTGCTCGAGGAGGCCCATGGGGGGAAGCATCGGCGGGCAGGGGGGCCGCGTCAAGCGAACCCGACGACCGTTCCGTTCGTCACTCGTCGCGCCCGGCACGGTGCCGAGGCCTTGCGTACACTCCCCCCCACACGGTTCGGGCTCCCCCTTCACTTCTCAGGGCCCTCCCGGTGCATGCCATGCGGATCGACCACTTCGCCTACTCACAGGCCACACGCGTTTCCGGTTTCGGGCTCATCCTGCAGCTCGTCGTCGGGTTGCTGGTGCTCATCTTTGCCCGGGTCCAGTCGGACACCACGCTGACCTGGGTCAGCTTGATGGTGCTCACTGGTGCCTTGGCATGGATCGCCCTGGTCATCACATTCCATCAGCATCGCTTGGAACGGCTCGAGGAACTTGAGACCGAAGAACTCGCTGCTTCGCGCGGCGACCGCCAGAGCGTGTTTGAGGCTGGCGCAGCCGATGCTCGCGTCGCCGCTCGTCGGCTTGAGCTCATGCACCGCGTGATCGTGCCGGTCGCGAGCATGGTCATGGCGGGTGCCTATGCGCTCCTGGGCTGGCGCATCCTGGACTACTTCGATGCCCTCAACGATCCCAAGCCGAGCGTCGAGGCGTTCCGCGTCGCGTCCAATGGCGGATGGATGCTGGCCGGTTGTGCGTTCCTCGCGCTGCTGTGCTTCGTGTTCAGCCGGTGGATCGCGGGCATGGCGTCGCTCCCAGCATGGCAGAACTTGCGCGGTGGCGCGGGGGTCATGGTGGGCAATGCGATCGTCCTGCTGGCCGTGGCCGTTGGCGTGGCGATGCGGTATGTCGATCAGCCGACGGTCCTCGAGCGCATGGCGCAGGTGCTCCCGTTCCTGCTCTTCGGGCTCGCCGGCGAGATCGTCCTGAACTTCGTGCTGAACCTCTATCGGCCGCGCCGCATGGGCGAGATCCCGCGCGCCGCGTTCGACAGCAAGGTGCTTGGTCTCCTCGCGGCGCCCGATTCGATCGTGCGCGGCATCAACGAGGCCGTCAACTACCAGTTCGGCTTCGACATCACCAGCAGCTGGGGCTACCAGCTCCTGCTCCGCAATGTGGCGAAACTCGCGACGATCGCCGCGGTGCTGCTCGTCGGCATGAGCATGGTCGTCGTGGTCGGTCCGGGCGAACAGGCCGTGCGCCTGCGCGGGGGCCGCGTGGTCGGCGATGTGTCGCAGGGCGAACTCGTCCTGAAGTGGCCGTGGCCGATCGAGACGGTCGAAGTCTGGCCAGTCGCCACCGTTCGTTCGGTGCAACTTGGCCCGAAGTCCCTCCAACAGGGCTACGCGTGGGCGAGCGACCAGCCGGATGATCCCGAACGAAAGCCCTTCCTCGTCAGCGCCAGCACCGCGGCTCGTCGCGCGGAAGAGGAGATCGCTCCGACTCCAGTGGCCGGCGAGGACGACGCCGCCGCCCGATCGGTCAGCGCGCAGTTTGCACTCGTGAACGCCGACATCGTGCTGAACTACCGCGTGCGGCCGACGGGGTTGATCGACTTCCTGTCGTTCGCCAGCGAAGCTCGAACGCGCCGAAGTCCCCTGACCATGCGCGAGCGCGCACTGCGCGCGATCTCGATGCGCGAAGCGACACAGTTCTTGGCGACGCAGCCGCTCGACCATGTGCTCTCGCCCGATGCCGATTCGCTCGGCGCGGCACTCAAGGTCCGCATCCAGACTGCCTTCGATGCGGAGCAATGCGGCGTCGAAGTGGTCAGCGTCCTGATTCCCGCGCTTCGACCGCCCGGCGAGAGCGCCGGCATGTTCGAGGAGCTCTCGATCGACACGCAAAACGCACGCAAGGTGCTCGATGAGGCACAGCGTGTGGTCAACACGACCATGGCCGCGGTCGTCGGTGGCACCGATGTCGCGCGCGACGCGGTCGCAGCGATCGAGCGTCTTCGCGCCGCAGAACGCGAGCATGGCATCGGATCCGAGCAGGCTGCCGAACTGCGTCGCACCGTCGAGTCGATCCTGCTGCGCAATCCCGCGCAGGCATCGAGCGTGATCGCCAAGGCGCGCGCCAAACGCTGGGAACTCCAGCTCGACGCGAGCCGCAACGCGAGCGAAGTCTCCGGCCAAGCAGCGGCCTTCCGCGCCGCGCCTGAGCTCTATCGACAGCGGCGCACCATGGATGTGCTCGGCCAGCAACTCGCCCGGGCACGCATGAAGTATGTCATCGGTGCGGATCCGAGCCGGGTCCGCATGCACATCGAGATGCAGGAGCCCGAGGCGGGCCTGAATCTTGGCGATTACCTGACCAAAGACGGCGAGTCCGGCAACTGAACCATCGTTCCCACCATGAGCAAGCGAATCCCCATCATCGTCGGTTCGATCATCCTCCTCGTGCTCGTGCTCTTCAACACGACCTACTCGGTCGGGTTCAATGAAGTCGCGGTGCTTGAACGCCTGGGCAAGCCGGCCGGCATTCAACGCGACTCCGGCATGCACCTGAAGGCGCCGTTCTTCATTGATCGCGCGGTCAAGCTCGATGTGCGCCGGCAGTTCATCGAGAGCCCGCTCGAGACGGTGCTCACGCGCGACGGCCAGCAAGTGGTGGTGCAGGCCTATCTGCTCTGGCGCATCGATGCTGCTGGCGACGGTCCGCTGCAGTTCTACACCTCGTTCGGCACGCTGGAGAAGGCTGGCAAGGAACTCGAGACGCAGCTCCAGGGAGCCGTGCGCGCGATCGGCCAGTACTCCTTCAACGAGCTGATCGGTCCCGACAGCAAGATTGCCGCAGCTGAGGATGCGATCCTCGCTGACTTGAAGAAGACGCGCGCGCCCGGCGTCGAGCCGGTGGATGTCGGCATCAGTCAAATCGTCCTTCCCCCGAAGACGACCGTGGCCGTGCTCCGCCGCATGGCGACGGTGCAGGAAACTCTGGCCAACCTCGAAGAAAGCAAGGGCAACAGCGAAGCCGATGCGATCAAGAGCCAGGCCGCGAGCCAGGCCGACACGATTCGCAAGTTCGCCGAACAGTGGGCCGCGAACATCGAGGCCGTTGGTAACGAGCAAGCCACGCGCTACTACGAGCAGATGCGCGAGGATGCAGACTTGGCGATCTTCCTCGCTTGGCTCGACACGTTGCGCGCGGGGCTCTCGGGGAGCACGACCTTCATCACCGACACGAGCAAGGCACCGTTCCACTTGGTCGATCTCGATGCACCGACCGACGGCAAGGGCATTCCCCAGCCGGCCAAGGAGGGATCGAAGTGAGCGACGGCGACTCGACCGATCCAGCGGGTACCGAACCCGTCGCTGCGCATCCGCGGCGCGCGGCTCACGCCGACTTCGCGGTCGAGACGGCGGCGAGCGATGTCGCTTCGGTCCGTGCGGCGATGAACCCCGCGAACCAGAGCCTGGCCGACGCGCTCAAGCTCTCGTACCGACTGCTCCAGTTCGCCATCGTGGGTCTGGTCGTGGCGTTCCTCTTCTCGGGCTTCCAAACCGTGCAAGAGGGATTCACCGGCGTGCGGACCGTCTTCGGTGCGATCGAAGGTGCACCGGGTGAAGAAGCCCTGTCGCCGGGGTTGCAACCTTTCTGGCCGTATCCGGTCGGGCAGGTCGTGGCGTTCGAGCAGAAGCGCGTGGTCGACCTGCGCCATGAATTCTGGTTCCGGTCCAACGGCGACATGGTCACGCTTGATCAGGCGACCGAAGGCGCCGACACCTCCAAGCCGATCCGTCCTGGCGTCGATGGTTCGCTCATCACGGCGGACGGTGACCTGGCGCATGTCCAACTCGTCGTTGAGTATGGCGTGGCTGATCCAGTGCAACTGGTGCGATCGTTTGACTGGGAGCGTCGCGACGCGCTCGTTCGCTTGGCGGTTCGCGCAGCCATGGTGCAGACGGCTGCGCAGCTCACGCTCGTTGACTTGCTCGAGCAGCGGGATTTGCCAGCACAGATGGTCCGCGAGCGAGCGCAATCTCAGCTCGACCGCATGCAGAGCGGTCTGCAACTGGTCAGTGTGCAGATTCCCGAGCGCATCGCGCCGCTGGCGGTGCGCAATGCCGTGCAGGCTGTGCAGGCAGCGCGAGAAGATGCCAAGACCGCTGTCGAGAAGGCCCGACAGGACGCCAATACGCGATTGCTGGCAGCCGCTGGTCCGCGCTACGGCGAGATCCTTGACATGATCGCCGCGTACGAGGGCTTGCTCTCGCAAGTCGATCCCGCGAAGCCAGAAACGAAGCAACTGGCCGATGCCAAGCTCGCCGACATCGGGCACCGTCTTGAGCAGCCGGACATCGGTGGCATGGCCTCCCGCACCGTGTCGCGCGGCCGCGCCTACCAGGTCCAGATCGAAGCCTCGCTCGGTGCCGAGCAACGACGGCTCGCGAGCCTCGCGCCGAGCTTTCGCGAGAACCCGCGCCAGCTCGTCCGCCAGTTGTGGCTCGAGGCACTGCGCGACACGCTGACCTCGCCCACGACCGAAGTCTTCTCGGTGCCGCAGGGCACGGGCGCGCTCGATGTGGCCATCAAGAGCGCCAACGACATCATGCAGGCCCGACGCAATGCTGAGCTCGAGCGCAAGAAGCTCGAAGCGCAGATGCTTGGCGCGCAGGATCCCGCGTTCCAGATCGGCAGCCGGCAGATCCTGATTGACAAGGCCGGCCGACGTCTGGAGAAGGACGGCAAGAAGGGCTTCGCGCAGCCCTGACCGCGCGAGGAGCGACCGATGACCGCATCAAGCGAGCAGGCTCGTCCCATCGTCGAGGCGATCGGCCTGACGAAGGACTTTTCAGATTTCTGGATGCGGTCGAAAGCCCGCGCGGTCGATGGCATCGACTTCGAGATCCGTGAGCGCGAGATCTTCGGACTGTTGGGTCCCAACGGCAGCGGCAAGAGCACGACGATCAAGATGATCTTGGGTCTCTTGCGCCGATCGCGCGGCAAGCTCAGCGTGTTCGGTCGCGATCCGGGCGATGTATCGGTCAAGAGCCGCATCGGCTACCTGCCGGAAGAGTCGTACCTGTACCGCTTCCTGAATCCTCGCGAGACGCTCGAGTACTACGCCAAACTCTTCGGCCAGCGCCGTGCGATGCGCCGCGAGCGCGTCGACGAGCTGCTCGAAATGGTCGGGCTGCAGCATGTGGCGCATCGCGCGGTGGGGGAGTTCTCCAAGGGCATGGCGCGTCGACTGGGCCTCGCGCAGGCGCTCATCAACGATCCCGAGTTCCTGATCCTTGACGAGCCGACCAGCGGCCTTGATCCGGTCGGCACGCATCAGGTCAAGGAACTCCTCATTGAGCTGGGTCGACGGGGCAAGACGATCCTGCTCTCGAGCCACCTGCTCGCGGATGTGGAGGATGTGTGCACGCGCATGGTGATCCTGTACGGCGGACGAATCCGTGCGCAGGGGACCGCCAACGAACTGCTGAGCGACAGTGAGCACACGATCATTCGTCTGCCGAAGCTTCGCACCGCCACCATCGGTCGCATCGACGAACTCGTCCGCCGCGAGGAAGGCGTGGCCGTCGAGTCGGTGCAGCCTGCGCGCCAGCGCCTTGAAGAGTTCTTCATGGGGCTTGTTGCCAAGGCACAAGCCGAGCATGCTGCCACAAGCGGCGCGCTCCAAGGTGGACACACAGCACGCTTCCTTGGAGGTGGGGCCGAACTCGCACCGCAGGCGGAAGGTCGCGAACTCGTCGAGGATCTCAAGCGAAGTGAGGATCGACCGGCGACGCCAGCTCCGAAGGCGGACGCTTCACCCACCGCGCAGCAGGATGTGCTCGCCGAGTTGAGCGGTGCCCAGTCGACGAAGGTCTCGGGCGCGACGCCAGCTGCCGCGTCGACGCCGTCATCGACGACACCTTCGTCTGCGGCATCGGCTTCTCCGACCGTCCAACCTTTGCCATCGAGCCCTTCGATGGGATCCACACCCAAGGCTTCGGGCAAGGACATCGATCGCTCGCTCATCGAGGGACTTCTGGGCGACCACGATGATCGGTCCAAGGGAACGAAGGGCTGATGTTCGCCCTCCGGTCGAGGATCGATCGATTCGCCGGCTTCGCCCAGTCGTTGCGGGGCAAGGTGGTGTTGTCGATCGTCGCGGCGCTCGTCATCGTTGGTTCCGCGATGCCACTCGTGGTCGCAGCGGTCCGCGCACAGGATCTGCGCGCGCAGATGCAGACGGTGCTGTCCACGATTGACCTTGACGATCGCACGCCCGAAGGCGTCGCGCTTCTGGACCGTGGCGAGTTGACGATTGGTGGGTTCACCTACGGCGGTCCACGCGTGATGGCCATGGTCCCGCGCATGGCTGACGCCGAGGGGAAGCTCGTCGGCGTCGACGACTTGGCTCGCGTGCTCGTCTCGCCCACGCTGCCCACATGGGCGCCGGCGGGGCTCGTACAGAGTCTTGGAAACTGCGTGAGCTTGATCGTGGCGCTCCTCGCGCTCGCTCTGGGTTGCATCTGGTCCGGGCTCGCGCTGCACCTGTTCGTCATCGCGGGACTGTCGGGAATCGCGGGTGGCGTGGCCGTCTGGTTCGGCGAAGTTCCGATCGCGTTGGCGATCGTGGGCATCGGTGCGCTGGCGCTGTCGTTCCTCCTCGTCGTCGGCGTGCTCGGAGTGATTCTCTCAGGTGCATCGCCGATCTTCGCGATCGCGGCCACCGTCATGCGCGAGGCGCAACGCCAGCGCATCAGTGTGGCGTTCATCGGACTGCTGCTCGTGGTGCTCCCGATCCTGCCGCTCTCAATCGACCCCGCTTCGCCGCTCCGCTACCAGATTCAGACCTTCATCAGCCGCGGTTGCGGCCTGGTGTTCAGCGTGGCGTCGGTCATGACGCTGCTCCTGGCGTGTTCGACCGTCGCCTTCGAAATGCGCGATCGCCAGATTTGGCAACTCTTGACCAAGCCGGTCTCGCGTGCGCAGTACATGCTGGGCAAGTGGCTCGGCATCATGGCCGTCAACACGGGCATCTTGCTCGTCGGCGCAACCTGCATCGTGGTCTATGTGCAGTACCTATCGCTGAGGCCCGCCGCCGATCCGCTCGATGCGCGGGCCGTCCGCGAGGAAGTGCTCGTCGCGCGCCAGGGTCGACTCGCTGAGTACGAATCGCTTCAGCCCGAGCGGCTCGTCGAGATGGTCGATCAGGCGATCGAGAGCGATCCCGTACTGAAGGCTGAGATCGAATCGGGCGAGCGCGATCTCTACGACACGCGCGTCAAGCTTGCGGATGAACGCATCACCGCCTTCGGCACGCAGCAGCGCGCGATCCCAGCGGGGCAGGGCAAGGCGTTCACCTTCCGCGATGTGGCGGTTCCCGCTGGCACTGAGCAGGTCACGCTGCGCTACGAGTTCCACCTCGGTCAGGACGACTCCCACGAGCAGCATCCGGTGATCTTCCGGTTCGCCGATGGTTCGTGGGTCGACAAGCAGTTCGTTCCCGTGCAGGCCAACGTCCTGCCCATTCCGGCGAGCCTCATCGACGCCAACGGCGACCTGACCGTCGAGATCATGTCGCTTGGCTTCGACGGTACGAACTTCACGCCGGGCGAGGGAACGATCGTCTTCGATCCCGACGGCATCGAGATCCTGTACACCGTCGGCAGTTTCGGTGGCAACTTCGCGCGGGCGATGGGCGTGCAGTGGACCAAGCTCGCCTTCCTCGCCATGCTCGGCGTCGCGAGCGCGACCTTGCTGAGTTTCGGCGTCGCGTGTTTGCTGGCGTTCACGATCTTCGTGGCGGCGCAGCTCGCGCCGTTCATCCAGATCAGCGTCGATCAGTACCGCATCGCCGAGGAGACGCCGGTCGTGCTGCAGTGGGTGCAGCTGGGCGTGAAGGGCATCGCGTTCACCAGCCAGTGGCTGCTCGGTGCGTTTGGCGCGACCAAGCCAGTCGACGCGCTCGTCGACGGTCGAGCGATTGGTCTGAGTGCGCTCGTCCAGTCGGCGCTCTTCATCGGGATCGGCTGGACCGGGCTCGCTCTCGCGCTTGGCTGGCTTGGGTTCCGCCGCAAGGAACTTGCGATCTACAGCGGGGTGGGCTGAACGATGCGTGATCGCCTCATCCAACTGGCGTGTGTTGCCCTGGCCATCGCGGCGCTCTTGGGCGGCGGTGCGCTGCTGCCACGAATCGTCGCGGTCAGCGACGAGCGTGGCATGCGATACACCGATGTGTCGGTCGAGGGCGCGCCGCCGATCGTCGCGCTTGGCACGGCCATCGGCACGCTTCGAGGCATCATCGTCGACTACCTGTGGATCAAGGCGACCTGGCAGAAGCAGGCCGGCCTCTTCCACGAGGCGATGGCCGACGCGGATCTCATCACGAAGTTGCAGCCGCGCTTCGGTGAAGTGTGGGCCTTCCATGGCCACAACATGGCCTACAACATTTCCGTCCTGACGAACACGCCCGACGAGCGTTGGTCGTGGGTCAAGGCGGGGATCGACCTCGTTCGAAACCGGGGCATCCGTTACAACCCGAACGACTTGATCCTGTACAAGGAACTGGCGTTCTGGTTCGCGCACAAGGTCGACAGCTACTCAGATGACGCGCACTTGCACTACAAGCGCGAGCTCGCACGCGAGTGGCAGATGCTGCTCGGCACGCCGCCGGTTCCGATGGACCAGCGTGTCGCCTGGATCGAGGCGATCAAGGATGCACCAGACACGCTCGATCAGGCCGAGGCGAGAACTCCTGGCGTGAAGGCGCTTGTGGAACGCCTGACCACCGGCCTTTCGGGGTTCGATCGCCGATTCCAGTTCGCGCTCGACAAAGAGTTCCTCATGAACCATGGACGGTGGGCCGCCGTCAAGGAGAGCCCGTACGCAAGGCTGCTGCAGCTCGACGAGCGGTACAAGGCGAACGATCCCGTCTACGCCGAGTTCGACCGCGTCTTCGCCGATCCCGCCAACGAAGCTGCGCTCCGGACGCTGATTCTCTTCCTGCGCAAGAAGGTCCTTCGGGAGGACTACAACATGGACCCGGTCGTGATGTGGGAGTTCACGCGGGATGCGGGGCCGCTCGACTGGCGCCATCCCCAGGCTCACGCGTACTACTGGGCCACGCTCGGCCAGCGGATCGCCGAAAAGCGCTCGAACACCGACGACGACGTCTACAAGATCGTGAACAACGACCGCGTGTCGATTCAGGCAATGCAGGCGATGGCGCGCAGCGGGCTCGTGATCTACGACCCGTTCAGCGGCGACAACCCGGGGCGCCTCACCGATCCGCGCTGGATCAAGTCGATCGACCGCTACTTCACCACGCTCTACGAAAAACACTACGGAACCCGCGGCGCGGGCGGCGACACGTTCTGCGACTTCTACGAGAACTTCATGTCGAGCGCGGTGTGCGAGCTCTATCACATCGGTGACTACGAGGGCGCGCAGGCGATCCTTGATCGGCTCGACCGCCTGTTCGGCCGAACTGGCCTGATCCCCAACAGCAAGTACGAGTCGCAGCTCGACACATTCGTGGTCAACACCACGCGCGGTGAGTACGAGTATCAGCCCGAGTATGCGCGTCGAGATGTGTACGGTTGGCTCGAGCGCGGCTTCCGCGAAGGTCTCTTGCTCAACCGCCCCAAGATCCTTGAGGATGCGATCCGCGAGTCGCGCCACCTGATCGATTTCTTCCAAGGCAATCGCTATTACGACTTCGTCAATCGCTTCGGCGAGAAGCGCATGGCTGACCTGGTGAGCGACCTGCGGGACAGTGTTCGCTTCGTCTTCCAGAAGGTCATGCTCGATTCGTCGCAGCCCATCTACGACCGCCTGACGATGTACAACAAGGCGCCCGAAGAGCAACGGCGACTCGTGTACGACGACATCAAGGCCCCGCTGGCCTCGGAGTACGCGGCGAATCCGCTGTCCCAGATGCTGCCGATCGAGCGCGCGCTTCCCGAGCCGCCGGGCATGGAAGAGTTCCGCGCCGCCCGCGCTGCAGAAGCCGCGCGGAAGGCTGATCAGCCCTCTGGTGGGCGCAGCAGCGACGCCGAGACGAAGTGATCGCGGGCGCGCTGGGCCTGCGCTAGCCTCGGGGACATGCAACGCCCACCGGCCATCATGGCCATCGGCAAGAACTACCTCGACCACGCGACGGAGATGGGCAGCAAGCCGCCGGAGCATGTGATGGTGTTCACCAAGAATCCCGCCTCGCTCGTGGGC
This sequence comes from Phycisphaerae bacterium, assembly GCA_016873315.1. Lineage (GTDB taxonomy): Bacteria > Planctomycetota > Phycisphaerae > Phycisphaerales > SM1A02 > SYIB01. Next base: position 5,834 of record VGXL01000050.1, on the reverse strand, counting down.
GATGGAGACGCGATCCGCATCCCAGCAATCTGTCGGTCGAACGGCCCGCAGGTCGATTGGGAAGGTGAGCTCGCCGTCATCATCGGCCGCGATTGCAAGGATGTGTCCGTGGACGACGCGCTCAAGTTCGTGTCCGGATACGCGGTGGCCAACGATGTCAGCGCACGCTGGTGGCAACTCAAGGGTTCTGGCGGTCAGTTCTGCCGTGGCAAGAGTTTCGATTCGTTCTGCCCCATGAGCGCGCCGATCCCCGCGTCGTCCGTCCCCGATCCCCAGTCCCTGCGCATCGTGACGCGGGTCAACGGCACGATCATGCAGGATGCCGGCACCGATGGCATGGTGTTCGGCGTGGCTCGCATCGTCAGCGAACTCTCTCAGGGGACCACGATTCTGGCCGGAACGGTGATCCTGACCGGGACGCCCGCGGGCGTCGGGGCAGGGCGCACGCCGCCAGTCTTCCTGAAGCACGGTGACCTCGTCGAGGTTTCGATCCTCGGCGTCGGCAACCTGCGCAATCCGGTGATCGAAGAATGAGCGCGCGACCCAGCGTCCTCGCCAGAGTTGGCATCGCCCTCATTCGGCTCTACCAGCGCTCGCTCGGCCATCTGCTTGGTGGTCAATGCCGGTTCGAGCCATCGTGCTCGCACTACGGCGTGCGTGCGCTCGAACTGCACGGCGCATGTCGCGGAAGCTGGCTCACGGCGTGTCGCATCGCGCGATGTCACCCGTGGGGCAGTTCCGGCTTCGATCCCGTTCCAGGCGACAGCCGTGCGGCGAGCCGAGACGACGCGCGGACCAACACGCCTTCATAGTCCGCCACGGGTCGGAATTCGTGCGGGCGACCCACGACGATCAGGTCGATTCCCGGCGCGAGTTCATGCTGGCGAAGACGAAACGCCTCGCGGAGCAACCGCTTGAGCCTGTTGCGAACGACTGCGCCACCAACCTTGCGCGAAATGCTCAGCCCAAGCCGCGCATGCGTGCAACCGTTGGCGCGGCCGTAGACCACGACCCATCGGGCATCATCCCGAACGCCGAGCTTGTAGGCCTGCGCGAAGTCAGCGCCTGACTTCACGCGCATCGCGGCGCCAAAGCGCAGCCGCCGTGCCGGCGTCCTAGGACAGCCTGGCTCAGGCACCGCCGTCATGGCTGTAGGCCTCCAGCACCGTCGTGCGCTGCACCACGCCGGAGCACTCCCCGGTCACGCGATCGACGACCGGCAGGCTGGCACTTGAGGTCCGACCGAACTTGCGCATGCACTCGTCCAAGCTGTCGGTGGCCGACACACGCGGCACATCGCGGCGGACCAATTCATCCACGGTGAGCAGCGGCGCGATCTCGCTGAAGGCGACGATGGAACGAACATCGGCATCGAGCACCATGCCCTCGTAGCGACCGTCAGGACCGAGCACGATGGCATCGCCGGGCAAGCCGGACTTGATCCGCGCGATGATGCCGTCGGCGGAGTCACTTCGCCAGACCCGGGTCGGCTCCTCGAGCACCAGATCGGCGACGGTCGTCCGCTCGAGCCGATTCCAGTCGCGTTGGTAGCCCAGGTTCAGCCCGTAGCTGATCAGGTCCTCGGTGTACAAGCTCTCGCGCTTGAGGGCGCGCGCGACCGCCAGCGCCGTGACGACCGCCAGCATCAGCGGCAGCATGACGGTGTAGTCGCGCGTGATTTCGTAAGCGAGCATCATGCCCGCGAGCGGCGCGTGGGCGCCGCCGGCGACGAAGGCACCCATGCCCGTGACGACGCACAGGGCGGGGTGAATGTCCGGAAGGGCTTCGACCGAGTTCACGATCGCTGCGACCAGCGCGCCGATCAAGCCGCCGCACACCAAACTCGGCGCGAACAGGCCGCCCGATCCACCCGAACCGAGCGTGAACGAGGTCGCCACGATTTTCAAACCCAGCAGCGAGGCAAGCAGCAGCACCAGCCAGCCAGTTGCATGACCGGCCTGCGTTGCGCCTGAGCACAACGATTCAATCAGGCGGTATCCATTGGAATAAAACGGTGGCTGGCCCGTCGTTTCGCCGACGATCCTGAGCCACGCCACGCCGAGTCCGGCGAGCAGCAGGGCGCCGACGGCAGGCAGGAGAAGCCGCGGTAGCGGGAATCGTCCGAAGACGCTCGCGGTCCGGCGCAGCACGATCGAAAAGAGCACGCTGCAGGCGCCGCACGCCGCGCCCACGACCACGAACGCCGGAAGATCGGCCATGCCGAATCGAGCGCCGGAATAGACCGCGGGATCGACACCCATCACGGGAGCGTTTGATCGCAGCACCGACTGCGCGGTCGTGGCGCCGAGCACGCTTGCGAACACGACCGGCGCGAAGGTGCGAAGCGAGAAGTCGCGCAGCAGCACTTCGAGCACAAAGAAGACGCCCGTGAGTGGCGCACTGAACACGGCCGCAAGACCCGCCGCGGCGCCGCAGCCCAAGAGCAGAGTGCGCTGAGCGGGATCCGCGCGAATGAGCTGCGCGACATTGCTGCCCACGACCGACCCGATCGTGACGATCGGGCCTTCAGGTCCTGCCGATCCACCGGAACCGATCGTGGCCGTGCTGCCCAGCCACTGGCGAACCGCGAGTGGTGCGGGAAGGCGTGATCGATCCCGCGCGACCGACCAGATGACCTGCGACACACCGTGCCCGCGGAACGGGTTGGCGATCACCGCAAGGATCACGCCGTTGGCGAGCGCGCCTGCCACGGGCGCAAAGACAACCAGCCATGGCAGCGAGCCGCCTAGGTGAGCCTCCCGTTCGAGCCAGGCTTCCAGCCAGTGGATGGGTGCCATGAATCCGACCGCGGCCAGCCCCATCAGGGCCCCCAGGGCCCCGGCGGCCACGAGGAGCGGCCAGCCGTCCCCGAGGCGGAACCGCCAGAGGACCCGCTGCAGGACATGTCGGCGTAGGGTCTGGAGCATGGGTGGAACCCTTGCGGTGGCAAGGGGTTTCCCCTATCGTACGGAACTCGCCGCCTTCCACAGGGCGGCCCCAAGGAGCCACCATGATCGAAGCCCTGAAGAGCGATGCCATCGTCGAGAAGATGGGAGGTCGCTTCAAGCTGACCGCCCTCATCCAGCGCCGCCTTGGCGAGCTCATCGACGGCGCTCGCCCGCTCGTCGAACGCGGCAGCATGAGCGATCTCGAAGTCGTGATCGAAGAGATCCTTCAGGACAAGATCACGATCGACTACGAAGCCAGCAACCTGCCTGAACCCGGCAGCCGCTGAGTTCGAGCGCTGACGGCGTACCACATCCAGAAGTGCGCAACGGCGCCGATTCGCCCAAAGGATCCAACCCGGGCGCGCATTTCCATGGCGGGAAGCCCGTCCGATCCTTGGATCTGGTCGGGGCGGTGTTAGCCTTCCGGGGACAAGGAGCCCACCGCATGCGCCTGATCGCCTCTGTGCTCGCTGCAGCGGCCGTTTCGACGGTCTTGGCCGACGACCTCGGGCCACGCCAGAACCCGTTACCGATCCAGACTGGCGAGCCCGACATCGTGCGCGTCGTCCATCGACGCAGTCGTCAGACTCAGGATGGCTCGCTTGCCGGCCAGTGCGATCCGGTGGTGAGCGCCCACACCGACGCCTCGTTCACGGGTGGGCAGTACATCCTTCAAGGCGGATTTGCGCAGAATGAGTCCGCGGCCGTGAGCTGGGTCATTCCGGCGAACGCGTTCCCGATTCGACTCGACCTCGCCGAGATGATCTTTGGAACGCAGTCGGCCACGACGGCGACCACGACCGAGTGGGGCATCACGATCTACGAGGGATTGCCGAGCACCGGCACACCCGTGTTCAGCATCGACTCCGACGGCGACCTCATTCCGCACATTCAGATGGGACCGGGGACCAACGGCGTGAATGTGCAATTCCTCGTCGAGCCCTCGGATCCTGAACAGATCTACATCAACGCCAACTCGAGCAACGCGTTCTCGATTGCATACCGCATCGTCAAGCACAACAACCAAACGGCGAATCCGTGCTACACGGCACCGCCGTCGACGAGCAACGCGTTCCCTGCGACGGACACGAGCGGACTCGCACAGCCGACCCACAACTGGTTGAACGCCATCAATTGCGGGATCCTTGGTTGCCCTCCGGGTTGGAAGCGTTTCAGTGAGTTGCCATCAGGCTGTCGTCCTAGCGGTGACTGGGTCATGCGCGCCACATGGACCAGCGTGAATTGCACACCACCCACAGGGGCGTGCTGTCTGCCCAATGGCCAAGGTTGCCAGTCGTTGACTCAAGCCGAGTGCCAAGCGCTTCAGGGTGGATGGCAGGGCGCTGGCGTGGCGTGTACCTCGTCGACGTGTCAGCCCACCGGCAACGTGCCGTGCTGCTTCGCTTCGACGGGCGGCTGCGTTGCGCTCTCGTACGCGAACTGCGTGGCTGCCGGCGGCGTGCCTGGTCCGGTCGGCCAAACCTGCTCTGGATATGTGTGCTTCCCGACTGGCGCGTGCTGTTTGCCCAACGGCACCTGCGCCGGACCCGTGTCGCCCGGTGAGTGCGCTGCACTGGGCGGCAACTACCAAGGAAACAACACGACCTGCGCGACGATCAACTGTCCTGATCCGGTCGGCGCGGCGTGCTTTCCGAACGGATTCTGTTTGATCCTGACGCAAGCGGATGCTGTCGCAGCCGGCGCGAGTTGGCAGGGGATGGGCACGACCTGCGCCGATGCCAACGGCAACGGCACGGCCGACGCGTGCGAGCCTCACGGCATTCCAGGCGACATCAACGGCGATGGCGCCGTCAACGGCGCGGATCTCGGTGCGCTGCTCAGCGCTTGGGGATCGGCCAACGCTGGAGCCGATCTGACTGGCAACGGCGTGGTCGACGGCGCGGACCTTGGCATCCTTCTGAGCAACTGGACTGGCTGATAGCCGGACCGTTTGACCGACCGCATCCTGCACGGCATACTTCGCATCCCTCAGGAGAGGTGTCCGAGCGGTTGAAGGAGCTAGTCTCGAAAACTAGTAGCGGGCTTGTCCTGCTCGTGGGTTCGAATCCCACCCTCTCCGTTGTCAAGGCCTGCCGCGCGAGTGCGCCCGGCAGGCCTTGTCGTTGCAGAGCAGGCCGCGTCAGGCGCGGCAGGAGGTCCTGATGCGCGTGGCATGGATCGGCACTGGCGTGATGGGTCGTTCGATGGCCCTTCATCTCATCAACGCAGGTCACGAACTGCGCATCACGACGCGCACGCGTGACCGTGCGGCCGATGTGCTTGCTGCGGGCGCAACATGGTGCGACTCGCCGGCTGTCGCCGCTGACTCATGCGATGTGGCGATCTCCATGGTGGGCTATCCGAGCGATGTCGAAGCCGTCCATCGCGGGCCCCATGGAACGCTGAGCGCGCAGGTCCGCCCACGCATCATCATCGACATGACCACGAGCACGCCCACGCTCGCGCGAGCGCTCGCGGCGTTCGCTGGTTCCCTCGGCGTGGCGTCGATCGACGCTCCGGTGTCCGGTGGCGACCTCGGCGCACGCAACGCGGCGCTCAGCATCATGGTGGGCGGCGACGCCGCGACGATCGATGCGGTGCGCCCGCTGCTGGCTTCGATGGGCAAGACGATCGTGCATCACGGCGGTCCAGGCATGGGACAGCACTGCAAGATGGTGAACCAGATCCTGATCGCGAGCTCGATGCTCGGTCTCTGCGAGGCACTGGCGTATGCGCAGAGCAGCGGACTCGATTCAACGAAGGTCCTTGAGAGCGTGGGTGGCGGCGCGGCGGGCAGTTGGAGCGTCAATAACCTCGGCCCCCGCATCCTGCGCGGTGACTTTGCGCCGGGCTTCTTCGTCGAACACTTCTGCAAGGACCTCAGGA